>NZ_VZZS01000025.1:0-255515 GCF_009650575.1 Pseudomonas sp. MNR3A | reverse complement strand
CAAGGCCCCTGCGACCTGTGGGGATGTCCTCTAGCGCGGGACTGGCGGCTCCTTACGTCCGGGAGCAAGGGCATCTCATGATCTGGCCTCCTAAGCACCGTTACCGGTGGGCGGGTGGAGGCTGCATTGGCTGACGAGACCAGTGCCGCGAGATCCTGAGCCGGGTTAACGCAGCGATACGATGACCGGGGCATGCCTGGCTGTCAGCCAGGTGCAGTCCATTCCGTGGTCTGCGGCACCATCATCTACAGCGCTGTTGCTGATGACATCGGCGTTTGTCACGCCGATTGTCACAAGTGGAGTAGCCGCAAAGCCAAGTGCGATGAGGGCTGCAGCAGTGTTAGAAGCGCCCGTCTCTTTCCAGGAGAAAGAGACGGGCGCAGGTTGGCGCAAGATTCGGCCAAGCGGATTGCTGCAGGGCAGCGAAGTAGGAGGTGTTGTCTGGCGCACGAGGGCCATGATCTTAAGTAGGCATCCATCACCGGGGAGGTGACCGGGCGAGCTGCCGGATGCGAATCGCCATTTGGGGGGAGAACCACCGCGAGAGCGGCGTGACCTTCAAGGTTCTGGTCACCTGGGTGCTGTCCAAGACAGCGTTTGCACCCTCAGTTCTACGCCTGTGGATAAATTTGGTCAACGCCAGAATCCACGGGGTATCTGGGCTTGTGCATGAAATTATCCACCGGTGGAAATCAGTGGTATCCAAAGGATTAGTGTCGGCTGTTAGCTTTGCAAAGCGAGGTCCATCCAAACAGGGCGGCTTTGCAGCCCTGTTTGGATGGACCCGAATTAAAGAGCGGCCAACGGTGTTCTGGAGGGTTCACCGACGACTGAATGCGCCACGCCCACTTGGCAAGGAGGTGATGTTATCGCCAGCTGGATGGGCAAACTCATGCGGAGTGACATGGCCCGATCTGTTGGCATCGATGTAGTTACTCCACCACGCCATGATCAACCGACGCTGCTCCAGAAATTGGGCCTTGTGGATGTAAGCAGCGCGCACGCGGTTACGCTCCTGATGGCTCATCTGCCGCTCAATCGCCGCGTCCGTCCACAGCCCTGATTCGAGCAAAGCACTACAAGCCATGGTCCTGAATCCATGCCCGCACACGTCCTTGGTGGTGTCGTAGCCCATATTGCGCAGCACCTGGTTAACCGTGTTCTCCGACAAGGGTTTCCAATACCTGTGGTCACCGGGCAACACCAGTTCGGAGAAGCGACTCAAGCCGCGCAGCCGTTCAAGGATTGTGATGACTTGGGGAGAGAGCGGCACCATCTGTATGTCTCCGCTCATCTTGGTGCCACGAGTGGAATTGCGCACGCCGTCGATTGGCTTGCGGGTGTCGGGGATTTCCCACATCGCCCTTTGCAGGTCGAACTCATCCCAGCGCGCAAAACGCAGTTCGCTGGAGCGCACGAACACGTGCAGCGTCAGCAGTACAGCCAGCTTGGTTAGCTCACGGCCGTTGTAGTTGTCGATCCGGCCGAGTAGTTCGGGGAGGCGGTTGAGTGAGAGGGCAGGGCGGTGCACGGTACGCGGGGCATGGATCGACCCTGCCAGATCGAGCGCCGGATTCTGGCTGACCTGCCGCGCCCGCTTCGCACCCCGCATGATTGTGGAGAGATAGTTCTGCACGCGAAGGGCAACGTCCATGGTGCCGCGCTCTTTGATACGGAGGGTTACCTCAAGCAGATCATGAGTATCGAGTTCAGCAATGGGGCGTTGGCCTATCAGGGGGAAGACGTGGGTGCGCAACCGACTCATGACGGTCTTGGCGTGTCCCTCTGTCCAGCGCCGGGACATTTCGGCGTGCCACTCCAGGGCGACGGTTTCGAAAAGCAGGGAAGCTCGTTGAGCAGCTACCTTCGCTTTCTTCTTCTCTTCCATAGGGTCGAGGTTGTCGATCAACAGGGCCTTGGCTTCATCGCGCTTGGTCCTGGCGATGGCCAGCGAGATGATGGGGTAGTTGCCGATGATCAGCGTGCCTTCCTTGCCGCTGGGCTTGAAGTAGCGCAATCGCCACGTTTTCACGCCGTTGGGTTTCACGAAGAGGTACATGCCGCCACCGTCGAATAGCTTGTAGGCACGTTCGCGAGGTTTCGCCGTACGGCATTTGAGGTCGCTGAGAGGAACGGCTAGACGTGGCATAAGGGTACGTTCTCCATGCAGGCAAGACGCTGTACCCTAAAAATACCCCCGGGGATGGGGTATTTTGTTGGATCCCGACGGAGGGTCCTGGAACGAAAAAACCCGCCAAAGGGCGGGTTTTAGGGGCTTCCAAGGCATTCGGTGGAACGCGATGGAGCTGGATATGGTGCCGGCACCAGGAATCGAACCCGGGACCTACTGATTACAAGTCAGTTGCTCTACCATCTGAGCTATACCGGCACAGGGGCGTCATTATAGCGATCGGTTGGCTGCTGTAAACCACTTCCTTGCATTCAACGCGAAATCGCCTAAGTCACCGCCCCAAAAGGAGAAAATCCTACCAGCCGCGGTGGATGGTGTTGACGCTCGGTTCAGGCTCTGCGGGGTTGAAAAACAGCTTGTGGTTGTCGCAACCGCGCTTGCGGCAGCGGTCGTCCACTCGCAGGGGCAGGCCGCGGTCGCCGCCGAGCTGCATGCCGGGGGTTTCCCAGTCCAGGTTCGAAGTCCTTGGGGTGTAGCTGCTGCTACTGCTGGAGCAACCGCTCAGGGCCAGGCCAAGGGCCAGAAGGGTGAAAGGCGTGGTGTATTTCACGTGTCGAAATCCGTTCATCTATCAATCTGGGTTGCGAATGCGCTGGATGGTGCCACCGCAGGCCATGTAGCAGCTGTCGTAATCGCGGCCGCAACTGTAGCTGGACGAGCTGCCGAATGGGTAGCTCGGCTGGTAGCAGTTGTGACGCGCTTCCTTCTTGCTCTTGCCGGTCTTGCAGTACTGGTAGGCGCGCATTTCGGCCTGGTACAGGGCGCGCTGGCTGTTTTCTTCCAGACGCTCCAGTTGCTGGCAATGCCTGCGCTCGCTCGAGCAGTTGTTGATGCAGTTCATGCCATGCGCGCTAGGCGGTGGCGAATACCTATACGTGTAACTCGGGCCGCAGCCGCTGATCAGCCAGGTGGCCAGCAGTACGGCGAGTAAACCTTTGTGGGGCAAATACATGGGTGTTGCAGTCCTTGATCATTCCTCGCTGAACTCCAGCAGGTCGCCGGGTTGGCAGTTCAGCGCGCGACACAGCTTCTCGAGGGTCTCGATCTTGAAGCCCTTGATCTTGCCGTTCTTCAGCAGCGACAGGTTCGCTTCCGTTATGCCGATGATTTCCGCCAGGTCCTTGGAACGGATCTTGTTCCGGGCCATGACGACGTCGAGGCGGATGATTATCGGCATAAGGGGTGGCTAGACATAACAGTTGTGTTCATCGCTGATGGTCTTGGCGTCACGCATGAGCAGCGAGAAGGCGCAGAGCAGAATGCCTTTCATGATCTCGTAGACAGCCTCGGATGATACACCGATCGACACGCTGAAGCTCCTTTCGCCAGCAGGCAGGTCGATGGCCAGCGCCAGGCCCTCGAAGGTGCCGATCAGCGACCAGAGTAGCGGCGAGCCGATACACAGCAGGCCGACCCACCAGAGCAGGCGGATGTTGGGCAGGGTCCAGGTCTGGCCCTTGGACAGGCGCATGAAGAAGATGCCGGTCAGCAGCAGGGCGAATGCCGAGATGGCGGTGGGAATCAGGTCGAGGAAGAACACCAGGCCGATCGCCAGGTGGGACGGTTGGTAGCCTTCGGCCAGGAGCAGCGGCATCTGGTCGCCGTAGGCCTGCAGGTAGGCAGAAACCATGGTGGGGTAGTCGAGCAGCCAGAGCAGCGGCGTGCCGCCGAACTCGACGGCAGCGGTGGTCCAGGCCAGAAGGGCGGCCAGGGCGCCGATGGTGCGCAATCGGGAGCGCGCATAGGCGACGGATCTACTGTTCATGGGGTGCCTCCGTACAGTGATGAACGGGTCGGATTATTCTTGATAAATTATCGTAATACAATAATTAGTTTTTGGTTTTGTGCTTTTGCGACGCTTTGCCGCAGTGGGATCTTGAACCAGGTGTGGGAGCGGGTTTACCCGCGAAAAAGACACCGCGCTGCCTGGCAGGGCTGCGCCCGTGTTCGCGGGACAAGTCGGGGCGCCGAACCGCCGCTCCCACAGGGATTGGGCAGGCCTTTAGATTCTGAACAAGACAGTTGCTGCAAGGGGCTTGCGTAGGACCCGGGATTTGGCTTATGCACAACCGGCATGCAGGCGCTGCGCGAAAGGCATGCCGAAGCGCTGCGCCGTTGGTCTTTGCGCAAAGGCCTGTTTTTGCTGGCGTTCGCTTACTGGAGGGAATAAGCGAAGCGTGTGAAATAGCCAGTGGATCCAATAAACCGTGAATTTCATCACAAGCTTGTTCACAGACTTATCCACAGGTTGTCCGGCTAGTTTCGCTCGCCCAGCAGCAGCAGGTTTCGGGGTGTCAGTGGGTAGTCGCAGAACACGCCCAGGCGCACGTTGTAGCCGTTTTCCTGAAGAAACAGCGCACGATCGAGTACCAACCACAGCTCCAGCGGGCGACGGAACAGGTTGCGCACCAGTTCGAGGTTGCGCACTTGCGCCAGTCGTTGCCAGCCAGCGGCCTCCAGGGCGGCCCAGTCGGGGTTGCCGTTCAAAGGCACTTCGCGCAATGCGGCAAGGTCGCGGCAGTAGTCTTCGAAGGATTTTTCCAGCCAGGCCGTGGGCAACGAGGGCGTGGGCAGGTACTCGTCGGTCTGTCGTTGCTGGCGTTGCAGCAGGTCGAAGCCCAGGCGGCGGGCCATCGAGGTGTCGCGCTGGCGACGGGTGCGGGCGCTGGAGGTGACGGCTTCGCTCAGCGGCAGGCCCAGGTCGGTGATGCTCAGGTGCAACTGCGAGGCTTGCGCGGGGCCCGACAGGGCCTGGTAGTGCTCGGCCTGGATGCGGTTGTAACAGCATGGGGCGACGGCGATCTGCCGGCAGCCTCGGGCGCTGGCCAGTTGCAGCAGGCGTACGTGCAGGTCGCCGCAGGCGTGCAGCGCGACCACGCTCTTGTCGACATCCAGGTGATGGGCGCTGTCGCTGGCCATCACGTCCTGCTGCACGTGGCTGGCGCGCAGGTGGTGATGGTCGCTGAGGGCTTGGCCGGCGCTGACCAGTGCGGCGTCATATTCCAGGCAGGTGAGCTGCTGGCCGGGTTGCAGCAGGCGACGGCCCAGGTGGCCCTTGCCAGAGCACCAGTCCAGCCAGTGGTGGGTGGGCTGGCTGAAGCTCAGGTGGCTGCCGAAGGCTTCGATCTGTTGCCACTTGCGGCCGGGGACGTGGACGTTCAGGCGGTGGCCGCCCGGTGGCAGTGGCGCCTGGGGCAGTTCGCCGACATCCGACAGTTGCAGGGCCTGCTGCGCGAGCTGCGGGAAGGGCGCGGGGGCCGGCAACTGTTCGAGGTGATGCTCGGCGGCCTCGGCCTGCTCCAGCGTGCGGTTGCGCAACCACTGGGCGAGTTCGGGATAGCGGGATTCCCATTCCAGGTGCAGGGCGGTAAAGGGCCGGGGTTTCCACAGGGATTCGTGCTGGAGCAGGAACTGGTCCAGGGCCTGGAAGCGCGCGCTCAGTTGGTCGGGGTGGAGGAATGGGGTCGAGGGCATGGAGGGTGGTCGGTGGTGAGGCCTTCGCGGGCAAGCCCGCTCCTACAACAACCCTCCAATCATGCAGGGCAGCTGTGGTAGCGGACTTGCCCGCGAAAAGGTCAGCTCGGTTTCAGCTCACCGCCCCTGGCAGGCGTCGACGCGCAACCAGCGCTCGAGCAGCTTGAAGCCCTGCACCAGGACGAACGAAATCAACAGGTAGAACACGCCCGCGGCAAAGAAGATCTCCACCGGCAGGTAGGTGCGGGCGATGATCGTGCGGGCCATGCCGGTCAGTTCCAGCAGGGTCACGGTGCTGGCCAGGGCGCTGGCCTTGAGCATCAGGATCACTTCGTTGCTGTAGGCCGGCAGGCCGATGCGCGCGGCGCGCGGCAGCATGATGTAGAACAGCGCCTTGCCCCGCGACATGCCCAGCGCGCGCGCCGCCTCGATCTCGCCTTTGGGGATCGCCTGCAGCGCACCGCGCAGGATCTCGGCGATGTAGGCGGCGGTGTGCAGGGTCATGGTCAGTACGGTGCACCAGAACGGATCGCGCAGGTACGGCCACAGCGAGCTGCCGCGCACCAGGTCGAACTGCGCCAGGCCGTAGTACACCAGGAACAATTGCACCAGCAGCGGCGTGCCGCGGAAGAAGAAGATGTAGCCGTAGGGCAGGGCGCGTACGTACCAGTGGCGCGAGGAGCGGGCGATGCCCAGCGGGATGGCCAGGATCAGCCCGGCGATCACCGCGATGGCCACCAGCTCCAGGGTCAGGGTTGCGCCCTGGGCCAGGCGTGGCAGCCACTTGATGATGACTTCCCAGTTCATTGCGCGGCCCTCATGAAGCCGCGAGCGGCGCGTTTTTCAAGGAAGTGCATGCCGGTCATGGCAACGATGGTCAGGCACAGGTAGATGCACGCGGCGACGGCGTAGAAGGTGAACGGTTCCTTGGTCACGGTCACGCCGATCTGCGCGTGGCGCATGATTTCTTCGAGGCCGATCACCGACACCAGCGCCGTGTCCTTCATCAGGATCATGAACAGGTTGCCCAGGCCCGGCAGGGCCACGCGCCACATCTGCGGCAGGATGATCCGCGAAAGGATGCGCCCCTTCGACAGCCCCAGTGCCAGGCCCGCTTCACGGTGGCCCTTGGGGATCGCCAGGATCGCGCCGCGGAACACTTCCGTGGCGTAGGCACCGAAGCACAGGCCCAGGGCGATCACGCCCGCGGCGAAGGCGCTGAGCTCGAGGCCGGGCATGTTCAGGGCATCGCCGAGGCTGCTCATCAGCCCGACGGTGCCGAAATAGATCAGCAGGACCCACAGCAGTTCGGGCACGCCGCGAACCAGGGTCGAGTAAGTGCCGCCAAGCCATTGCAGAGGCTTGATCGGCGAGGTCTTGGCCAGCGCGCCGAGCAGTCCAAGGACCAGCCCCAGCAGCAAGGCACAGAGCGCCAGTTTTACGGTCATCAGGGTGCCAGCCAACATGGCCGGACCGAATCCGTGCAGGTCGATATTCATGGGCAGGGTGCGTTCAAGGGACCGGCACCGCGCAGCGGCGGTGCCAGTCGGGGCGTATCAGTAGATGCTGAACGGGAAGTACTTGTCGTTGATCTTCTTGTACGTGCCGTCGGCGATGATTTCCTTCAGAGCAGCGTTCAGCTTCTCACGCAGCGGGTCGCCTTTACGCACGGCGATACCGATCTTGTCGCTCTCTTCCACCGGGTCGCCCTTGAACTCGTAGTTCTGGCCGTCCTTGCTCTTGAGCCACTCGTACTGCACGTACTTGTCGGCCAGGATGCCGTCGATGCGGCCGGCGATCAGGTCCAGGTAGGCGTTTTCCTGGGTGTCGTAGAGCTTCACGTCGACATCGCTGCCGTAGTGGTCTTCCAGCCAGGTGCCGGCCAGGGTGGCGCGCTGGGTGCCGATGGTCTTGCCCTTGAGCGAAGCCTTGTCGGTCTTGAAGTCAGCGTTCTTCGGCGCGATGAACTGCAGCTTGTTGGAGTAGTAGGGATCGGTGAAGTCCACGGCCTGCTTGCGCTCGTCGGTGATCGACAGCGACGACACCAGGAAGTCGAACTTCTTGGCGTTCAGGGCGGGGATGATGCCGTCCCAGTCGGAGGTCACGACCGAGCACTCGACTTTCATCTTGGCGCACAGGGCGTCGCCGATGTCCTTGTCGAAGCCGACCACGTTGCCGCTGGCATCCTTGTTGTTGAACGGCGGGTAGGCCGCCTCGATACCCATGCGCAGTTTTTCCGCGGCCAGGGCGTTGGCCGACATCACCAGCGTGGCGGCAGCGGCCAGGAGGAATTTCTTGTAGGTCTGCATGTGTTGCTCCGTTTAGCGGTGGCTGGACATGAATTGCTTGCAACGCGCCGAGGTCGGGTTTTCGAAGACCTGTTGCGGCGATCCTTGCTCTTCCACGAGGCCCTGGTGCAGGAAGACCACTTCACTGGACACCTGGCGGGCAAAGTTCATCTCGTGCGTGACCAGCAGCATGGTACGGCCTTCGTCGGCCAGTGCGCGGATAACGTTAAGCACTTCCTGGACCATTTCCGGATCGAGCGCCGAAGTCGGCTCGTCGAACAGGATGACCTTGGGCTTCATGGCCAGGGTGCGGGCGATGGCGGCGCGCTGCTGCTGGCCACCGGAAAGCTGGGCGGGATAGCTGTGACGCTTGTCGTAGATGCCGACCTTGTTGAGCAGCGCCTCGGCCGCTTCGATGGCCTCGGCCTTGCTCTGGCCGAGCACGCGGCGCGGCGCCTCGATGATGTTGTCGAGGATCGACATGTGCGGCCACAGGTTGAAATTCTGGAAGACGAAGCCGATTTCGCTGCGCAGACGGTTGATCTGGCGGTTGTCGGCGGCGATCAGGTCGCCGGTCTTGGTGGCCTTGAGCTTGAGCGCTTCGCCGGCGACGAGGATTTCACCCTGGTGCGGGTTCTCGAGCAGGTTGATGCAGCGCAGCAGGGTGGACTTGCCGGAACCGGACGAACCGAGGATCGAGATCACGTCACCGTCGCGCGCGGTCAGCGAAATGCCCTTGAGAATTTCCTGATCGCCGTAGCGTTTGTGCAGATTGCGGATTTCCAGCGCGGGCGTGGCCTGGGCCATGTGCGGTCCTCATGTGTTCGGGTGCGTTCCCAGCTGTTGGCGGCCTTCCTGGCGAGCGCAACGCTAGCATAGCGGCGTAATGGCGGCCAACCGGGTCGCAGCGGGCTCGGGTCGTTGGCGGGACAGTTTGTCGCATCGCTGCAGTGCAACGTCGCGCGGATGTCCGCAATGCGTTGCGCTTGGCACCGGAGCCTTGATGAAAAAAGGCGCGATGGTGCCAGTTTTGGGCGGGGGAGGGAAGGAGTTTTGCTTTTGTTCGGTGGTGCGCCCCCGCCCAAACTGTAGGAGCGGGCTTGCCCGCGAAGGCCACACCACCGACTCAAGGTTGCACGCCGAGGTTGCACCTTTCATGCCCCTGATCGGTGCAAAGGTGTTACCAAGGACTACCTTTGGTGCATTTGTAAGTGGGTATTTCAGTAATGCACACTTGGCCCGCGAGCCTCGACGGGCATTCGGTCAAACCCTGGCCAAATGCCCGCAAGGCCCCGCCATTCGGGACTGAGACATTATTCAGACGAATGATTTTCCGCGCTGGCGCACTTATTGCCAGCTGGAAAGCGCCGATTGCCAAGGCGTCTAAATCAACCCCTGGCGCGCTTCGTTATCAGCAATCGGGTGGTCCACTCCTTACAAAGGTAGTTTTATGAGCGGTAAGCACAATTCCAATGACCTCGCTCAGGGGCTCAAACAACGGCATGTCACCATGCTGTCCATTGCTGGCGTCATCGGCGCCGGTCTGTTCGTCGGCTCCGGCCACGCCATCGCCGCAGCCGGCCCGGCGGTCCTGCTCGCCTATGCCGCTGCCGGTACCCTCGTGGTGCTGGTGATGCGCATGCTCGGCGAAATGGCCGTCGCCTCGCCCGACACCGGTTCGTTCTCGACCTACGCCGACCGCGCCATCGGGCGCTGGGCCGGTTTCACCATCGGCTGGCTGTACTGGTGGTTCTGGGTGCTGGTGATCCCACTTGAGGCCAACGCCGCTGCAGCGATCCTGCATGCCTGGTTCCCGGCCGTCGACCTGTGGGCGTTCTCGCTGGTCATCACCCTGGCACTGACCATCACCAACCTGTTCAGCGTGAAGAACTACGGCGAGTTCGAGTTCTGGTTCGCCCTGCTCAAGGTGCTGGCGATCATCGCCTTCATCGTCGTCGGCTGCGCGGCCATGTTCGGCATGGTGCCGGGCAGCCAGGTCAGCGGTGTCAGCCACCTGTTCGACACCCAGGGCTTCATGCCCAATGGCCTGGGGGCAGTGCTGGTAGCCATGCTGACCACCATGTTCTCGTTCATGGGCACTGAAATCGTCACCATCGCGGCCGCCGAGTCGAAGGATCCAGGCAAGCAGATCAGCCGTGCGACCAACTCGGTGATCTGGCGCATCTGCCTGTTCTACCTGGTGTCGATCTTCCTGGTCGTGGCCATGGTGCCGTGGAACGATCCGACCCTGGCGGAAAAAGGCTCCTACCAGACCGTGCTGAGCCTGATCGGCGTGCCCAATGCCAAGCTGATCGTCGACATCGTCGTGCTGATCGCGGTGACCAGCTGCCTGAACTCGGCGCTGTACACCTCTTCGCGCATGCTGTTCTCCCTGAGCAAGCGTGGCGACGCACCCGCCGTGGCCCAGCGCACCACCAAGGCGGGCACCCCGCACTGGGCGGTCATGCTGTCGACCGCTGCGGCCTTCCTCTGCGTGTTCGCCAACTTCGTCGCCCCGGCCCAGGTGTTCGAGTTCCTGCTGGCCAGCTCCGGCGCCATTGCGCTGCTGGTGTACCTGGTGATCGCCGTTTCCCAACTGCGCATGCGTGCCCAGCGTGAAGCGCGCGGCGAGAAGATCTCGTTCAAGATGTGGCTGTTCCCGGGGCTGACCTGGGCGACCATCGCCTTCATCGTGGCTGTGCTGGTGGTGATGGCGCTGCGTGAAGATCACCGGATCGAGATCATCGCGACGGCCTTGCTGAGTATCGCCGTGGTGGCGGCAGGCCTCCTGCTGCACCGCAAACGCGGTGCTGCCGGGCAGGTGGCGCTAGATAACTGATCCGCACCGCGTAAATGAAAAGGCCGCGTCCTGTGAGGGACGCGGCCTTTTTCATGGGCGGCGAATCGCGATCCTGCTCAGGCGAAGCCTTGTTGGCGCCAGGCCTCGTATACCGTGATGGCCACGGTATTGGACAGGTTCAGGCTGCGGCATCCGGGGCGCATCGGCAGGCGCAGGCGTTGCTCGGCGGGCAGGCTGTCCAGCACTTCGGCGGGCAGGCCGCGGCTTTCAGGGCCGAACAGGAAGGCATCGCCTGGCTGGTAGGCCACTTCATGGAAGGGGTGCGAGGCCTTGGTGGTGAAGGCGAACAGGCGCGGTTGTCCCAGGCTTTGCAGGCCTGCTTCGAGGCTCTCGTGGCGCTTGAGCGTGGCATACTCGTGATAATCCAGCCCCGCACGACGCAGGCGCTTGTCGTCCAGCTCGAAGCCGATCGGCTCGATCAGGTGCAGGTCGCAGCCGCTGTTGGCGCAGAGGCGGATGATATTGCCGGTGTTCGGCGGAATTTCTGGTTGAAAGAGGATGACGTGAAACATGCACGGCTCCAGGCACGAAGATGACGAGCATTCTACCCTCGAACCGGACCCGCGTTCGAAGGCTTGGCCACGGGTGTTGCTGTCGATGGCGATCGTCGGCGTGATGGTAGGGCTGATGATCGGTCGCCTGACTGCCCCCGAAGATCGTGTGCTCGAGCGCGTTGAGGCGGTTCAGGACGGCCTTGACCTGTGGTTCAACGCAGAGCCCAGGCTGCATGGCGAGAACGTCGAAGGTACGGTGGCTGTGGTGTTCCAGGCCGAGGGCAAGGCCCAGCGTGGGCAGTTGAGCCTGCAGGGCAAGCCGGTGGGCTGGCGTTTGCAGCAGAGCGAGGAAGGGCTGGTGCTGACGGTGGTGGCCGCGCGTCCCCTGAGCGGTACGTGGGCCGCTGCAGAGGACGCTGGGCGCTGGCGGGTGCAGGTGAGGCTGCACGAATAAAAGAGGGGATGTCTCGGCCTGCCTGTACCAAGGTCCCCAAAACGGGCGATGTTGCGAATAAAAGAGGGAGTCCCGGCCTGCCTGTACCGAGGTCCCCGAAACTGGAGATACAGTACCTATTGCAGGGGGCGTGCCAGTTTTGAGAGGCCCGGAAATACTGGGCTTTCAGGGCGGTTTTGCCGGGATTGGAGGGGATTTGTGCCTTGCCGAGGTGCAAGTGGCACAGGATCGGTGCAGGGGAGGGCTGGAGGGGTAGGCAGGCTATGTATCTGTGTGGGGGCAACTGTCTTGGTCAAAATCTAAAGGTCAGCCCATCCTGTGGGAGCGGGCTGGCCCGCGAACACGGGCGTAGCCCGTGCCAGGCAGCGCGGTGTCTTTTTCGCGGGCAAGCCCGCTCCTACAAGGATCGATTGTTCAGGCCTCAGTGATCCTCACCCTCATCGTCATCCCCGCCATCGACCTTCATCCCCAGCTCCTTGATCTTGCGGGTCAGGGTGTTGCGCCCCCATCCCAGCAGCACTGCGGCATCGCGGCGGCGTCCGGCGGTGTGCTTGAGCGCGGTCTCGATCATGATCCGTTCGAAGCTCGGCACGGCGCTGTCGAGCAGGTTCGACTGCCCGCGCGCCAGGGCCTGGTCGGCCCACTGGCGCAGTGCCTGCTCCCAGTTGGTGACCGGCGCGGCATCGTGCGGCAGGTTGAGCAGCTCTGGCGGCAGGTCGCCGATCAGCACTTCGCGGCTCGAGGCCATCACCGTGATCCAGCGGCAGGTGTTCTCCAGCTGACGCACGTTGCCAGGCCATGGCAGGTTGCGCATGAACTCCTCGGTTTCCGGCTTCAGCAGCTTGGGCTCGACCGCCAGCTCCCGCGCCGCACGGCCCAGGAAATGGCGGGCGAGGGCCGGGATGTCCTCGCGCCGGTCAGCCAGGCGCGGGATGTGGATGCGGATCACGTTGAGGCGGTGGAACAGGTCTTCACGGAACTTGCCGGCCTGTACCAGCGATTCCAGGTTCTGGTGCGTCGCGGCGATGATGCGCACGTCCACCTTCACCGGTACATGGCCACCGACCCGATAGAACTCGCCATCGGCCAGCACGCGCAGCAGGCGGGTCTGGGTGTCGGCAGGCATGTCGCCGATCTCGTCGAGGAACAAGGTGCCGCCGTCAGCCTGTTCGAAGCGTCCGCGCCGCTGGTTGGCCGCCCCGGTGAAGGCGCCTTTCTCGTGGCCGAACAGCTCGGACTCCATCAGGTCCTTGGGGATCGCCGCCATGTTCAGCGCGATGAACGGCGAAGCCGCACGCGGGCTGTGGCGGTGCAGAGCGTGGGCGACCAGTTCCTTGCCGGTGCCGGACTCGCCGTTGATCAGCACGGTGATGTTGGAATGGCTCAGCCGGCCGATGGCGCGAAACACCTCCTGCATCGCCGGTGCCTCGCCGATGATCTCGGGCGTGCGGGCGAGTACGGGCGGCGCTTCGAGCGCCTGCTGTTCCTGGGCGTGCTGGTTGGCGCGCTTGACCAGCGACACCGCCTCATCGACGTCGAACGGCTTGGGCAGGTACTCGAAGGCACCCCCTTGGTAGGACGCCACCGCGCTGTCCAGATCGGAGTGGGCGGTCATGATGATCACCGGCAGGCGCGGGTGCTGTTCGCGAATCTGCGCGAGCAGGTCCAGGCCGCTGGCGCCAGGCATGCGGATGTCGGAGATGATCACGTCCGGCTGCTGCCGGGCCAGGCGACCCATGACCCCGTCGGCACTGTCGAAGCTCTGGGTGGTCATGCCCTCTTGTTGCAGGGCTTTTTCCAGGACCCAGCGGATGGAACGATCATCGTCGACGATCCACACGGTTTCACTACGGCTCATGGGGCTGTGGCTCCTTGTTCCAGGGGCAGGAAGATCGAGAAGGTGGTATGGCCGGCATGGCTTTCACACTCGATCAGGCCCTGATGCTGACTGATGATGTTCTGGGTAATGGCCAGCCCGAGCCCGGTACCGTCCGGGCGCCCGCTGACCATGGGATAGAAGAGGGTGTCCTGCAGTTCTGCGGGAATGCCGGGGCCGTTATCGATGATCTCGACCCGTGCCACCAGCCTGTGGCGCACATGGCCGATGGTGAACTGGCGCACCGCGCGGGTGCGCAGGGTGATGCGGCCCAGGCGCAGTTCGTTCTGCCCGCTGATTGCCTGCATGGCGTTGCGCACGATATTGAGTACGGCCTGGATCATCTGCTCGCGGTCGATCAGCACGTCCGGCAGGCTCGGGTCGTAATCGCGCACCAGGGTGATGCCGCCCTGGCTTTCGGCCTCCACCAGGCTGCAGACACGCTCGAGCACTTCGTGCACGTTGGTCATCGACAGCGACGGCAGCTTGTTCGAACCAAGCATGCGGTCGACCAGGTTACGCAGGCGGTCGGCTTCTTCGATGATGACGTTGGTGTAGTCGCGCAGACCGTCTTCGGGCAACTCGCGGGCCAGCAACTGCGCTGCGCCACGGATGCCGCCGAGCGGGTTCTTGATCTCGTGGGCGAGGCCGCGCACCAGCATCTTGGTGGTTTCCTGCTTGCTCAGTTGCGCCTCTTCCTTGGTGATGCGCAGCAGGCGGTCGCGCGGGTGGACTTCGAGCAGCAGCAGGGTGTTGCCCTGGTGCAGGATCGGCGTCACGGCGTAGTCGACGGTGATGCTCTGGCCGGTCAACGAGGTCAGTTGGGCTTCGCGCTTGGTGAACGGGTGCGCCTGTTCCACGGCCTGGCGCAGGGAATTGAGCGCCTCGGTCGATTCGGTGAACAGCTCACTGATGAACTGGCCATGGCTGCGCTGGCCGCTGACGGCCAGGAGCATTTCCGCTGCCGGGTTCATGTACTCAAGGCGCAGGTCGCTGTTGAGCAGCAAGGTGGCAGTGGTCAGGTTGTCCAGGAGCAGACGGTGCTGTGCATCGCTGATGGTCATGGTGCGTGGTTGACCTCTTTTGGCGCTGTTCTGGCACATGGCGCCCCTGGCTCGACCAGGGGCGGGCACGCTGGTAATCCGCTGATAGCCTGAAAATGCAAGAAACAAACCAAGGCTCCGAAAAGAAGCGGAATTGCCCGATAAAGCGCTGGATATGCGCAAAATCGGCTCAGAAAAGCCTGGTTTACCGATTCTCCTGACCTAATTTGGGGTGCATTGCGGGGCGTTCAGCGGTTTTGTGCACCAATATAGAGCATAGAGCGTCAGGGGCGTTGGCACAGGTTGGCGGTCGCCCTGATCAGGAACAGGCGACGCGGGGCATCGGTAGTTCTCGATGCAATTGCTTCAGCCAGGGCTTCACTGCAGCGCTGCGGACGTTGCTGGTCGAACTCGGCCAGTGCATCGAGCAATCGGTCCTGGAGCTGATCCAGTATGGGGCGGATCTCGCTGGCGAGGTCCTGGCGCGGAATATCAGGCGCTTGATGTTGCAGGTGCCACTGGTTGAGCAGGTGGTACTGCCTGAGCTTGTTGGCTTCTATCTGATCGGCAAAGAACTGTTCGGCACGGTCGGCGCTCAATCGATGGGCACTGGCTGCCTGGCCGACCTTGGCCAGTACCTGTTGCTCACGTGGGCTGTCTTGAACCGGTTGGTCACGATCCCATTTATGCAGTGCGACAGCCTGGGCGATTTCCAGTCGCTGTTCGATGCTGTCGAGCAGGGGATCGAAGGGGGAGCGGGGCTCGTTGGCATTCACGCAAGCGGACAGCCCTGCGATGCAGGAGAAGGTGATAAATGAACGACGCATGGGAGTCTCCATGGGGTTGGAGCCTCTGAGTCTCGCAGTAATTCAACTAACCTTCTAGTAGGAAGGTTCTGTAAATCCTGGATGTGAAAACGCAAACGGCCTCCCGAAGGAGGCCGTTCTCTAGACGGTCACGGCGCAGGCGCCGCGCGCATCAAACGCTGTAGTACAGGTCGTATTCCAGCGGGTGAACGAAGGTACGGACCTTGATCTCTTCTTCGGACTTCAGCTCGATGTAGGCATCGATGAAGTCGTCGGAGAACACGCCGCCCTTGGTCAGGAACGCACGGCCCTTGTCCAGCTCTTCCAGGGCTTCTTTCAGGCTACCGCAAACCTGTGGGATCTCTTTGGCCTCTTCAGGCGGCAGGTCGTACAGGTTCTTGTCGGCGGCATCGCCTGGGTGGATCTTGTTCTGGATACCGTCCAGGCCGGCCATCAGCAGTGCAGCGAAGCACAGGTACGGGTTGGCAGCCGGGTCCGGGAAGCGCGCTTCGATGCGGCGGGCTTTCGGGCTGGAAACGTAAGGGATACGGATCGAGGCCGAGCGGTTGCGGGCCGAGTAGGCCAGCATGACCGGGGCTTCGAAGCCAGGTACCAGACGCTTGTAGGAGTTGGTAGCCGGGTTGGTGAAGCCGTTCAGGGCCTTACCGTGCTTGATGATACCGCCGATGAAGTACAGGGCGGTGTCGGACAGGCCGGCATAGCCTTCGCCGGAGAAGGTGTTCTTGCCGTCCTTGGAGATCGACATGTGAACGTGCATGCCCGAGCCGTTGTCGCCGTACAGTGGCTTCGGCATGAAGGTTGCGGTCTTGCCATAGGCGTCGGCAACGTTGTGCACACAGTACTTCAGGGTCTGGACTTCGTCAGCCTTGGTGACCAGGGTGTTGAACTTCACACCGATCTCGTTCTGGCCGGCAGTCGCCACTTCGTGGTGGTGAACTTCGATGACCAGGCCCATTTCTTCCATGGCGTTGCACATGGCAGTACGGATTTCGTGGTCGTGGTCGCACGGCGGAACCGGGAAGTAGCCGCCTTTGACGGCAGGGCGGTGGCCCTTGTTGCCGCCTTCGACGTCCTGGTCGGTCATCCAGGAGCCTTGCTCGGAGTAGATCTTGAACATCGAGCCGGAGATGTCCGACTTGAACTTCACCTGGTCGAAGATGAAGAACTCAGGCTCTGGGCCGACGAATACGGTGTCGCCGATGCCGGTGCTCTTCAGGAACTCTTCGGCGCGCTTGGCGATGGCGCGTGGGTCGCGGTCGTAGCCTTGCATGGTGGACGGCTCGATCACGTCGCAGACCAGGATCAGGGTCGGCTCTTCGGTGAACGGGTCGAGCACGGCGGACGAGTCGTCCGGCAGCAGGATCATGTCGGAAGCTTCGATGCCTTTCCAGCCCTCGATGGAGGAGCCGTCGAACATCTTGCCAGCTTCGAAGAAGTCTTCATCCAGCGCATCGCGAGCCGGCATGGTGACGTGGTGCTGTTTGCCTTTGGTGTCCGTGAAACGCAGATCAATCCACTTGACGTCATGATCTTTGATGAGTTGAACCGACTTCGACATGTTGTCCTCCGGATGGTCTAGGGTGCGCTTGGCCGCTGCCCTGGAAAAAGGGTGTCGCCGGGCGCGGATAGTCGGCCAAGCTTACCTGCATCACAAGGGAGCAAATTGCATGCCAGTGCCCGAAAATGGCGAGGGCGCGGTGAAAGTGGGCTTTTGCGGGTGTTTGGCGAGGGAAGGGAGTGGGGTTGTGCACCCATAAAAGGCATTTCCTCGCGCCAATGCTTCATTTTGGTGCGCTTATTTATTCGTGATGCGTTCTTTGAGGGCCTCTTCGCGGGCAAGCCGGCTCCCACGGGTTACCGGTTGGCGCAGATCCTGTGGGAGCGGGTTTACCCGCGAAAGGGCCTTTGCAGGCTCCATCAATCCCGCCTGGAAAGCCCTCGAACAAACCTCTGATCAAAAGTTGCTCAAACCTCGAGCCATTTCCGCTATAATTCGCGCCCCTCATTTTCGGCAGGCCCCGGGCGCGCTGTTAACCCAATGAAACTTATCGTCAAAGTCTTCCCAGAGATCACCATCAAGAGCCGGCCGGTGCGCAAGCGCTTCATCCGCCAGCTCGGCAAGAACATCCGCAACGTGCTCAAGGATCTGGATCCGGAGCTCGTGGTCGATGGTGTCTGGGATAATCTCGAGGTGGTCACCCGCATCGACGACGAGAAAGTCCAGCGCGAGATGATCGAACGCCTGACCTGCACCCCAGGGATCACCCACTTCCTGCAGGTGCAGGAGTATCCGCTGGGCGACTTCGACGACATCGTCGACAAATGCAGGCAGCACTTCGGTCACCTGCTGGCCGGCAAGCGCTTCGCCGTACGCTGCAAGCGCGGCGGCCACCACGACTTCACCTCGATGGACGTCGACCGCTACGTCGGCAGCCAGCTGCGCCAGCAGTGCGGCGCCGCCGGCATCGACCTGAAGACCCCCGAAGTGATGGTGCGCATCGAAATCCGCGACCAGCGCCTGTACGTCATCCACAACCAGCACAACGGCATCGGCGGCTACCCGCTGGGTGCGCTGGAGCAGACGCTGGTGCTGATGTCCGGTGGCTTCGACTCCACCGTGGCGGCCTACCAGATGATGCGCCGCGGCCTGATGACCCACTTCTGCTTCTTCAACCTCGGTGGCCGTGCCCACGAGCTGGGCGTGATGGAAGTTGCGCACTACCTGTGGAAGAAATACGGCAGCAGCCAGCGCGTGCTGTTCATCAGCGTGCCGTTCGAGGAAGTGGTCGGCGAGATTCTCGGCAAGGTCGACAACAGCTATATGGGCGTGACGCTCAAGCGCATGATGCTGCGTGCCGCGGCGCGCATGGCCGATCGCCTGGAAATCGACGCCTTGGTCACCGGCGAGGCGATCTCGCAGGTTTCCAGCCAGACCCTGCCCAACCTTGCGATCATCGACTCGGCCACCGACAAGCTGGTGCTGCGTCCGCTGCTGGCCAGCCACAAGCAGGACATCATCGATACCGCCTACCAGATCGGCACCGCCGATTTCGCCAAGCACATGCCCGAATACTGCGGTGTGATCTCGGTGAACCCGACCACCCATGCCAAGCGCCACCGCATGGAGCATGAAGAGAAGCAGTTCGACATGGCGGTGCTCGAGCGCGCCCTGGAACGCGCCAAGCTGATCTCCATCGACCACGTGATCGACGAGTTGGGCAAGGATATCGATATCGAGGAAGTGGCCGAGGCGCTGCCAGGTCAGATCGTCATCGACATCCGTCACCCTGACGCCCAGGAAGACGAACCGCTGCAGATCGACGGCGTC
Organism: Pseudomonas sp. MNR3A; assembly: GCF_009650575.1. NCBI lineage: Bacteria > Pseudomonadati > Pseudomonadota > Gammaproteobacteria > Pseudomonadales > Pseudomonadaceae > Pseudomonas > Pseudomonas sp. MNR3A. The sequence goes on along the minus strand of NZ_VZZS01000025.1, from coordinate 236,680 downwards.
GAGGTCCAGGCACTGCCGTTCTACGCGATCAACAGCAAGTTCAAGCAGCTCGATGCCAACCGGCAGTACCTGCTTTATTGCGACAAGGGTGTGATGAGCCGTCTGCACGCACACCACCTGCTCAGTGAGGGACATGCCAATGTGCGTGTTTATCGTCCGGCATAAGACGCCAGGGCTGTATGGCGGCAGCATCCGCCATCGCCCTCCCGACCTGCGGGCCCGCTGAGCCTTTTACCTTCATATTGGCCGCCTAGACTGGCGGCAAACCGAATCCTCTGCACGAGATACAGTTGTGATCGAAAATCTGCGTAACATCGCCATCATCGCCCACGTTGACCATGGTAAAACCACCCTGGTCGACAAACTCCTGCGCCAGTCCGGCACCCTGGAGCGTAACGAGCTCAACGACGAGCGCGTCATGGACTCCAACGACCAGGAAAAAGAGCGCGGCATTACCATTCTGGCGAAGAACACCGCCATCAACTGGAACGGCTACCACATCAACATCGTCGACACCCCCGGCCACGCCGACTTCGGTGGCGAGGTTGAGCGTGTAATGTCGATGGTCGACTCGGTGCTGCTGCTGGTCGACGCCCAGGACGGCCCGATGCCGCAAACCCGCTTCGTAACCAAGAAAGCCTTCGAAGCCGGCCTCAAGCCAATCGTCGTGATCAACAAGGTCGACCGTCCGGGCGCGCGTCCTGACTGGGTTCTGGACCAGATCTTCGACCTGTTCGACAACCTCGGTGCCACCGACGAACAGCTGGACTTCAAAGTCGTCTACGCTTCGGCCCTGAACGGCATCGCCGGTCTGGACCACACCGAAATGGGTGAGGACATGACCGCGCTGTACCAGTCGATCGTCGACAACGTACCTGCGCCGAACGTTGACCGTGAAGGTCCGTTCCAGATGCAGATCTCCGCTCTGGACTACAACAGCTTCCTCGGTGTTATCGGCGTTGGCCGTATCGCCCGTGGTCGCGTCAAGCCGAACACTCCGGTTGTCGCCATCGACACCGACGGCAAGAAGCGCAACGGCCGTATCCTCAAGCTGATGGGCCACCACGGCCTGCACCGCGTCGACGTCGAAGAAGCCCAGGCTGGCGACATCGTCTGCATCAGCGGTTTCGACGAGCTGTTCATCTCCGACACCCTGTGCGCCCCGGACGCGGTAGAGGCGATGAAGCCGCTGACCGTCGACGAGCCAACCGTTTCGATGACCTTCCAGGTCAACGACTCGCCGTTCTGCGGTAAAGAAGGCAAGTTCGTCACCAGCCGCAACATCAAGGATCGTCTGGACAAGGAGCTGCTGTACAACGTAGCCCTGCGCGTTCAGGAAACCGACTCCCCTGACAAGTTCAAGGTATCGGGCCGTGGTGAGCTGCACCTGTCGGTTCTGATCGAAACCATGCGCCGCGAAGGCTTCGAGATGGCTGTAGGCCGTCCTGAAGTGATCATCCGTGAAGTGGACGGCGTGAAGCAGGAACCGTTCGAGAACGTCACCATCGACATCCCTGAAGAATCCCAGGGCAAGGTCATGGAAGAGATGGGCCTGCGTAAGGGCGACCTGACCAACATGGTCCCGGATGGCAAGGGCCGTGTGCGCCTGGAATACAACATTCCGGCCCGTGGTCTGATCGGTTTCCGTAACCAGTTCCTGACCCTGACCAACGGTGCAGGCATCCTGACCTCGATCTTCGATCGCTACGACACCATGAAGTCGGGCCAGATGTCCGGTCGTCTGAACGGTGTTCTGGTTTCGGTCGAGACCGGCAAGGCCCTGACCTACTCGCTGGAAACCCTGCAGGCGCGCGGCAAGCTGTTCGTCGAGCACGGCCAGGAGATCTACAACGGTCAGATCATCGGTCTGAACAGCCGCGACAACGACCTGGGCGTGAACCCGACCAAAGGCAAGAAGCTCGACAACATGCGCGCTTCGGGCAAAGACGAAGTCATCGCCTTGGTTCCGCCGGTTCGCCACACCCTCGAGCAGGCCCTGGAATTCATCCAGGACGACGAGCTGTGCGAAGTGACGCCGAAGTCGATCCGTCTGCGCAAGAAGATCCTGGACGAAGGCGAGCGTACCCGCGCTGCCAAGAAAGCCAAGAACTGAGTTAGCTCAGGCTGAATGAAAACGCCCCCGGTCGAAAGGCCGGGGGCGTTTTTGTTTGTCTGCAGACTGCGTTGTGCTCATGCCGGCCTCTTCGCGGGCAAGCCCGCTCCCACAGGGACCCCGCCGGCCTCTGGGGCAGCGGGGCCCCTGTGGGAGCGGCGGTTCGGCGCCCCGACTTGCCCGCGAAGAGGCCCGTACCGGCGCTACAGGCCTATCGCCCAACCACCTTGGGCTTGTACGCGCAATACCCCGGTCGCGGTCCGACCTTGGGGTGGTTGCGGCAGGTGTCCGGGCGCTTGTCATAAATGGTGCACAGCCGGCTCTTGCGGTCCAGATACATACAATCGTCGTTGCTCATCCGGGTCAGGGTGAAGATGCCCGACTTCTGGTTGAAGCGTTCGATGATGCCTTCTTTCTGCAGGCGCTTGGCGACGTTCTTCGGCGGCTCGTCCTTCTCGAACTCGTCCACCACGCCGATGCGGATCAGATCCTTGATCTTCACCTCCACGGGCAGGGTGCAGCAGGTCGAATGGCAGCCATGGCACATGCTGCTGGTGTAGCGCTGCCAGGTCTCCAGGCGGTCGACTTCGGCGGCGGCGATCAGGGTCGGTTTCATTTTAATAGTGGGCGGATCACGGTCTTGGGGCGCGCGATCATACCGGAGTTGTTCAATTTGTGAACAACCTTTTGCCGGAATCGCCAAGTCGGCATGAAAACTGCGAACCGAGCCTGTCACTCCCTGTCGAAGGGTCTAGTCTCTTCAATCTCCCTCCGTATTCGTCAACTTGCCCGAGGATGCCGCATGTCCCAGGAACCCAAAGCTCGTGACGCCGAGGTGGCCGCTTTTCGCGCCGCTGTACTGGACAAACTGACCTACGCGGTCGGCAAAGACCCGGAACATGCCTTCGACCATGACTGGTTCGAAGCCATCGCCCTGGCCGCCCGCGATCACATGGTCGACCACTGGATGGACCACACCCGCCAGGCCTACCGGCGCAGCCAGAAGCGGGTCTACTACCTCTCCCTGGAATTTCTCATCGGCCGACTGCTGTACGACAGCCTGAGCAACCTGGGCTATCTGGAAATCGCCCGTGAAGCGCTCGAGGGGCTGGACGTGGACCTTGAGCGCATCCGCCTGCTCGAGCCCGATGCGGCGCTGGGCAATGGCGGCTTGGGACGGCTGGCGGCGTGCTTCATGGAAAGCATGTCGACCCTAGGCATCGCCGCCCATGGCTACGGTATCCGCTACGAGCACGGGCTGTTCCGCCAGGCCATCGTCGATGGCTGGCAGCAGGAGCAGACCGAGAACTGGCTGGACTTCGGCAATCCTTGGGAATTCGAGCGCGCCGAGGTGATCTACCCGATCAGTTTTGGCGGCAGTGTCGAAACGCTGCACGATGCCCAGGGTGCTGCGCGGCAGGTCTGGACGCCGGGCGAAACCGTTCGTGCAGTGGCCTACGATACGCCGGTGGTCGGCTGGCGCGGCTCCAGCGTCAATACCTTGCGCCTGTGGCGTGCCCGGGCGCTCGAAGAGTTGCACCTGGAGCGCTTCAATGCCGGCGATCACCTGGGGGCGGTGGCCGAAGTGGCGCGGGCCGAAAGCATCTCGCGAGTGCTTTACCCGGCGGACAGCACCGAAGCGGGGCAGGAATTGCGCCTGCGCCAGGAGTACTTCTTCGTCTCCGCGTCGCTGCAGGATCTGCTGCGACGTCACCTGAACATGCACGATGACCTGCTCAACCTGCCGGACTCGGCGGCGATCCAGCTCAACGACACCCACCCCTCGATCGCCGTCGCCGAGCTGATGCGCCTGCTGGTCGACCAGCACGGGATTCCCTGGGAAAAGGCTTGGGAGCTGACGGTCGGCACCCTGGCCTACACCAACCACACCCTGCTGCCCGAGGCCCTGGAAACCTGGCCTGTGGCGTTGATGGAGCGCATGCTGCCGCGGCACATGCAGATCATCTACCTGATCAACGCGTACCACATCGACGCGCTGCGGGCCAAAGGCTTGCACGACTTCGACGTGCTGCGCGCGGTGTCGCTGATCGAGGAGGACAACGGCCGCCGTGTGCGCATGGGCAACCTGGCGTTTCTCGGTTCGCACAGCGTCAACGGCGTGTCGGCGCTGCACAGCAAGTTGATGAAGAGCACGGTGTTCGCCGAGTTGCACAAGCTGTATCCGCAACGGATCAACAACAAGACCAACGGCATCACCTTCCGCCGCTGGCTGTACCAGGCCAATCCGCAGCTGACCGGCATGCTGGTCGATGCCCTGGGCGCCGAGGTGCTGGACGATCCGGAGGGCAAGCTCAAGGCGCTGGCGCCTCATGCCGATAAAGCCACCTTCCGCAAGCAGTTCGCAGCCCAGCGCCTGCACAGCAAGCGCGCACTGGCGAGCATCATCCAGGACCGCATCGGCGTGACGGTCAATCCCGAAGCGTTGTTCGACGTGCAGGTCAAGCGTATCCACGAGTACAAGCGTCAGTTGCTCAACCTGTTGCATACCGTCGCGCTGTACCAGGCCATGCGCAATGACCCCGGCACCGCGTGGGCGCCGCGGGTGAAGATCTTCGCCGGCAAGGCGGCAGCCAGCTATCACCAGGCCAAGCTGATCATCAAGCTGACCAACGACATCGCCCGGGTGGTCAACAACGACCCCACCGTGCGCGGGCTGCTCAAGGTGGTGTTCCTGCCCAACTACAACGTCAGCCTGGCCGAGAGCATCATCCCGGCGGCCGACCTTTCCGAGCAGATCTCCACTGCCGGGTACGAAGCGTCCGGTACCAGCAACATGAAGTTCGCCCTCAACGGCGCGCTGACCATCGGCACCCTCGACGGCGCCAACGTCGAGATGTGCGAGCAGGTTGGCGCGGAAAACATGTTCATCTTCGGCCTGACCGCCCAGCAGGTCGAGGCGCGCAAGCGCGCGGGCGATTTCGGTGCGGCGGCTGCCGTGGCAGCGTCGGGGCGCCTTGGCGATGTCCTGCAGGCGATCCGCAGCGGGGTGTTCTCGCCGGATGATCCAGGGCGCTATGCCGGACTGATCGACGGCCTGGTGGCCTACGATCGCTTCCTGCTGTGTGCCGATTTCGATGCGTACTGGGATGCCCAAATGCGGGTCGAGGAACTGTGGCATACGCCGCAGGAGTGGTGGCGCATGGCGGTGCTCAATACCGCACGGATGGGCTGGTTCTCGTCGGACCGGACCATTCGCGAATATGCCACTGAGATATGGAAGGCATTGGACTAGCAGGGTGTCAGTTCCGGCCCGATCGCAGGGCAAGCCCGCTCCTGCAAAGGACGGCGCTGGCCCTGTAGGAGCGGGCTTGCCCCGCGATGGGGCCGCCGCCGACCAACTGCCTGAACTCATCGCCCGAACCACCGTCTGATCCGCCAGGCGAGTCTCTTCGCTCGCTAGGCTGCCACTCTCCCTGTAAACTGCGGGGGTTTTTCTACCCCTTTCCACTTCGGAGCCATACATGTCCCGCGTTACCCTGAGTCGCTATCTGATTGAGCAGACCCGCAGCAACAACACTCCTGCCGATCTGCGCTTCCTGATCGAAGTGGTGGCGCGCGCATGCAAGGAAATCAGCCACCACGTGTCCAAGGGCGCCCTGGGCGGCGTGCTGGGCAGCATGGGCACCGAAAACGTGCAAGGCGAAGTGCAGAAGAAGCTCGACGTCATTTCCAACGACATCCTGCTCGAGGCCAACGAGTGGGGCGGCCACCTGGCCGGCATGGCGTCCGAAGAAATGGACAACGCCTACCAGATCCCGGGCAAATATCCCAAAGGCGCCTACCTGCTGGTTTTCGACCCACTGGACGGCTCGTCGAACATCGACGTCAACGTCTCGGTCGGTACCATCTTCTCCGTGCTGCGTTGCCCGAACGAGTACCTGAGCCAGAACGAAACCCTCAACGAAAACGCCTTCCTGCAACCAGGCACCCAGCAGGTCGCCGCCGGTTATGCGATCTACGGCCCGCAGACCATGCTGATCCTCACCCTGGGCAATGGCGTCAAGGGCTTCACCCTGGACCGCGAACTGGGCAGCTTCGTCCTGACCCACGAAAACATCCGCGTTCCGGAAACCACCGCCGAGTTCGCCATCAACATGTCCAACCAGCGCCACTGGGAAGCCCCAGTGCAGCGTTACGTGGGCGAGCTGCTGGCCGGTGAGACCGGGCCGCTGAAAAAGAATTACAACATGCGCTGGATCGCCTCGATGGTGGCCGACGTGCACCGCATCCTGACCCGTGGCGGCCTGTTCATGTACCCGCGCGACGCTCGTGAGCCGAGCAAGCCGGGCAAGCTGCGCCTGATGTACGAAGCCAACCCGATGTCGTTCATCATCGAGCAGGCCGGCGGCGCATCGACCAACGGTTACGAGCGCATCCTCGACATCAAGCCTGAGAGCCTGCACCAGCGCGTGTCGGTGATCCTGGGCTCGAAGGAAGAGGTCGAGCGCGTCACCGCCTATCACAAGGAGTAAGTCATGCTCGCACCTTGGCAGCCGTTGCTGGAATGGTGGTTCGGTTGGGGCACCAATGCCCAGGCCGTGGCTGACGAGAAAAACACCCGCTGGTTCGGCAAGCATGACGATGCCGAGGCCCAGGCACTGTTCGGCGATCTGGTCGAGCAGGCCCTGGCGGGTGGGCTCGATGAGTGGCAGCAGAGCCCGCAGGGCTGGTTGGGGTTGTTGATCCTGCTCGACCAGTTGCCGCGCATGATCTACCGCGACACGCCGCGCGCCTTCGACGGCGACCGGCGCGCGCAGGTGGTGGCCATGCAGGGTTTGCAGAAGGGCTGGGACTATCAGCTGCTGCCTATCCAGCGCGTGTTCGTGCTGCTGGTGCTGGAGCACGCCGAGGTGCTGGATTGGCAGAACCTGTGCGTGGAGCGCTACCAGGTCTTGCTGGACGAGCAACCCGAGGCCAATCGCCGGTTGTTCGAAGGCTTCCTGGACTATGCCGAGCAGCACCAGCGGGTGATCGCGCGGTTCGGGCGTTTTCCGCATCGCAATTTGATGCTGGGGCGGCCCAGTACCAGTGAAGAGATGGACTTCCTGCTGGAGCCGGGTTCCCGGTTCTGAATCAGCGGCGCCTTCTTCGCGGTTTATCCGCGAAGAAGGCGCCGCCGAACCTTATATCCTGAAACTCCCCACCAACTGCTTCAACCGATCGACCTGATGCTCCAGGTCGTTGCAGGCACGCAAGGTGCTCTGCAGGTTCTGCACCCCTTGCTGGTTCAGCGTATTGATCTCGGTGATGTCGACATTGATCGACTCGACCACTGACGTCTGCTCTTCGGTCGCCGTGGCTACCGACTGGTTCATGCCGTCGATCTCGCCGATGCGCTGGGTCACGCTGCCCAGGCGGTCGCCTGCGCGGTTGGCGATCTCGACGCTGTGATCACTGTGCTGCTGGCTCTGGTTCATGGTGCTCACCGCCACTTGCGCGCCGGCCTGCAATTCCTCGATCAGCCCCTGTACCTGCTGCGCCGACTCCTGGGTGCGGTGCGCCAGGTTGCGCACTTCATCGGCCACCACGGCAAAACCACGCCCTGCCTCGCCGGCCCGCGCTGCTTCGATGGCGGCGTTGAGCGCCAGCAGGTTGGTCTGCTGGGAGATGCCGCTGATCACGTCGAGAATCTGGCCGATGTTCGCGGTATGGGCGTTGAGCGTCTCGATATTGCCGCACGAATCGCTGATTCGCGCCGACAGCTTGTTCATCACATCGATGGTCTGGCCAACCACCTGCTGGCCTTCCGCGGCCAGGTCGCGGGCGTCGCTGGAGTGCTGCGAGGCGAGGGCGGCGTTCTGGGCGATCTCCTGGGCTGCGGCGCCCAGCTGGTTGATCGCCGCCGCCACGCTGCTGGTGCGGCTGGACTGCTGGTCGGCGTTGTCGATGGAGGCGTTGGATGCACTCACCACCTGCTTGGCCACGGCGTTGACCTGGCCAGTGGCCGAAGCCACTTCGCGGATCGACTCGTGGATACGCTCGACGAAGCGGTTGAACGACTGCCCCAGGCTGCCGAATTCGTCCTGGCCGTGGATGGTCAGGCGCCGGGTCAGGTCGCCTTCGCCCTCGGCGATATCGCGCATGGCTCGGCCCATCACGTGCAGCGGCTCCATCAGCACACGAATCAGCAGGCCCAGCAGGGCGATGATCACCACCACGGCAATCAGCGTGGCCACCACCGCCGAGGTGCGCAGTTCGCCGAGCATGGCGAAGGCAGCATCCTGGTCCAGGACCAGTGCGACGTACCAGTCCGCCGGCACGCCATCGACGTGGGTGAAGCTGATGAACTGGCTGCGACCGTCTGCCTCGACTTCGGCCAGCCCCTTGCCGATGCGCGGGGTGTTGTTGGGGTAGACGTCTGCCAGGGTCTTGAGTGCCAGCTCGGCCTTGGGATGGATGAGGATCTTGCCTTCGCCGTTGACGATGAAGGCATGGCCCTTGCCGCCGAAGTCCAGGGCGTTGACCAGGTTGCTGATGGTCTGCAGGTCGGTGTCGACGCCGCTGACGCCAATCAGTTGGCCGGCCTGCTGCACGGGCGTGGCCAGGGTGATCACCAGCTTGCCGGCCGATGCCGAGATGTAGGGTTCGGTGATGATGGTCTGGTTGGCGGCGCTGGCGGCCTTGTACCAGCCGCGGGCGCGCGGGTCGTAGTCGGGGGCGCGATTGCCGGCCGGCACCGATTGCATACGGCCGTCCTTGCCGCCGAAGTAGGTGAGCTGGAAGTTGCTGGCGTAGACCGGCAGCGCCAGGCTGCGGTCAAGGCTGGCCTTTTCCGGGCCGTCCACGGCGATCTGCTGGCCAAGCGACTGTAGCAACTGGATGCGGCTGTCGAGCCAGGTGCGGATATTGCCCGCGGTGAGGTTGCCCAGTTCCTGCAGGTTGGTTTCGGTATCGCTGCGCAGCGACTGGCGCTGGCGATAGTCGTTGAACAGCACGAAGCAGGCGAAGGCGACGGCCACCACGAGTGCGGCGGCCACCAGGATCTTGTGGCTGAACTTGAGATTTTTTGTCATGTGCAAGGTCTGCGCAGGCATTTCGGGAGGAGGGTGCGGCAAAGGGCCACATCGCTGAATGCTATGTCGCCCGTGATGAATTAGCCATGAGAGATTTGTGACGGGACCCGACCAACGGCATGGTACGAAAGCAGGGGTAGCAGGGAACCGGGGAGGCATTTTCGCTTCTAAGGTCTCTGCAGGCCGTCTCGCCTGTTGCATCCATCTCCAGGAGAGCCCTTCATGTCGTTGCGTTCCCTCGCCCTGTTGTCCTTGTTGGTCGTCCTGACCGCCTGCAGCAAGATCAACCAGGAAAACTATTCCAAGCTCAAGGCCGGCATGAGCAAGGCCGAGGTCGAGCAACTGCTCGGGTCGCCGAAGGAGTGCTCGGGCGCGCTCGGCATGAGCAGCTGTACCTGGGGGGACGAGAAGAGCTTCATCAGTGTTCAGTACGCCGCTGACAAGGTGTTGATGTACTCCGGGCAGGGCCTCAAATGAGGGCCGCGCATCTGCTGCTGGCGCTGGGTCTGGCGTTGGTATTGGGCGGGTGTGCCAGCTCGTCGGTGGATTCGTTGGCGCCCAAGACGGCTGGCAACGTCGACCTCAAGCGCTACCAGGGCAAGTGGTTCGAACTGGCCCGCCTTCCGATGCGCTTCCAGGAAGGCTGCGCGCAATCCGAAGCCCATTACAACCTCAAGCCCGATGGCAGCCTGGGGGTGCTCAATCGTTGCCGTACCGAAGGTGATGAATGGTTACGCGCCGAAGGTCGTGCGGGCATCGAGGCGCCGGGGCACACCGACAAGTTGTGGGTGGAGTTCGACAACTGGTTCACGCGCCTGGTACCGGGGCTGACCAAGGCGGACTACTGGATCCTGTACGTGGACGATCACTACCGTACTGCGATTGTCGGCAGCCCGAATCGCAAGTACCTGTGGATCCTGTCGCGAACTCCGAGCCTGCCGGCGTGGGAGCGCGAGAACCTGCTGTCGAAGGCTCGCCAGCAGGGGTATGACACCAGTCGGCTGATCTGGCGGGTGTCGGACAGGGCGATCGTTGCCCGGCATTGAGTCTGCCGGGCTCCAGACCAGGCCTGGCGCGATCCGCAGCTGATCGCGCCGGGTTTCAGCCCAGCAGCGTGCGCAGTACCGCGGCGAATGCCTGCCCGCTTTGCTCTTCCAGCGCATGTCGCCCCTGGCGTACCACCCACTGGCCGTTGACCATCACATCACGTACCTGACGGTCGCTGCCGGCGAACAGCCAGCGGTTGAGGATGCCGTCTCCGCTTGAAGTTGCCAAGTACGGATCCTGGCCATCAAGTACCAGCCAGTCGGCACGCTTGCCCACCGCCAGCTCGCCAATGCCTTGCCCCAGGGCCTGCGCGCCGCCTGCCAGCGCCGCGTCGTAGAGTGTGCGGCCGACCATCGGCTGGTCGCTGCGGTACAGCCGGTTGCGTCGCTGATCGCGCAGGCGTTGGCCGTACTCCAGCCAGCGCAGCTCTTCGACCACGCTCAGCGAAACATGGCTGTCCGAGCCGATGCCCATGCGCCCGCCCTGGGCCAGGAAGTCGACGGCCGGGAAGATGCCATCGCCCAGGTTGGCCTCGGTGGTCAGGCACAGCCCTGCCACCGCGCCGCTGCGGGCCATGGCGCTGACTTCGTCGGCCTCGACGTGGGTTGCATGCACCAGGCACCAGCGCGCATCCACCTCGACGTGCTCGTACAGCCATTGCACCGGGCGACGGCCGCTCCAGCCCAGGCAGTCGTTGACTTCCTTCTGCTGCTCGGCAATGTGGATGTGCACCGGGCACGTCTTGTCGCTGGCGCCCAGCACTTCGGCGATCTGGTGTGGCGTTACCGCGCGCAGCGAGTGGAAACACAGGCCCAGGTGCTGCGCGGGTTGCGCGGCCAGCAGCGGCTTGAGCTGCTCCTGCAGGCGCAGGTACTGCTCGGTGGAGTTGATGAAGCGGCGCTGGCCCTCGTTCGGCGCCTGGCCGCCGAAGCCGGAATGGGAGTACAGCACCGGCAGCAGCGTCAGGCCGATGCCGCTGGCGCTCGCTGCCGCGCTGATCTGGCGCGACAGCTCGGTGGGGTCTGCGTAGGGCGTGCCGGCATTGTCGTGGTGAACGTAGTGGAATTCGGCCACCGAGGTGTAGCCGGCCTTGAGCATCTCGATGTACAGCTGGCGGGCGATGACCTGCAATTGCTCGGGAGTGATCAGGCCGACCAGGCGGTACATCAGGTCGCGCCAGGTCCAGAAACTGTCGTTGGGGTTGCCGACCACCTCCGCCAGGCCTGCCATGGCGCGCTGGAAGGCGTGGGAGTGCAGGTTGGGCATGCCCGGCAGCAGCGGGCCGGCCAAGCGTTCGGCGCCTTCGGCGCTGGCGTTCACGTCTATTTTTTCGAGGCGTCCGGCGGTGGACACCTCAAGGCGGACATTGCTGGCCCAGCCTGAAGGGAGCAGGGCGCGTTCGGCGAAGTAGGCGGACATCACTCGGTCATCCTGTATCGTTATTTGTATATACATATACAGACGTTTGCCTGCCGGGTAAACTGCGGCAAGCTACCGTCAATCAAATTGCACAAGGATGCATAGCCGTGCCGACACCTTCCGTCTCCGCGCTGGTGGCCCAGATGGGCGAAGGGCCGGCGCCGCTGTATGCGCGGGTCAAGCAGATGATCGTCCAGCAGATCGAAAACGGCAGCTGGCCGCCTCATCATCGCGTCCCGTCGGAGAGCGAGCTGGTCAGCCAGCTGGGCTTCAGCCGCATGACCATCAACCGCGCCCTGCGCGAGCTGACCGCCGAGGGCCTGCTGGTCCGCATGCAGGGCGTCGGGACCTTCGTCGCCGAACCCAAGACGCGCTCGGCGCTGTTCGAAGTCAACAACATTGCCGACGAGATCGCCAGCCGCGGGCATCAGCACCGCTGCCAGGTGATCATCCTCGCCGAGGAGGCCGCAGGTTCCGAGCGCGCCATGGCCCTGGACATGCGCGAGGGGCAGCGGGTGTTCCATTCGCTGATCGTGCACTACGAGAACGATGTGCCGGTGCAGATCGAGGATCGCTATGTGAACGCGGCGATCGCCCCGGATTACCTGCGCCAGGATTTCACCCGGCAGACGCCTTATGCGTACTTGTCCCAGGTCGCGCCGCTGACCGAAGGCGAGCACGTGGTCGAAGCGATCCTGGCTGACCCAGACGAATGCAAGCTGTTGCAGATCGAGCGTGGCGAGCCGTGCCTGCTCATCCGTCGGCGTACCTGGTCAGGCCGCCAGCCTGTCACCGCCGCGCGCTTGATTCACCCCGGTTCCCGTCATCGCCTGGAAGGACGTTTCAGCAAATGAGCCAGCTGCAGTTGTTGCGTGCCCACGATTATCCGCGCATGCCCTGGAAGAACGGTGGTGGGTCCACCGAAGAAATCACCCGCGATGCGGGCGTTGGCCTGGACGGCTTCGGCTGGCGCCTGTCGATCGCCGATATCGAGGCTTCCGGCGGCTTTTCCAGTTTCACCGGTTATCAGCGGATCATCACCGTGCTGCAGGGCGATGGCATGCGCTTGTCGGTGGACGGCCACGAAAGCCGGCCGCTGCTGCCGTTCGATGCCTTTGCGTTCAGCGGCGAGAGCCAGGTCGCCTGCACGCTGCAGGGTGGCCCGATCCGCGACTTCAACCTGATCTATGCGCCGAACCGGTACCGCGCGCGGTTGCAGTGGTTCATGGGGGGTACTCGCCTGTTCAGTTCGGCCGAGACCGTGCTGGTGTTCAGTGCCGAGGCGGACCTGCGCGTCGGGATCCAGGGGCAGGCGTCGGTGCTTGGGTTGTATGACTGCCTGCAACTCAGCGGTAACGCGGGTTTGCTGGAGGTCGAGGTATCGGGGCGCTGCTGCGTTATCGAGTTGAGTCCTCAGCTGTTGTAAGTCTTCAGGGCGCTATCGCGGGACGAGCCCGCTCCTACAGGTTCAGTGCGTCATTCAGGGCGCTGAACCTGTAGGAGCGGGCTCGTCCCGCGATAGGGCCCTCAAAAACCCTGCAAAACAGTTACCCGGTAACGCCCGCAAACGGCGCGCCCTGTTACCGAATGCCCCAAAGTGGCGCAAAGCCATTTCTGTCTGAACTCCCCGGCAAATCCTTCTCACGATTTTTTCTTCACGCCTCAAGGCCCTGAACCACGAGGCCTCCAGCCCATCGCCCGAACCTCTCGAACCACCCGTTTCGATGACTTGGCAATTCAATTGCATATGCTTGTATGTACAAGTAAAGATAAGTGCGCGATAGTGGATAGGCCGTCCCATCCGCACGGTACCGAACAGCCCCGGCCCGCCGATCTCGTCGGGTTTGAATAGATCGCTCAAGGAGCACCTTTCGTGACTGACAAAAAGCCCACCACTTTCCGTGACGTCGAGATCCGCGCCCCACGTGGCACCCAGCTGAACGCCAAGAGCTGGCTGACCGAGGCCCCGCTGCGCATGCTGATGAACAACCTTGATCCGGAAGTGGCCGAAAACCCCAAGGAGCTGGTGGTGTACGGCGGCATCGGCCGTGCTGCGCGCAACTGGGAGTGCTACGACAAGATCGTCTCCACCCTCAAGGAGTTGAACGACGACGAAACCTTGCTGGTGCAGTCGGGCAAGCCGGTTGGGGTGTTCAAGACCCACAGCAACGCCCCGCGCGTGCTGATCGCCAACTCCAACCTGGTGCCGCACTGGGCCAACTGGGAGCACTTCAACGAACTGGATGCCAAGGGCCTGGCCATGTACGGCCAGATGACCGCCGGCAGCTGGATCTATATCGGTAGCCAGGGCATCGTCCAGGGCACCTACGAAACCTTCGTCGAAGCCGGTCGCCAGCACTACGGCGGTAGCCTCAAGGGCCGCTGGGTTCTGACCGCAGGCCTCGGCGGCATGGGCGGCGCCCAGCCTCTGGCCGCGACCCTGGCTGGCGCCTGCTCGCTGAACATCGAATGCCAGCAGGTCAGCATCGACTTCCGCCTGCGCACCCGTTATGTCGACGAGCAGGCCACCGACCTCGATGACGCCCTGGCGCGCATCGCCAAGTACACCGCCGAAGGCAAGGCGGTTTCCATCGCCCTGCATGGCAACGCCGCTGAAATCCTCCCGGAACTGGTCAAGCGTGGCGTGCGTCCGGACATGGTCACCGACCAGACCAGCGCCCACGACCCGCTCAATGGCTACCTGCCGATCGGCTGGACCTGGGAGCAGTACCGCGACCGCGCCAAGACCGACCCGGCTGGCGTGGTCAAGGCCGCCAAGCAATCGATGGCGGTGCACGTGCAAGCCATGCTCGACTTCCAGAAAGCCGGCGTGCCGACCTTCGACTACGGCAACAACATCCGCCAGATGGCCCAGGAAGAAGGCGTGAAGAATGCCTTCGACTTCCCAGGCTTCGTGCCCGCCTACATCCGTCCGCTGTTCTGCCGCGGTATCGGCCCGTTCCGCTGGGCAGCCCTGTCGGGCGACCCGCAGGACATCTACAAGACCGACGCCAAGGTCAAGGAACTGATCCCGGACGACGAGCACCTGCACCGCTGGCTGGACATGGCCCGCGAGCGCATCAGCTTCCAGGGCCTGCCGGCACGTATCTGCTGGGTTGGTCTGGGCCTGCGCGCCAAGCTGGGCCTGGCGTTCAACGAAATGGTGCGCAGCGGCGAGCTGTCCGCCCCGGTGGTGATCGGCCGTGACCACCTGGACTCCGGCTCCGTATCGAGCCCGAACCGTGAAACCGAATCCATGCAGGATGGCTCCGATGCCGTGTCCGACTGGCCGCTGCTCAACGCCCTGCTCAACACTGCGGGTGGCGCCACCTGGGTTTCCCTGCACCACGGCGGTGGCGTGGGCATGGGCTTCTCCCAGCACTCGGGTGTGGTGATCGTCTGTGACGGCACCGACGAAGCGGCTGCGCGTATTGCCCGCGTCCTGACCAACGACCCGGCCACCGGTGTGATGCGCCATGCCGACGCCGGTTACCAGATTGCGATCGATTGCGCCAAAGAGCAGGGTCTGAACCTGCCGATGATTACTGGCTGAGTGGCCTCGGGGGCGCTTTGCGCCTCTTCGCGGGCAAGCCCGCTCCTACTGTAGGAGCGGGCTTGCCCGCGAAGCGCCGCCATGCGGCGCCAGGTTCTGCTTTCTTTGCAAGGACTGCCGATTTCCACTTCTTAAGTTTGGGAGCGTCACGCAATGAAAACCAACAAGACCTTGCTTGCTTCGCTGTTCGCCCTTGGCCTGCTCGGCAGCGCCGGTGCCACTCAGGCCGCTACCTGGTGCGAATCCGGCAAACCGGTGAAATTCGCCGGGCTGAACTGGGAAAGCGGCATGCTGCTGACCGATGTGATGCAGTTCGTGCTCGAGAAGGGCTACGGCTGCAAGACCGACAGCCTGCCGGGCAACTCCATCACCATGGAGAACGCCCTGGGCACCAACGATATCCAGGTTTTTGCCGAGGAGTGGGTGGGTCGCAGCGAAGTGTGGAAAAAGGCTGAGGCAGCCGGCAAGGTGGTCGGCGTCGGCGCACCGGTGGTCGGTGCGGTCGAAGGCTGGTACGTGCCGCGCTACGTGATCGAGGGCGATGCCAAGCGCAAGCTCGAAGCCAAGGCGCCAGGCCTGAAGAACGTTGCCGACCTGGCCCAGTACGCCAGCCTCTTCAAGGACCCTGAAGAACCGAGCAAAGGCCGTTTCTACAACTGTCCGGCCGGCTGGACCTGTGAGCTGGACAACACCCAGATGCTCAAGGAATACGGCCTGGAAGACAAATTCACCAACTTCCGCCCGGGCACCGGCCCTGCGTTGGATGCAGCGGCGCTGTCGAGCTACAAGCGCGGCGAGCCGATCCTCTTCTACTACTGGACGCCAACCCCGCTGATGGGCCAGGTCGACCTGGTCAAGCTCGAGGAAAAACCGGGTGTTGACAAGACCGTGTCGATCAAGGTCGGCCTGTCGAAAGCCTTCCACGAACAAGCGCCGGAGCTGGTCGGCGTGCTGGAGAAGGTCAATATCCCGATCGACATTCTCAACCAGAACCTGGGGCGCATGAGCAAGGAACGCATCGAATCGCCGAAGCTGGCCAAGATCTTCCTGAAGGAACATCCTGAAGTCTGGCAGGCGTGGGTCAGTGAAGACGCTGCCAAGAAGATCAATGCGGCGCTCTGAGCGTCCTCACCTGATGAGTGGTACCTATGTTCCCTGACAATCTCACATTCTCCATCGCCGACTGGGTCAATGGTTGGGTCGATGCGCTGGTGACCAACTACGGCGATGTGTTCCGGCACATTTCCGACACCCTGCTGTGGGCCATCGTCAACCTCGAAGGCCTGCTGCGTGCAACGCCCTGGTGGCTGATGCTGGGTATCGTCGCGGCCATCGCCTGGCACGCCACCCGCCGCATCCTGCCGACCCTGGTGATCGCCGGCCTGCTGTTCCTGGTCGGCGCCGTCGGCCTGTGGGACAAGCTGATGCAGACGTTGGCGCTGATGCTGGTGGCCACGTTGATCTCGGTGTTGGTGGGCATTCCGTTGGGCATCCTGTCGGCGCGCAGCAACCGCCTGCGGGCGGTGTTGATGCCGCTGCTGGACATCATGCAGACCATGCCCAGCTTCGTGTACCTGATTCCGGTACTGATGCTGTTCGGCCTGGGCAAGGTGCCGGCGATCTTCGCCACGGTCATCTATGCCGCGCCGCCGCTGATTCGCCTGACCGACCTGGGGATCCGTCAGGTCGATGGCGAGGTGATGGAGGCGATCAATGCTTTCGGCGCCAACCGCTGGCAGCAGCTGTTCGGCGTGCAACTGCCGCTGGCACTGCCAAGCATCATGGCCGGGATCAACCAGACCACCATGATGGCCCTTTCGATGGTAGTGATCGCCTCGATGATCGGCGCCCGTGGCCTGGGCGAGGATGTGCTGGTCGGTATCCAGACCCTCAACGTTGGCCGCGGCCTCGAAGCGGGCCTGGCCATCGTGATTCTCGCGGTGGTGATCGACCGCATTACCCAGGCCTATGGTCGGCCACGTCATGAGGTGAGCAAATGAGCACGCAGCCGATCAGCAAGATCGAAGTGAAGAACGTCTTCAAGATCTTCGGCGAGCGCGCCGGGGAAGCCCTGCAACTGATCCGCGAGGCGCGCAGCAAGGAGCAGGTGCTTTCGCAGACCGGCTGCGTGGTCGGGGTCAACGACCTGTCGCTGTCGATCGGCAGCGGCGAGATCTTCGTCATCATGGGCCTGTCCGGATCGGGCAAGTCCACGTTGGTGCGCCACTTCAACCGCCTGATCGACCCCACCAGCGGGCAGATCCTGGTCGATGGCGAGGACATCCTGCAGTACGACATGGAGGCCCTTCGCGAATTCCGCCGACGCAAGATCAGCATGGTGTTCCAGAGCTTCGGGCTGCTGCCGCACCGCAATGTGCTGGACAACGTCGCCTACGGCCTGAAGGTGCGTGGCGAGAGCAAGCAGCTGTGCCAGGAACGTGCGCTGCAGTGGATCGAGACCGTGGGCCTGAAGGGCTACGAGAAGAAGTATCCGCACCAACTCTCCGGTGGCATGCGTCAGCGTGTGGGCCTGGCCCGGGCGCTGGCCGCCGATACCGACATCATCCTCATGGACGAGGCTTTCAGCGCCCTCGACCCACTGATCCGCGCAGAGATGCAGGACCAGTTGCTGGAACTGCAGAAAACCCTGCACAAGACCATCGTCTTCATCACCCACGACCTGGACGAGGCGGTACGCATCGGCAACCGCATCGCCATTCTCAAGGATGGCCGCTTGATCCAGGTTGGTACGCCGCAGGAAATCCTGCACTCGCCGGCCGACGAATACGTCGACCGTTTCGTTCAGCGCCGCGCCGTCGCGGTATGAGGAGCATCATGTCGAAACCTGAAGTCGTGGTGATCGGCAACGGGCCGGTACGCTGGCAGGACATTGCCGCCGTGGCTCGCCACGGCGCGCGCCTGGAGCTGGCGCCGCAGGTGTGGGCGCGTATCGACAATGCCCAGGCCATCGTCCGGCGTATCGTCGACAGCGGCGAGCGCGCCTATGGCGTGAACACCGGCCTGGGCGCCCTGTGCAACGTCTCGCTGCAGGGCGAGCAGCTCAGCGCACTGTCGCGCAACACCTTGCTCAGCCACGCCTGCGGCGTCGGTCCGGCGCTGCCGGACGAGCAGACGCGGGCGATCATCTGCGCCGCCATCGTCAACTACAGCCACGGCAAGTCGGGCCTTCAGCGTTCGGTGGTCGAGGCGCTGCTGGCGTTGCTCGAACAGGGCATTACCCCGCAGGTCCCGTCCCAGGGCTCGGTGGGCTATCTCACGCACATGGCCCACATCGGCGTGAGCCTGCTGGGTGTGGGCAAGGTCAGTTATCGCGGGCGCCTCGTCGAGGCCGCCGAGGCCTTGGCCGATGCCGGGCTTGCGCCGGTGCAGCTCGGAGCCAAGGACGGGCTATGCCTGGTCAACGGCACGCCGTGCATGACCGGCCTCGCCAGCCTTGCGCTGGATGACGCCAGCCGCCTGCTGCAATGGGCCGATGTGATCGGCGCCATGAGCTTCGAGGCCCTGCGCGGCCAGATCGCTGCGTTCGACGCCGAGATCATCGCCCTCAAGCCACATCCAGGCATGCAACTGGTGGGCGAGAACCTGCGCGCGCTGCTCGATGGCAGTGAAGTGATCGCCGCGAGCAAAGGCATCCGTACCCAGGACGCCCTGAGCATTCGCTCGATTCCGCAGGTGCACGGCGCGGCCCGCGATCAACTGGCCCATGTGGTGCGCCAGGTCGAGGCCGAGCTCAACGGCGCCACCGACAACCCGCTGCTGCTCGGTACACCGGACGATTTCCGTGTGGTCTCGCAGGCCAACCCCCACGGCCAGTCAGTGGCCCTGGCTGCCGATCTGCTGGCGATCGCCATGGCCGAGATCGGCTCGATCGCCGAGCGCCGCCTGGACCGCCTGGTCAACCCGCATGTCAGTGGCCTGCCGGCGTTTCTGGTCAGCAACCCCGGCGTCAACTCGGGGATGATGATCGCCCAGTACGTCGCCGCCTCGCTGTGCGGGCAGAACCGCCAGTTGGCGCAGCCGGCAGTGCTCGACAATTTCGTCACCTCGGGGCTGCAGGAAGATCACCTGAGCATGGGCACCAATGCCGCACTCAAGCTGCACCAGGTATTGGAGAACTGCACGCAGATCCTCGCCATCGAGTACCTGCTGGCCGCCCAGGCATTCGAATTCCTCAAGGAACAGCGGTTCGGCGCGGGCACCGACGCGGCCTGGCGCTTGCTGCGCGAGAGCGTGCCGGCCTACCTGCAGGACAGCTGGCTGGCGCCGGACATCGCCAGCACCGCGGCCTTGCTCAAGGATCCCCGGTTGCCGCAGCCGTTGCTGGCTGCGCTGCACTAGACAAAATAACAAGGAGCATGAACATGGAAGCTTTGACCCTGACCCCCGGCCAGTTGACCCTGGCCCAGTTGCGCCGCATCCACCAGGCGCCGGTGCGCCTGAGCCTGGATGCCGACGCGGGTGCCGCCATCGACGCCAGCGTTGCCTGCGTCGAGCGCATTCTTGCCGAAGACCGCACGGCCTACGGCATCAACACCGGTTTCGGCCTGCTGGCCTCGACCCGCATCGCCAGCCACGACCTGGAAAACCTCCAGCGCTCGCTGGTGCTGTCCCACGCTGCCGGGATCGGCGCGCCGCTGGACGACGCGCTGGTGCGCCTGATCATGGTGCTGAAGATCAACAGCCTCAGCCGGGGTTTCTCCGGCATCCGCCGCAAGGTCATCGATGCGCTGATCAGCCTGGTCAACGCCGAGGTCTATCCGCACATTCCGCTGAAGGGCTCGGTTGGTGCCTCTGGCGACCTCGCGCCGCTGGCGCACATGTCGCTGGTGTTGCTGGGCGAGGGCAAGGCGCGTTACCAGGGGCAATGGCTGAATGCCAACGAAGCCCTCGCGGTGGCCGGCCTCGAGCCGCTGACCCTGGCTGCCAAGGAAGGCCTGGCCCTGCTCAACGGCACCCAGGCGTCCACCGCCTATGCGCTGCGTGGCCTGTTCCAGGCCGAAGACCTCTTCGCCGGGGCCATTGCCTGTGGTGCGCTCACCGTGGAAGCAGCACTGGGCTCGCGCTCGCCGTTCGATGCGCGTGTCCATGAGGTGCGCGGCCAACGTGGCCAGATCGACGCTGCTGCCTGCTACCGCGACCTGCTGGGCGACTCCAGCGAGGTTTCGCAATCGCACAAGAACTGCGGCAAGGTCCAGGACCCGTACTCGCTGCGTTGCCAGCCGCAAGTCATGGGCGCCTGCCTGACCCAGTTGCGCCAGGCTGCCGAAGTGCTGGCGGTGGAATCCAACGCCGTCTCTGACAACCCGCTGGTGTTCGCCGCCGAGGATGAAGTGATCTCGGGTGGCAACTTCCACGCCGAGCCGGTGGCCATGGCAGCCGACAACATCGCCCTGGCCATTGCCGAGATCGGCTCGCTGAGCGAACGCCGCATCTCGCTGATGATGGACAAGCACATGTCGCAGCTGCCGCCGTTCCTGGTGGAAAACGGCGGGGTCAACTCCGGCTTCATGATCGCCCAGGTCACCGCCGCTGCGCTGGCCAGCGAGAACAAGGCCCTGTCGCACCCGCACAGCGTCGACAGCCTGCCGACCTCGGCCAACCAGGAAGACCATGTGTCGATGGCCCCGGCCGCGGGCAAGCGTCTGTGGGAGATGGCGGAGAACACCCGTGGCGTGCTGGCCATCGAATGGCTGGGCGCTTGCCAGGGCCTGGACCTGCGTGAGGGCCTGAAGACCTCGGCGAAGCTGGAGCAGGCGCGCCAGACCCTGCGCCGCGAGGTGCCGCACTATGACCGTGACCGCTTCTTCGCGCCGGATATCGAGGTGGCTGTGGAGCTGCTGGCCGACGGGCGCCTGACCGGCTTGTTGCCGGCTGGAGTGCTGCCGAGCCTGTGATCGGTGTCCATGCCTTCGCGGGGCGAACCCGCTCCCGCAGTCGAACCTGCAGGAGCGGGCTGGCCCCGCGATGAGGCTCTTGAGAACAACAATAAGGACGAACCATGCAACCAGCACAAGGACTCAAACGCGGGCTGACAGCCCGACACATTCGATTCATGGCCTTGGGATCGGCCATCGGCACCGGCCTGTTCTACGGCTCGGCGTCGGCGATCCAGATGGCCGGGCCAGCGGTGCTGCTGGCCTACCTGATCGGCGGCGCGGCGGTGTTCATGGTCATGCGCGCCCTCGGTGAAATGGCGGTGCACAACCCCGTGGCCGGTTCTTTCGGGCAGTACGCCAGCACCTATCTCGGGCCAATGGCCGGGTTCGTGCTCGGCTGGACCTATGCCTTCGAGATGATCATCGTGTGCATCGCCGACGTCACCGCGTTCGGGATCTACATGGGCTTCTGGTTCCCCGAGGTACCGCGCTGGATCTGGGTACTGGGCATCGTGTTCCTGATCGGCGGGCTGAACCTGTGCAACGTCAAGGTGTTCGGCGAGATGGAGTTCTGGCTGTCGCTGCTCAAGGTTGGCGCCATCGTTGCGATGATCGTGGCCGGCTTCGGCATCATGGCGTTCGGTCTGGGCCAGGCCGGTGCCGAAACCGGTGTCGGGGTCGCCAACCTGTTCGAGCATGGCGGCTTCCTGCCCAATGGTATCGGTGGCCTGACCGCCTCGTTCGCGGTGGTGATGTTCGCCTTCGGCGGTATCGAGATCATTGGTATTACCGCCGGTGAGGCGCAGGATCCCAAGCGCGTCATCCCCAAGGCGATCAGCGCCGTGCCGCTGCGCATCCTGCTGTTCTACGTGCTGACGCTGTTCGTGCTGATGTGCCTGTACCCCTGGCCACAGATCGGCACCCAGGGCAGCCCCTTCGTGCAGATCTTCAGCAACCTGGGCATCAGCTCGGCCGCTGCGGTGCTGAACGTGGTGGTGATTTCCGCGGCGGTCTCGGCGATCAACAGCGACATCTTCGGTGCGGGTCGCATGATGTACGGCCTGGCCGAGCAAGGCCAGGCGCCGCGAGGGTTCGCACAGTTGTCCCGGCACGGCGTGCCGTGGCTGACGGTGCTGGTGATGGGCGCTGCGCTGCTGCTGGGGGTGCTGCTCAACTACCTGATTCCGGAAGACGTCTTCCTGCTGATCGCCTCGATCGCCACCTTCGCCACCGTGTGGGTGTGGCTGATGATTCTGGTCACCCAGGTGGCCATGCGCCGGCGCATGAGCCGCGAGCAAGCGGCCGCGCTGGAGTTCCCGGTGCCGTTCTGGCCGTGGGGCCCGGCGCTGGCGATTGTGTTCATGTTGTTCATTTTCGGTGTGCTCGGTTACTTCCCGAACACCCAGGCGGCGCTGCTGGTGGGCGTGGCGTGGGTGGTGTTCCTGGTGTTGTCCTACCTGTTGTGGTGCAAGCCGCGCTCGGGGCAGGGCCAGGTCGCCCGGGAGCAGGCCGAACTGCGCCGCTGACTTGTGGAGAGCTTTATGAGAACCCTTTGGCAGCACTGCCACGTGGCCACCATGGCCAACGGCAGCTACTCGATCATCGAGGATGCGGCGATCGTCACCAATGCCGGGCTGATCGAATGGATCGGCCCCAAGGCCGAACTGCCGGGCGTCGATGCCGAGCGTGTGGTCGACCTGGGCGGCGCCTGGGTCACTCCTGGCTTGATCGACTGCCATACCCACACAGTGTTCGGCGGCAACCGCAGTGGTGAGTTCGAACAGCGCCTGCAGGGCGTCAGCTATGCCGAGATCGCCGCCCAGGGCGGTGGCATCGCCAGCACCGTGCGTGCCACGCGTGCGGCCAGTGAGGACGCACTGCTGGCCAGCACCCGTCAGCGTGTTCAGGCGTTGCTGCGCGATGGTGTCACCACACTGGAGATCAAGTCCGGCTACGGCCTTGACCTGGCCAATGAGCGCAAGATGCTGCGCGTTGCCCGGCGCATCGCCGAAGAGCTGCCGGTGACCGTGCGCGCCACCTGCCTTGCCGCTCACGCATTGCCGCCGGAGTACGCCGGCCGGGCCGATGACTACATCACCCATATCTGCGACGAGATGCTCCCGGCCCTGGCCGCCGAAGGGTTGGTGGATGCGGTGGATGCGTTCTGCGAACACCTGGCGTTCTCGCCGGCGCAGGTCGAGCGGGTGTTCATCAAGGCGCGTGAGCTGGGGTTGCCGGTCAAGCTGCACGCCGAGCAGTTGTCGTCGCTGCATGGTTCGAGCCTCGCGGCACGCTACCAGGCGCTGTCGGCCGATCACCTGGAGTTCATGACCGAGGAAGATGCCATCGCCATGGCCCAGGCGGGCACCGTCGCCGTGCTGCTGCCGGGGGCGTTCTATTTCCTGCGTGAAACCCAGTTGCCGCCGATGGACGCCCTGCGTCGGCATGGCGTGAAGATCGCCCTGTCCAGCGACCTCAACCCCGGCACCTCGCCGGTGCTGTCGCTGCGCCTGATGCTGAACATGGGCTGCACCCTGTTCCGCATGACCCCGGAAGAGGCCTTGGCCGGTGTCACCGTGCATGCCGCCACGGCCCTGGGCCTGGGCGACAGCCATGGTTCGCTGGAGGCTGGCAAGGTCGCTGACTTCGTCGCCTGGCAGATCGACCGTCCTGCCGACCTGGCCTACTGGCTGGGTGGCGACCTGCCCAAGCGCGTGGTGCGCCTGGGCCACGAAATTTCCCACTGAGCGAGGCGTCATGGACAAGGTATTGAGTTTTCATCAAGGTCGCCTGCCGCTGCTGATCAGCATGCCCCATGCCGGTCTCACGTTGACCCCGGCGGTCGAAGCCGGGCTGGTGGACGAGGCCAGGAGCCTGCCGGACACCGACTGGCATATTCCGCAGCTGTACGACTTTGCCCGTGAGCTGGGGGCCAGCGTGGTGGCGGCCGAGTACTCGCGCTTCGTCATCGACCTGAACCGGCCCGACGACGACAAGCCGTTGTACGTCGGCGCCACCACCGGGCTGTACCCGGCGACGCTGTTCGACGGAGAGCCGTTGTTCAAGGAAGGGCAGGTGCCGTCGGCCGACGAGCGTGCCACCTACCTGGAGAAGATCTGGCGCCCGTACCACGGCACTCTCCGCAAGGAGCTGGATCGCCTGCGGGCCGAGTTCGGTTACGCGCTGCTGTGGGACGCCCACTCGATCCGTTCGCTGATTCCGCACCTGTTCGAGGGCAAGCTGCCGGACTTCAACCTCGGTACCTTCAACGGCGCGAGCTGCGACCCGGAGCTGGCCGAGCGGCTCGAGGCGGTGTGCGCCGACGCACCTGCCTACAGCCATGTACTCAACGGGCGTTTCAAGGGCGGGCATATCACCCGTCACTACGGCGATCCGGCCAACCACGTCCACGCGGTGCAGTTGGAACTGGCGCAGAGCACCTACATGGAAGAGGTTGAGCCGTTCGCCTACCGCGAGGACCTGGCGCGGCCCACGCAGGAGGTGCTGCGGCGCCTGCTCGCCAGCGTGCTCGAATGGGGCAAGGGGCGTTACGGCAAGTGAGGGCAACCCCGGGCCGGGACAAAGCCGGCCCGGGGTAGTGCGGTGTCGCCAGCGGGTCATTCGCGCTCGGGGTTGGCCTGGAGGGTCAGCTCCTGTATCAGGCGGGCTTCCTTTGCCTGCTTTTCATGCTTCAAGCTGTCGAACTCCGGCGCGAGTTGCTCCAGGGTGCTGTCGGGGAACTGCTCGGGCAACGCCAGTACCTGCGCCTGGTACTGCTGTTCGATCGCTTCGAAGCGCGCCTGGTGGGTGTGGCGCAGGTAGCGAATCCATTCTTCGTTGCTGGTGGCGTAGTTCAGGAACGACTCGCCCTGTTCTTCGCGGTGCACCTGGTCCACGGCCAGCGCCAGCTCGTTACGGCTGACATCGGCGAAAGCCTCGTACAGCATGTTGTCGTCCGGTACGCCAAGCTTGAGTTCCGCATTCAACCCGCGTCGATAGGCCAGGCGCACCTCTGCCTCGTCGCGCCCCCTGGCTTTGTCCCGGGCGATCTCGTCCAGCCGGTGCAGGCGGAAGAGACGACGCAGCTCCCGGTAGAGCGTGTGCTCCGACTCTGCCGCCTCGGTCAGCAAGCGCCGGCCGTCGATCAGCAGTTCGATGTTCTGGAACACCAGCAGGGCGCCGTCATGGCAGGTCTGGTTGCCGGTGTCGGGCTGCACCAGGGCCTCTTCGGCCACGGCGTTGAACAGCAGACGCTCCTCGGTATTGACCGCGGCCTTGACCAGCATCAGACGCACGCGCTCGCAGAACGATTGGCGGGTCTGGCCGTTGCGATAGGGGGCAGCCTGGCGCAACCGACCGACCAGCGCCAGCAGGTTGGCAGCGTCACCGCTTTCTTCGAGGGTTTCCCAGGCGCTTCTCAGGGCCTCGTTCTGCGCCTGGGCGCCGAGCGACCAGTCGTCGACGTTGGGCAGGTCGTTATCGGCAGAGAGCATCGGGTTATGCAGGTGTCCGCCAGCCATTTCATCATCTGAAGAGGTGAGCAAGAGCAGATCTTCGGGCACGTCCATGGCGAAGGTATAGCTGTGCTGGCTGTCCGATGAGGTGCGCGCGCGCGTCATGGTGTCCATGCTCAACGGGTTGCCGAACAATGCGATCGATGAGATCGGGAAACCGTTATCGATGTTGCTGAGGATGTATTCGGGAAGTTCGGTGAGCTGGTTTTCACTGAGATCCAGCATGTCCATCGGCAGCAGGCTGTCGATCCATGCCGGCCATTGCTGCAGGCCCATGTTGTTCAGGTCGAGGCGGCGCAGGTTGCGTAGCGCTTCGGGCACTTGGGTGATGTTGCCCATGTGGTTGCCGCCCAGGTCCAGCACTGTCAGGTTGCTCAAGTGGGCGAGGGTTGCAAGCATGCTGTCGTCCACCTCCAGGTTCATGTCGCGCATCGAAAGATAGGTCAGGCGTGGCAGGCGGAGCAGTGCCGTGGGCAGGGTCTGGGTGGCGCCGATGTATTCCACCAGGTTCAGGCTCTCGACGTTCGGGAGTCGGGCGAGAAACGCATCCAACTGCTCTGTGCTTCCACTCGCTCGGGATAGGGACAGGTTGCGCACCCGCTCGTTGAAGAAGGTCGGCAACTGTGGCGGGAAATGCCCCAGGTCCATGTCTTCCAAGCGCAAGGTCGTCTGGGTCAGGCCTTGTTCCTGGCTCTGCCAGAAGGTGCTCAACGCGGAGCCGATACGGCGGCGGGCAAGTGTCGCGGCTTGGCTTGGCGGTGCGCTCGAACTGGAGGCGTTGGCCCACTGGTCGATGGCCTCGTGCAGCGTCTGGCGTTGCTGGAGGTGCTGGTCGAGACGGGTACGCAGGCTGGGCGAGATATCGACCGTGACGTTGGGGCTCGACGCTTCCTGGGCCAGCAGCAGGCGCAGCAATTGGTCATCGCTGATGCGGTTGCCTTCCAGTGTGATGACGGTGTGTGGGCGTGCGTCGGCGTGGCTGTTGAGCAGCATGCCAGGCAGTACCCGCAGGTTGTTGTCGCGTAGCGAAAGTTCGCCGATGTTCGCCAGTGCCCCTAGGCCCAGACCCTGCGGCCAGTGGTCGAGGGTCATACGGTCGAGACCAAGGTAGTCCAGCGTGAGCTCGCGAAAATCCGGGCGGTAGCGTTCGGAAAGGCGGTTGCCGCTGAAGTCCAGGCGACGCAGGCGAGGCAGGCCGGCGAGGCTGTTGATGTCGCTCTCGGACAGTTGCAGGTTCTGGTTCAGCAGGCTGAGCGATTCGAGTTCGGGGAAGTGTATTGCCATCAACCCAACGCTGAACAGCATTTGCGATGGGGCGGCGGTTTGCGAGTAGGGGCGGCTGATTTCGAGTGAGCGCACGCCTGGCAACTGTCGGAACAGGTTGTTCAGGTGCCGCTCGTATGCTGTCCAACCCACGCTACTGCCAAATGACGGCTCGGTCAGTTGCACGTGCGTGATGGTCGCCCTGAGGAAGTCGGGCAGGTCCGAAGGGAAGCTGCTGAGGTCGATGCGCTCCAGGTGCAGCGGGGCTTGGGTGTCTCCGAGGGCGGGCAATGCGTTGCGGTGCCAGTGATTCATGAAGCGTGCCTGAAGCTCGGAGAACGTTTGTGGCGGGACAAGGATGTCGGGGTGGACCGCCGTGCGCCAATCGTCCAGCCAGCGCTGCAGGGCGGTGCGCTGATCTTGCAGCTCGCGCAGGCGGTTATGGATGTCCGAACGGTTCATGCCGCTGGTTTCAAGGCGGGTCAGGATCTGTTCGGCCGAGCGGGAGAGGTGTTCGGGCAGTTCGAGGGTGCGGATGATGCGCAGCAGTGTATGGCGGGTGAACGAACCCCCAACCGCACCTCGACCGCCCAGCGGGTAGCCGATGCGCCCGTCGGCCAGGCGCATCGGTGAGCGGTAGCCTGGGTTCAGCGGTTGCATGCCCAGCAGGCGCCTGAACGTAGCGCGTGGCAGGAGGTTGGCCTGGATCAGGCGTTTCAAGGCAAGGGTCTGTTCGGCACCGTCGCCCGTCAGTGTTTCACGCAGGACGGCGGGTATCACCTCGAGCAGTGCGCTGTACAACGAAGTATGCGAGGACAAGGAGGTGGCCGATTCCGCAAGGTAGCCTGAGGCGGTGCTGACGAGGGTCTGGCCCTGCGTGTCGGTGGTGCCGATCTCGAAGGTTCCGCCAGGCAACTGCTCCAGTGTCAGGCGGGTGCCGGTTGGCCAGTCGGACAACTGCTCCAGCGTGTACAGCGCCAGCCGCTCGCTATCGGCATTGCGCACCGAGTCCAGGAATAGTCCCTCGTAGGCACGCGCCAGGCGCACCTGTTGCTGATAGAGGCGTATTTCCTGGGCCAGGCGGTAGGGTACCTTGGCTTGTGCCAGGCTTTGCAGCTCCTCGGGCGTGGCGTGGCGCAGCAGTTCCTCGACGATGGCATTCGGCAGTTGCGGGTAGCGCTGCTGGATGAGCTCTGCGGACGGCGTCACGCTGCTCGACAAGGCGCTGTAACGCGTGGCGAATTCTGCCTGGGCCATGTGTGGCTCGGCGTAGGCGGGCGTCTGGCTGATCTGCTGGTCCAGCGTGAAGCGCGCCAGGGTGTCTTCCAGTAGTGCGGGAAGCCGCTGGTTATCGGCGATGATCCGGCGCAGCACGTCTTCCTGGGTGTCGCTGATCTCCAGAATGCGGGTGATGGTTGCATCATCGAACGCGGCGGCCAGCGGGCTTGCGCGACGCATGAGGGTAAGCGCCTGCCAGGTCAGCGGCTGGTCCAGTTCGTGCAGCCAGGCACCGGCACCATTGTGGCGCAGGCTCGGTTGGTAGCTCTGCGGGTTGTGCGGGTGTTCGAGCCGGTATTCACCAGTAGGCGTCGCCTGGCTCAGCGAATAGTGGGTGCCATCCAGCGCCAGCCAGGTCTTGCCTTGATGATGGTACAGGCCGAATTCATCTGGCTGCAGGTCGGCTGGCAGCAGAATGTCGTGCGCGAACGGCCGCAGGTCGGGCGCCCACAGGCGGGTCTGGCCATCGGGCAGTTCGATGGGGGTGAGTTCCTCGATGAACGAGGGCGTTTCCACCGGAATACGCTCGAGCGCCGGTACCTCGCCTGTGCCGCCGGCGGCTCCCAGTGCGGCGGTGAGCGCCACGTTCTCGACCACATCCATCAGGTACTCGAAGGCCTGTTGCTGGTCGCCGCTGGCCCAGCTGTCCAGACCCTCGAACACCTCGTAGCTCAGTTGGATAGCGGCCACGCCCATCATCACCTGGCCCAGCACGGGTATGAAGAAGGCGCTGATGTTGAGCGCGTCGAATGCCAGCTGGGTGAAGTAGGCTCGACGCTTTTCGGCGGTCTTTTCGTCCTCGACGGCGGTGGGCACCGCGTGGAATGCCGCGTCGTCCTTGAGCCGCTGCTGCTTGTGCTCGACCTGATGGGTGAGCAGCGGCTGGCGCAAGGGCTCCAGGGTCACCGGAACCCAGGCGTCTGGGTCGCGGACCCGCTCGACCTGGCCGTCTTGGCCGTCGGGGCCAGGTTGTACGGTGCTCCAGTCGACCGGTTGCAGGCAGTCGCGCAGCTTTTCGAAGAAGGTGGCGCTGTCACGCGCCGGCACTGCGCGCTTGAGCTGATCGATCGGCATCATCCACAGCTGTTCGCGCAAGTGGGCCTGTGCCTCGTGCACCGAATGGTGCTGCTGCAAGGGGGTGTCGCTGCCGGGCAGGTAGGTGACGAGGAGGCCTTTGTGCGGCAATAGCAGCGGATCGTAGGTCAGTAGCTGCTCGGGAGAGGGGACGGCGCCGATGACCATGGCCCCGGTCAACGGCACCCCGAACAGGGCCAGCCCGGCGCAACGCACCGGGCTGCCCTGGTACTCGGCTGGCTTGTCCTCGACGAGGGCGAGCAGTATCGAGTGCAATTCGGCGTCGATCGCTTGGCTGAGTAAGGCTTTATGCACCTCCACGCGCAAGGCCGCCTGTTCGGTCGCGCGCAGCGCTGGCGCCGCGGAGTTCAACACGTCGCCGATCAGCGTCTGGTACTGGCCGCCGATGTCCAGCTCACGGCTCAGGGCCGCGAACTCGTGGGGAACGATGGAGAGTTGCTTCCCGTCCGGCGTAAGGAACGTAAAAGTGTTGCTGTCGACAACGGCTGCGCTGAGCCATTGTCCATCTAACCCATTGGGCTCGGCTTCGGCCTCCTCGAAATTCTGCAGCGCACAGTGCAGCAGCGATTGCGTGGCCAGTTTCAACGCACGCTGCCCATTGACGACGGGATCGCCTTCCAGCTGCAGTTTGTAGGCTTCTGCCTTGCTGGCATTGATCAGGTAGTGGGTGGACACGTCGAGGGACAACGCGAACCGCTTTTCAATCGCCTGGCGCAAGTGCTGGGTGGCGAACGCTGTCAGCGCCGGGAGCGCACCCAGTTGCGCATTGAGCTCGGTGCTGTGGGCCTGGTAGTCGGTATAGGCCTGGGCAAGGTCACGGGTAGTAGTGTTGGCCTGCGCGAACCAGGTCGGCGGGGTTTTGAGGGTTTCGCGCATGATGGTGTGCGCATGGGCAGGGGTTGTGTGCATCCACGGCGGCATCTTGTGTTCGATCAAGGCGTGGGGAGCGAGGGGGGCTGAAGGCTTCATGGCGGTGTCTCATGGGGAAATCGCCGATGCTAGTGAGCCGCGCAGGCCAGGCTGACATAACAGTTTATAGAGGCCGTGGGGCAATGATCTGGCAGGCCCATCACACGGGTACATGCTCAAAGCGCAATTCAGGTTTATGATGGCCCTCGGCCGAACAATCCTCACACGGAGTGCGCAATGCAGACCCTCTACCCGCAGATCAAACCCTACGCCCGGCACGATCTGGCCGTGGAAGCGCCGCACGTGTTGTATGTCGATGAAAGTGGTTCGCCTGAAGGTTTGCCGGTGGTGTTCATCCACGGAGGTCCGGGCTCGGGCTGCGACGCCCAGAGTCGTTGCTACTTCGACCCCAACCTCTACCGCATCATCACCTTCGACCAGCGCGGCTGTGGGCGCTCCACGCCACACGCGAGCCTGGAGAACAACACCACCTGGCACCTGATCGAAGACCTGGAGCGCATCCGCGAGCACCTGGGCATCGACAAATGGGTACTGTTCGGTGGCTCCTGGGGCTCGACGCTGGCGCTGGCCTACGCCCAGACCCACCCCGAGCGCGTGCATGGCCTGATTTTGCGTGGCATCTTCCTGTGCCGTCCCCAGGAAATAGAATGGTTCTATCAGGCGGGCGCCAGCCGTCTGTTCCCCGACTACTGGCAGGACTACATCGCGCCGATCCCGGCCGATGAGCGCGGCGACCTGGTCAAGGCTTTCCACAAGCGCCTGACCGGCCACGACCAGATCGCCCAGATGCAAGCCGCCAAGGCCTGGTCGACCTGGGAAGGCCGTACTGCCACGCTGCGTCCCAATCCGCTGGTGGTCGATCGCTTCTCCGAGCCTCAGCGTGCGCTGTCGATCGCCCGTATCGAATGCCACTACTTCATGAACAATGCCTTCCTCGAGCCGGACCAGCTGATCCGCGATCTGCCGAAGATCGCCCACCTGCCGGCGGTGATCGTGCATGGACGCTATGACGTGATCTGCCCGCTGGACAACGCCTGGGAGCTACACCAGGCCTGGCCGAACAGCGAACTCAAGGTGATCCGCGATGCTGGCCACGCCGCGTCCGAGCCAGGCATCACCGATGCCTTGGTACGCGCGGCAGACCAGATGGCGCGTCGCCTGCTCGACCTGCCCCTGGAAGAAGCATGAAGGGCCTGCTGCAGCGTGTACGCGCAGCACGGGTCGAAGTCGAGGGCGAGATCGTCGGCGCCGTAGACCAGGGTTTGCTGGTGCTGGTGGCGGTCGAGCCTGAAGATACCCGCGAACATGCCGATAAGCTTTTGCACAAGCTGCTGAACTACCGGGTGTTCAGCGACCCGCAAGGCAAGATGAACCTGTCGCTCAAGGACATCGGCGGCGGGCTGCTGCTGGTGTCGCAGTTCACCCTGGCCGCCGACACCCGTAGTGGCATGCGGCCGGGTTTTTCGACGGCGGCGCCGCCTGCACTGGGGGCCGAGCTTTTCGACTATCTTTTGCAGCAGGCTAAGCTTCAGCACTCGAACGTCGAGAGTGGCCGTTTTGGTGCAGATATGCAGGTTCACCTGGTCAATGATGGCCCCGTAACATTTATGTTACAAATATGAGCCGCAAAAACCCCTTGTTTGTAGGAAAACAAGGGGTTTTGTACGATAAATAGTTTGTCCAGCCTGATGCGTTGTAACGCAGCCTGCTGGATAATCGCGCGCTGCGTGAGCCTGCGTTCGCAGGTTCGTTTCACTCTGACTCGAGCATTGTCTGGATCCGTTTGGGGAATCATTGCGCCCTTGCGGGGTCCGAACAGTGCTCGCCAACCCGGCATTGGTCGCTGGCCGTTGGTTTCATGATCTGTTTACGGCGAGGGTTGCTCGTGATTGTAAGTCCCTGTAATGCACCAAGAATCCCCGGCAATCGGCTGCGCACGGCCTTGTTGGCAGGCGCAGCGCTGGTTGGCCTGATGAGCGCTGGCCAGCTGTGGGCATTCAATCTTGACGATGTTGCAGCCAAGGCAAAGGATCTGGCCGGCCAGAAGTACGAAGCACCGAAGAGCAACCTGCCTCCGGTGTTCCGCGACATGAAGTACGCGGACTATCAGAAAATCCGCTTCATCCAGGAAAAGGCCGAATGGGCGAATGACAAGACCCCGTTCAAGCTCTCCTTCTATCATCAGGGCATGCACTTCGACACGCCGGTGACCATCAACGAGATCACCGCCAAGAGGGTCGAAGAGATCAAGTACGACCCGAGCCGCTTCGAGTTCGGCGACGTACCGCATGACGCCGATGCCACCAAGAACCTCGGCTACGCCGGTTTCCGCGTGCTCTACCCGATCAACAAGCCTGACAAGCAGGATGAGATCATGACCCTGCTGGGCGCCAGCTACTTCCGCGTGGTCGGCAAGGGGCACGCCTATGGCCTGTCTGCCCGTGGCCTGGCCATCGACACCGCGCTGCCGTCCGGCGAAGAGTTCCCGCGCTTTCGCGAGTTCTGGATCGAGAAGCCCAAGCCCGCCGACAAGCACCTGGTGATCTACGCGCTGCTCGATTCGCCACGTTCCACCGGCGCCTACAAGCTGACCGTGCGTCCAGGCGACGACACCATCGTCGACGTCAAGTCCAAGGTATTCCTGCGCGATCACGTCAGCCGCCTGGGCATCGCCCCGCTGACCAGCATGTTCCTGTTCGGCCCGAACCAGCCGTCGAAGGTACAGAACTACCGTCCGGCGCTGCATGACTCCGAAGGCCTGTCGATCCACGCCGGCAACGGCGAATGGCTGTGGCGTCCGCTGAACAACCCGAAACACCTGGCAGTCAGCAACTTCAGCGTCGAGAACCCGCGTGGTTTCGGCCTGATGCAGCGTCAGCGCGCCTTCAGCGACTTCGAAGACCTCGACGACAACTACCAGAAGCGTCCAAGCACCTGGATCGAGCCCAAGGGCGACTGGGGCAAGGGCACCGTCGACCTGGTCGAGATTCCGACTGCCGACGAGACCAACGACAACATCGTTGCTTTCTGGAGCCCGGAAACCTTGCCTGAGCCAGGCAAGCCCTTCGAGTACAACTACCGCCTGCACTGGACCATCAGCGAGCCCAAGTTCCAGGCCCAGGACCTTGGCTGGGTCAAGCAGACCCTGCGTTCCACCGGTGACGTCAAGCAAGCCAACCTGATCCGTCAGGCCGATGGCAGCGTGGCCTTCCTGGTCGACTTCAACGGCCCGGTGCTGGCGGCATTGCCGGAAGACACCGCGGTGCGCAGCCAGGTCAGCGTGGGCGACAATGCCGAGCTGGTCGAGAACAATCTACGCTACAACCCTGAGATCAAGGGCTGGCGTCTGACCCTGCGGTTGAAGGTCAAGGATCCGAAGAAGTCCACCGAGATGCGTGCCGCGCTGGTACGCGATGTTCCGGTCGAGGCGCCGAAGGAAACCAAACCTGCCGAAACCAAGCAGGACAAGGCGGCCGCCAAGCACGCCAAGGCTCAGCATGCCAAGGCCGAGAAGGCCGAGACGCCTGCCGAGCAACCAGCCGCCGACGCGGCGTCCACCAACGGGGCCCCGGCCACCACCGAGAAGGTGCTGACCGAAACCTGGAGCTATCAGTTGCCTGCCGATGAGTAACTCAAGCGCAAGGCCGGAATCGCTTGGCGAGTACCTGGCCCACCTCCCTCTGAGCGATGAGCAGCGAGCGGAACTCGCCAGCTGCTCTTCCTTCAGCGAGCTGCACCAACGCCTGGCGGCCGATCCGGCCGCCAGCGCCACCGAGGCCGTCCAGGCTTCGGTGGGTTCCCGTCTGACGGTTGGCAGTGCCGCCGAGCTCGAAGAGGCCGAGATGCTCGGCGTCGACGGCGGTGGCCGCCTGTGCCTGAAGATCGCCCCGCCGATCAAGCGTACCAAGGTCCTGCCCGAGCCCTGGCGCACCAATATCCTGGTGCGCATGTGGCGGCGCATGACTGGCCGCACCAACGCTCCGCAACCGCCCAAGCGCGAGTTGCCGCCGGCACGCTGGCGCCGGGTCGGTTCGTTGCGCCGCTACATCCTGCTGGCGCTGATGATCGGCCAGACCATCGTCGCCGGCTGGTACATGAAGGGCATCCTGCCGTACCAGGGCTGGTCGTTCGTCGACCTGGACGAAGTGGTCAACCAGCCGATCTGGGACACCGTCGTGCAGGTCTGGCCCTATGCCTTGCAGACCTCCATCCTGATTCTCTTCGGCATCCTGTTCTGCTGGGTGTCGGCGGGCTTCTGGACCGCGCTGATGGGCTTCCTCGAGCTGCTCACCGGCCGCGACAAGTACAAGATTTCCGGCAGCAGTGCCGGCAACGAGCCGATCCCGGCCGATGCCCGCACCGCGATCGTCATGCCGATCTGCAACGAAGATGTGCCACGGGTCTTCGCTGGCCTGCGCGCGACCTTCGAGTCGGTGGCCGCCACCGGCAACCTGGACCGCTTCGACTTCTTCGTGCTCAGCGACACCAACGACACCGACATCGCCGTTGCCGAGCAACAGGCGTGGCTCGAGGTGTGCCGTGAGGCGAAAGGCTTCGGTCGTATCTTCTATCGCCGCCGCCGCCGCCGCGTGAAACGCAAGAGCGGCAACCTCGACGACTTCTGCCGTCGCTGGGGGGGCGAATACAAGTACATGGTCGTGCTCGACGCCGACAGCGTGATGAGCGGTGAGTGCTTGAGCAGCCTGGTGCGCCTGATGGAGGCCAACCCGGACGCCGGTATCATCCAGACCGGGCCGAAGGCTTCGGGCATGGACACGCTCTATGCGCGCATGCAGCAGTTCGCCACCCGTGTGTACGGCCCGCTGTTCACCGCCGGCCTGCACTTCTGGCAGCTGGGCGAATCGCATTACTGGGGGCACAACGCGATCATCCGCATGAAGCCCTTCATCGAGCACTGCGCCTTGGCGCCATTGCCGGGCAAGGGCGCCTTCGCCGGCGCGATCCTGTCCCACGACTTCGTCGAAGCCGCGCTGATGCGCCGTGCCGGCTGGGGCGTGTGGATCGCCTACGACCTGCCGGGCAGCTATGAAGAGCTGCCGCCGAACCTGCTCGATGAGCTCAAGCGCGACCGGCGCTGGTGCCACGGCAACCTGATGAACTTCCGCCTGTTCCTGGTCAAGGGCATGCACCCGGTGCACCGCGCGGTGTTCCTCACCGGGGTGATGTCGTACCTGTCGGCGCCGCTGTGGTTCCTGTTCCTGGTGCTGTCGACCGCGTTGCTGGCAACCAACACGCTGATGGAGCCGCAGTACTTCATCGAGCCGTTCCAGCTGTATCCGCTGTGGCCGCAGTGGCACCCGGAAAAAGCCATCGCGCTGTTCTCTACCACCATCGTGCTGCTGTTCCTGCCCAAGCTGCTCAGCATCATCCTGATCTGGGCCAAAGGCGCGACCGAGTTCGGCGGGCGGATCAGGGTGACCCTGTCGATGCTGATGGAGATGCTGTTCTCCATGTTGCTGGCGCCGGTGCGGATGATCTTCCACACCCGCTTCGTGTTGGCCGCGTTCCTCGGCTGGGCAGCGACCTGGAATTCGCCGCAGCGTGACGACGATTCCACCCCGTGGAGCGAAGCGGTGCGGCGTCATGGCCCGCAGACCTTGCTGGGTATCGCCTGGGCTGCGCTGGTGGCTTGGCTGAATCCGAGCTTCCTGTGGTGGCTGGCGCCGATCGTCGGCTCGCTGGTGCTGTCGATCCCGGTTTCGGTGATCTCCAGCCGTGTGCGCCTGGGCCTGGCGGCCAAGGACGAGCGCTTGTTCCTGATTCCCGAGGAATACGCCACGCCGCACGAGCTGCTGGCAACCGACCAGTACACCCACGAGAACCGCTGGCACGCCCTGAAGGATGGCTTCGTTCGCGCCGTGGTCGATCCGCGTCAGAACGCCCTGGCCTGCGCCATGGGTACGGCCCGTCACGGCCAGTCTGCCGCGATCGAGACGCTGCGCGCCGAGCACATCGCCAAGGCGCTGGAAGCCGGCCCCAAGGGGATCGACGGCAACACTCGCCTGGCCCTGCTGAGCGATCCGGTGGCGCTGTCGCGCCTGCACGAGCGGGTGTGGACCGAGCAGAACGAGGCGTGGATCAAGGTGTGGCGCAACTCCATCGCCAACGATCCGCACTCGCCGCTGTTGCCGCTGCATCCTGAAGGTGAAGGTCAGCCGGCACTCGTCGGCGCCTGATCCATCGCATTCGCGGGCAAGCCCGCTCCTACAAAGCCTGTAGGAGCGGGCTTGCCCGCGAAGCTTTTTCTGCTGCCATGATTTTTGGCCAACAAAGTCCCCACCGGCTCTAGGTCCCAGGGCCTGCATGCGTTAGCATCCGTCCCGACACAACGCACCGGTCGGAACGATCGTGCACACAATAAAATTCTGCGTACTTCTTGCTAGGGGACCTGGTGATGATGAAGAAATACCTGTCGCGCATGCTGCTCGGCGTCACCGCGCTGATCGCGGTCACAACCGCCCAGGCGGGCGCCATCGATGATGCGGTCAAGCGCGGCACCCTGCGCGTGGGTATGGACCCGACCTACATGCCGTTCCAGATGACCAACAAGCGCGGCGAGATCGTCGGCTTCGAGGTCGACATCCTCAAGGCGATGGCCAAGTCCATGGGCGTCAAGCTCGAAACCGTCTCCACCGCCTATGACGGCATCATCCCGGCCCTGCTGACCGACAAGTTCGACATGATCGGCAGCGGCATGACCCTGACTCAGGAACGCAACCTGCGCCTGAACTTCAGCGAACCCTTCATCGTCGTTGGCCAGACCCTGCTGATTCGCAAGGAGCTGGCAGGCGAGATCAAGTCGTACAAGGACCTGAACAACGAGAAGTACCGCCTGACCTCCAAACTCGGCACCACCGGCGAGATGGTCGCCAAGAAGCTGATCAGCAAGGCCAAGTACCACGGCTACGACAACGAGCAGGAAGCGGTGATGGACGTGGTCAACGGCAAGGCCGATGCCTTCGTCTACGACGCGCCGTACAACGTGGTCGCGGTGAACAAGGCAGGCGCCGGCAAGCTGGTCTACCTGGAAGAACCCTTCACCTACGAGCCGCTGGCATTCGGCCTGAAGAAGGGCGACTACGACAGCATCAACTTCATCAACAACTTCCTGCACCAGATCAAGCACGACGGGACCTACGATCGTATTCACGACAAGTGGTTCAAGAAGACCGACTGGCTGAAGGACATGGAATAAGAGCCCGGACCACAAGCCCTGGCGATGACCCTGACGCGCAGGCAACCCCTGCGCGTTCGCATTTACGGAAGCACCCACGTGATCAAACACAAGAAAGCCCAGTGGCCCTGGCACGCGCTTACCGCGCTGGTGCTGGTGGGCCTGGCGTTCAGTCTGTACATGGCCACCTCGATGATTTCCTACGAGTGGCGCTGGAACCGTGTGCCGCAGTACTTCGCCTTCCAGGCCGAAGACGTGCAGCGCGCCGCGGCCTACGGCACCGTCGAGGAGATCGTCGTGTCCGGCAACGACGCCCGCGTCACGCTCAAGAGCGAGGACGGCGAGGTGCAAGTGCTGGAGGTGGTCAAGGACAGTCTGCAACTGAGCCGTGGTGACGATGTCGCCGAGGGCGACCAGATCGGCGTCACCCGCCACTGGGCGGCCGGCCCGCTGGCCTGGGGCCTATGGACCACCTTGTGGATCTCGGTGCTTTCCGGTGCGTTCGGTTTGGTGATCGGCCTGTTCGCCGGGTTGTGCCGGTTGTCGAGCAACCCGACCCTGCGCGACCTGTCCACGGTCTATGTCGAACTGGTGCGCGGTACGCCGCTGCTGGTGCAGATCTTCATCTTCTATTTCTTCATCGGCACCGTGCTCAACCTGTCCCGCGAGTTCGCCGGGGTGGCGGCGCTGGCGCTGTTCACCGGCGCCTATGTGGCCGAGATCGTCCGTGCCGGTGTGCAGTCGATCGCCAAGGGGCAGAACGAAGCGGCGCGCTCGCTGGGCCTGAATGCCAGCCAGTCGATGCGCCATGTGATCCTGCCCCAGGCGTTCAAGCGTGTGCTGCCGCCACTGGCGGGGCAGTTCATCAGTCTGGTCAAGGACACCTCGCTGGTGTCGGTGATCGCCATTACCGAGCTGACCAAGAGCGGTCGCGAGGCGATCACCACGTCGTTCTCGACCTTCGAAATCTGGTTCTGCGTGGCAGGCCTGTACCTGCTGATCAACCTGCCGCTGTCGCACATTGCCAGCCGGCTCGAGCGGAGGCTTGCGCAAAGTGATTGAAGTCCGTGACCTGTTGAAAGTCTTCGACACCCGTGGCCAGGTGGTGCGTGCGGTGGACAGCGTCTCCACCCAGGTTGCCAAGGGCGAGGTGGTGGTGGTGCTGGGCCCCTCGGGTTCCGGCAAGTCGACCTTCCTGCGCTGCCTGAACGGCCTGGAGCATTTCGACGAAGGCCATGTGGCCATCGATGGGCTGCGCCTGGAAGACCCCAAGACCGATATCAACGCCTACCGCCGTGAAGTCGGCATGGTGTTCCAGCACTTCAACCTGTTCCCGCACATGACCGTGCTGGAGAACCTGTGCCTGGCGCAGAAGGTGGTGCGCAAACGTAGCAAGGCCGACCGCGAAGCCAAGGCCCGTGCACTGCTGGAGAAGGTCGGCATTGGCCAGAAGGTCAATGAATACCCCTCTCGCCTCTCGGGGGGGCAGCAGCAGCGGGTGGCCATTGCCCGCGCCCTGGCGATGGATCCGAAGGTGATGCTGTTCGACGAACCGACCTCGGCGCTCGACCCCGAGATGGTCGGCGAGGTGCTGGATGTCATGAAGACCCTGGCCCAGGAAGGCATGACCATGGTCTGCGTGACCCATGAGATGGGCTTTGCCCGTGAGGTGGCTGACCGGGTGCTGTTCTTCGACCATGGCAAGTTGCTGGAAGATTCGGCACCCGCTGCGTTCTTCGCGGCGCCGAGGGACCCGCGGGCCCAGGCGTTCTTGCGCCAGGTGCTTTGATCGGATCGCTCTTTGCGTGGGCAAGCCCGACCTCTTGTAGGCGCAAGCTTGCCCGCCAAGGCACACCACCGTTCCTACAGGCTGAATCGCCCCACCATCCCCCGCAACTGCTGCCCCAGCTGCTGTAGTTCACCACTGGAAGTGGCCGTCTGTTCGCTCGCCGAACTGGTGTGATCGGAAGCCTCGCGCACACTGATCACGCTGCGGTTGATCTGTTCGGCCACCACGCTCTGCTCTTCGCTGGCGGTGGCGATTTGCTGGTTCATCCCCTGGATGTTCGATACGGTCCGGGTGATCTGCCCCAATGCATCGCCCGCGCGGCGACTCAGCTCGACACTTTGCTCGGTCAGGGTCCTGCTGCTGTCGAGCAGTGAAGTGACTTCATCGGTGCCCTGGTGCAGGCTTTCGATCAGGTGCTCGATCTCCTCGGTCGACTGTTGGGTGCGCTGGGCCAGGCCCCGTACTTCGTCGGCCACCACCGCGAACCCGCGCCCGGCTTCGCCGGCACGTGCCGCTTCGATGGCCGCATTGAGGGCCAGCAGGTTGGTCTGTTCTGACACCGACTTGATCACGTCGAGGATACTGCCGATCCGTTGGCTTTCCCCCGCCAGGTGTTGCATCGAGGTGAGGCAGCGGTCCATCTGCGTTGCCAGCTGTTCGATACGCGCGATGGCTTCGGCCACTACCTGATCGCCCACTTGCGCCTGCTGGTCAGCGTCGGTTGCGGCCAATGAGGCATGTTCGGCGTTCTGTGCCACTTCCTGCACGGTCGCGCTCATCTGGTTCATCGCCGTGGCCACCTGGTCGGTTTCCTCGCGCTGCTGAGTGATGCGCTCGAGCGTGTCTGCGCTGGCCCCGGCCAGTTGCGAGGCCGCTTGTGACAAGTGCTCGACGCTCTGGTCGATGCCGCCGATCAGCTGGCGCAGGCTCAGCGTCATCTCGCACATGCTGCGCTGCAACTGGCCCATTTCGTCGCGACGCGCCACCGTTTCCACTTGGCTGAGGTCGCCGCGAGCGATGCGGGCGGCCTGGGCCAGTGTCTGGCGCAGTGGCTCGGTGATCTGCCGGGTGATCAGCCAGCCGGCCAGCACGCCGACAGCCAAGGCCAGCAGTGCCACGCTGGTCAGCAGTGAGCGAGCGGCTACGGCTTCATGGTCGCGTTGGGCAACTTTCTGCTCGGCCAGCGTCACGCTGGCGTCACTCAGGTCGTTACCGATGACTTCCATGTCGCTTTGCAGTTGTTCGAGGCGGATCGCCGCGCGACGGTATTGCTCCAGGCTGGCCCGGTACTCGGCCAGGGCGGGCTTGGGGCGCGCCATGAGCTCGCTCGACAATGCGAGCGGTGCAAGTGCCGTCAGCATTTGCTCCAGGCTGGCTTGCGCAGCATCGAGCGCCGCATTGCCGACCTGTGCGAAGTCCTCGACGGGCGAGAACGTGTAGGCGGGTACCAGGCTTTGCTGGTTGGCGCTGTCGACCTGGCGCGTGAGCGTGTCCATCAGTCCGAGCAGGTTGCCCTGCGGCTGGTCGGCGGGAAGCTTGAGCAGCGCTTGGGTCTGCAGGTCGTCGATGACTTCATCCAGTATCCGGTCCTTGTCGCGCATGATCTTGCGCAGCTCGGCACGGCTATCGACTGCGCGCAGCAGCTCGGCGTAGTTCTCGCGCAGGCGCTGCAACTGACGCAGCTTCTCGCTGAGCAGCTCGCGCGACTGGTCGACGCTGCTGCGTTGCTGGAGCACGGTGAGCCGGCGTTCGAGCTGGTCGAGGATCGCGTCGATGCGTGTCTTGCTAGTGTCGTCGGCCAGCACGCGGTAGGTGATGCGTTCGGCGCGCAGGTCTTTGCTCAGGTCACTGATCTGCACGATCTCGCTGAGCTGTTGCGAGCGGATGATGGCGCCGTCCAGGGCGCGCCAGCCGCTGACGGTGGTTGCGAGTGTGAGCAACAGGACCACGGCGAAGCCGAGGGTGAGTTTGAGTCGCACGCTGAGGTTGGCGAGGCAGCGATTGAGATATCCGAACATGGCGAGTCTCCATCCATATGAGAGAAGGACCATGCTGGTAGGTTGCCAGCATGGTCCTTCTGCTCATCGGCAGAGCGCGCGTGGGACTCGACCTGTAAA
The DNA here is from genome assembly GCF_009650575.1 of Pseudomonas sp. MNR3A. Classification (NCBI taxonomy): domain Bacteria; kingdom Pseudomonadati; phylum Pseudomonadota; class Gammaproteobacteria; order Pseudomonadales; family Pseudomonadaceae; genus Pseudomonas; species Pseudomonas sp. MNR3A. The sequence continues at coordinate 195,436 of NZ_VZZS01000025.1, read as the reverse complement.
TCCTGTGGGAAAGTTCCACTGGCAGGTAGTGATTATTCCTTGCCCGGCGGCGCTCAGAGACGGAAGCGGGCTACCAGGCCCTGCAGGTGGGTGCCGAGCCGCGCCAGCTCGACGCTGGAGCTGGCAGTCTCTTCACTGGCCGCCGAGGTCTGGTCGGAAATATCCCGTACATTCATCACGCTGCGGTTGATCTCCTCGGCCACTGCACTCTGCTGCTCTGCCGCCGTAGCGATCTGCTGGTTCATCGATTGGATCGACGACACGGTGCGGGTAATGGTATCCAGCGAGCTGCCGGCGCGACGGGTCAGTTCGACGCTGCTGTCGGTGAGTTCGCGGCTGCTGTCCATCACACTGGATACCCGCTGGGTGCCGCTCTGCAGGTTGGCGATCAGCTCCTCGATCTCCTCGGTCGACTGCTGGGTGCGCTGCGCCAGGCTGCGTACTTCATCGGCGACAACGGCGAATCCGCGACCAGCCTCACCCGCGCGTGCAGCTTCGATGGCGGCGTTGAGGGCCAGCAGATTGGTCTGCTGGGCGACCGACTTGATCACGTCGAGCACGCTGCCGATCTTGTCGCTCTCGGTCTTGAGCTGGTTCATCGCTTCGCTGGAGTTACCCACTTCGTTGGCCAGGCGCTCGATCTGGGCGATGGCCTCGCCGACCACACGATCACCCTCGCGAGCCTGCTGATCGGCCATTAGCGCCGCTTCCGACGCCTGCTCGGCGTTGCGCGCGACTTCCTGCACGGTGGCTGCCATTTCGTTCATGGCGGTCGCGACCTGATCGGTCTCCACTTTCTGGTTGTTGACGCCTGCGCTGGTCTGCTCGGTGACGGCCGACAGCTCTTCGGCAGCGCTGGCGATCTGGGTGACGCCGTCACCGATACCGCTGATCAGTTCGCGCAGGCCCTGGGTCATGCGTTGCATGCTGGCTTGCAGTTGGCCGAGTTCGTCGCGACGTTGCACCAGCAGGTCCTGGCTCAAGTCGCCGCTGGCCACGCGTTCGGCGGCGCTGAGGGTCTGGCGCAGGGGCACGACGATCTGCCGGGTGATGGCCCAGGCGGCAATGATGCCTAGCAGCAGGGCCAGGGCACTGGCTCCGCCCAGTAGGGTCTTGGCCTGCAGGGCACCACTGTTGCGCACGGCGGTCTGCGATGCGGTCATCTGCGTACCGGCATCCATCAACACCTGGCCCTGTACAACCATGCGTTGCAAGGTCTGCTCCGCGCTGGTCTGCGCTGCGCCGAACTGCTTCACCGCATCGCGATAGGCGCCCATGGCATTGGCGGCATCATCGAGACTGGCGGCGTATTCGGCGGGCACCCTGGCCGGCAGGGCCTTGAGCACAGCGAGCGCCTGGTCGATGGCATCCAGCGCGGTCTGCTGGAATTCGGCCTTGCCGCTATAGGTGTAGCCGCGCACCTGGAAGCGCGCCTGCTGGAGCAAGGCGCTGGCCTGCACGATCTGTTGATAGAGGCTGATGTCGCCACCTTGCGCAAGGCGTTGCTGCACCTGACCGATCAGCGCAGCGGCCTTGTCGGCGCTGTCACCCAGCACACTGCGTGCGGCTTCACGGCGCTGGCCGGCCTGCTTGAGCTCGACGAAGGCCTGGCGGTATTGGCGCACGGCTTGACGCTGCTGCTCCAGGCGCTGGCGATCCTGCGGATGCTCGATCTGCCCGAGCATCATCTCGACCTGCTGCTCGAGCTTGCCGAGCGCTTTTTCCAGCTCGCCCGCCGATGCGTCGTCGCGATTGCGTTCGTACTGCTGGCGGGCGATGCGCAGGTCCTGGCTGTAGCCGAGGATCAAGGAGATGTTGCCCAGCTTGTCACCGCGGTCGATGATCGAGTCCATGCCGCGCCAGCCTGTGGCGGTGATCGCCATGGTCAACAACAGTACCAGGCCGAAGCCGGCCCCCAGTTTGCGACTGACGCTCACGTTTCCCAGCGACTGGACAACCTTTCCGTACATGACGATCTCCCCGGCGACTTGAAAAGCCAGAATTTTCTTGTGTTGCAAGGCCATCGGCCTGTTGGGGAGAAACTTGATGCCAGGATGCTGACCGAATGGTCAGAATATTCGGGAAAGCAGAGCCGTGACCGCCGTTTCCACGCGCAGGATGCGTTCGCCCAGTTGTACGGGGGCCAGGCCGGCCTTGCCCAGCAGTTCCACTTCGTAGGGAATCCAACCGCCTTCCGGACCAATCGCCAGGGTCACGGGCCCTTGCACCGCGCGTGGGCAGGCCGGGTAGGGGCCGGGATGGCCAACCAGGCCGAGCGTGCCGTCGGCGATGGCGGGCAGCCGGTCTTCGACGAAGGGTTTGAAGCGTTTTTCGATGATGACTTCCGGCAGCACGGTGTCACGTGCCTGCTCAAGGCCAAGGATCAGGTTCTCGCGGATGCTGTCCGGCTGCAGGAACGGCGTCTGCCAGAAGCTTTTCTCGACCTTGTAGCTGTTGACCAGGATCAACCGCGGCACGCCGAGGGTGGCGATGGTCTGGAACAGTCGGCGCAGCATCTTGGGGCGGGGGACGGCCAGCACCAGGGTGAGCGGCAGCTTCGCCGGTGGCTCCTGGTCGAAGCTGACCTGCAGCTCGGCTTCGTGGCCCTCCAGGCGGACTACCTCGGCCTGGCCCATCAGGCCGCCGATGCGGCCTACGCGCAGGGTGTCGCCCACCGCCACGCGGTGGATGTCCTGCATGTGCGTGAAGCGGCGGTCGGCCAGTACGACACGGTCGGCCGCGACGAAGTCGGCCTCCTCGAGCAGCAGCAGGTTCACGCCTGGGTCGCTGGTGGCTGGTCGTTGTGGTCGTCCGCGGCTTCATCCTGCGGATGGCTGCGCTTGCGGATCAGGCCGCCGAACAGCACGCCGATCTCGAACAGCAGCCACATGGGCACGGCCAGCAGGGTTTGCGAGAAGATGTCCGGCGGGGTGAGGATCATGCCGACCACGAAGCAGCCGATGATCACGTAGGGACGGATCTTCTTCAGGTACTTCACATCGACAACGCCGATCCACACCAGCAGCACCACCGCCACCGGAATCTCGAAGGCGACGCCGAAGGCGAAGAACAGGGTCATGACGAAGTCGAGGTAGCTGGCGATGTCGGTCATCATCGACACGCCTTCAGGGGTGGCGCTGGCGAAGAAGCCGAAGATCAGCGGGAACACCAGGAAGTAGGCGAAGGCCATGCCGGCGTAGAACAGGATGATGCTGGAAATCAGCAGCGGGATGGCGATGCGCTTTTCATGGCGATACAGCCCCGGCGCGATGAAGCCCCAGATCTGCTGGAGGATGAACGGGATGGCCAGGAACAGCGAGACGATCATGGTCAGCTTGAACGGCGTGAGGAACGGTGATGCCACGTCGGTGGCGATCATCGTCGCGTTGGCCGGCAGGTGCGCACGCAAGGGCGCCGAGACCAGGGTGTAGATCTGCTGGGCGAAGGAGAACAGCCCGGCGAAGATCAGGAAGATAACGGCGACGCAACGCAGCAGGCGGGTGCGCAGTTCGGTCAGGTGCGAGACCAGCGGCATGGGCTGGTCGTGTTCCGGAGTTTCGCTCATGGGGCTCGGGGCGGCTGGTGCGGCTCAGGGGTGGTCGTGGGCGCCGCAGGGGCGGCGTTGGCGTCGGCGGCAGGTGCGGGAGTCTCGCTCGCGGCTGGCGTGTTCACGGGCTGCGCGGGCGGTGTCTGCGGGTTGAGGATGCGCTTGGCTTCCTGTTCCATCTGCAGGATGTGCTCGTTGTGCAACTGGCGGCGGATGTCATCGGCACCGATCTCGCGCTCGACTTCCATCTTGATGCTGTTGAAGCTGCGCTTGAGCCGGCCGATCCACAACCCCGCGGTACGCGCGGCGCCAGGCAGGCGCTCGGGGCCGAGCACCAGCAGGGCAACCAGGCCGACGAGCAGCAGCTCGCTGAAGCTGATGCCGAACATGGGTCAGTCTTTCCGTTGTGGCTCTTGGACCGGCTGAGCCTGGCCCTCGATGGTGTGCGGCTGGCTCAGCGGCGCGGTGTTGTGCGGCTGCTGGGTGGGTTGCACGGACGGCTGTACAGGCGGCGGAGTCTGCTCGGCAGGCTTGCTCTCTTCCTCGTTCATGGCCTTGCGAAAGCCTTTGATCGATTCGCCCAGGTCGCTGCCGAAGTTCTTCAGCTTTTTGGTGCCGAACACCAGCACTACGACGACCAGCAGGACGATCCAGTGTTTCCAGTCAAAGATACCCATGGTGTACTCCCTTGAATGATGTGTAGCCTGAGCGGGCGTTATCGCAGGGCGAGCCCGCTCCTGCAGGGGCATGGCGATCAGGTCGGTTGGCGCGCGGCCTTCTCGTCATGGCCGGAAAGCCCGAAGCGGCGGTCGAGTTCGTCCAGTACCGCCTGTGGATGCTGCCCCAGTGCGCTGAGCATCACCAGGCTATGAAACCACAGGTCGGCGGTTTCATAGATGACATCACTGTAATCCTTGCTCACGGCGGCGTCCTTGGCGGCGATGATCGTCTCGATCGACTCTTCGCCAAGCTTCTCCAGAATCTTGTTCAGGCCCTTGTGGTAGAGGCTCGCCACGTAGGAGCTGTCGGGGGCCGCCTGCTTGCGTTGTTCGAGCACTTCGGCCAGGCGATCGAGTGTGTCGCTCATGTTCAGTGCCCCGCGTGGTAGATAGTGTCAGGATCTTTCAGGACTGGGTCGACGATCTTCCATTCACCGTTTTCGAAGACACGATAGAAGCAGCTTTCACGGCCGGTATGGCAGGCGATATGACCCAGTTGCTCGACCATCAGGATGACCACGTCGGCGTCACAATCCAGGCGCAGCTCATGCAGTTTCTGCACATGGCCGGACTCTTCGCCCTTGCGCCATAGCTTGCCCCGCGAGCGCGACCAATAGATGGCGCGGTTCTCGGCGGCAGTCAGGGCGAGCGATTCACGGTTCATCCAGGCCATCATCAGCACACGCCCGGTCTTGTGGTCCTGGGCGATCGCCGGTACCAGGCCATCGCTGTTCCACTTGATCTCGTCCAGCCAGTCTTTCATCGTCGACTCCAAAACAGGCCCGCTCCCGTACCGGGCCCTTTGCGCCTAGTGTGCCAGCCAGCAGCGCGGCTGGCTATCGGCGCACGATCAGGTAGAGCCCGGCAGCCAGCATCAGCCACGCCGGCCAGGCGACCGGGGCGCTGAGGCTCGCGGCACCGGTGGCCAGGGTCGCCCCGCCACCGAGCAGGCCGGCACCGAGCAGGCGCAGCGCCCAGTTGTCGCCCGCCCGGCGGCGCTCTGGCAGTTGCGGGTCGTGCAGGTGCGGTTGCGACAAGCGTTCGAGCAGGTCGCGGGTCATGTCGGCCAGGTGCGGCAACTGCTCGGCTTGGCTATAGAGGTTGCCGAACACCGCCTTGGGGCTCATGCGCTCGCGCATCCAGCGTTCCAGATAGGGCTTGGCGGTGCTCCACAGGTCCAGGTCAGGGTACAGCTGGCGCCCCAGGCCTTCGATGTTGAGCAGGGTTTTCTGCAGCAGCACCAACTGCGGCTGAACTTCCATATTGAAACGACGGGCCGTCTGGAACAGGCGCATCAGCACCTGGCCGAAGGAAATATCCTTTAACGGTTTTTCGAAGATCGGCTCGCATACGGTGCGGATCGCCGCTTCGAATTCGTTGACCTTGGTGTGTGCCGGCACCCAGCCCGAATCGATGTGCAACTGCGCCACGCGACGGTAGTCGCGCTTGAAGAAAGCGATCAGGTTGCGTGCCAGGTAGTCCTGGTCTTCGGCGGTCAGGCTGCCGACGATACCGCAGTCGATGGCGATGTACTGCGGGCTCCACGGCTTGACCGTGCTGACGAAGATGTTGCCCGGGTGCATGTCGGCGTGGAAGAAGCTGTCACGGAACACTTGGGTGAAGAACACCTCGACACCGCGTTCGGCCAGAAGCTTCATGTCGGTGCGCTGGTCGGCCAAGGTGGCCATGTCGGTGACCGGCACGCCGTAGATGCGCTCCATCACCAGCACTTTCGGGCGGCACAGGTCCCAGTACACCTGCGGCACGTACATCAGATCCGAGCCTTCGAAGTTGCGCCGCAGCTGGCTGGCATTGGCCGCTTCGCGCAGCAGGTCAAGCTCGTCGTAGATGGTCTTTTCGTAGTCGCTGACCACTTCCACCGGGTGCAGGCGGCGCGCATCGGCGGAGGCCCGTTCGGCCACCTTGGCAATCAGGAACAACCACGCCAGGTCCTGGGCGATCACGGGCTTGAGCCCCGGGCGAACCACCTTGACGACCACCTCTTCGCCGCTCTTGAGACGTGCCGCATGTACCTGGGCGACCGAGGCCGAGGCCAGTGGCTCGACGTCGAAGCGGCTGAACACCTCGCCGACTTTCGCACCGAGCTGCGCTTCGATCAGCGCCACGGCTTTCTGTGGGTCGAATGGCGGCACGCGGTCCTGCAGCAGCATCAGCTCGTCGGCGACGTCCGTTGGCAGCAGGTCGCGGCGGGTGGAGAGCAGTTGGCCGAACTTGATGAAGATCGGCCCCAGGTCCTGCAGGGCCAGGCGCAGGCGCGCGCCGCGGCTGAGCTCGCTGGGCTTGCGCGGTAGCCAGCGCCAGGGCAGCAGCAGGCGGATGCTCAGCAGCCACCAGGGCAGGGGCAGGTCGAACAGCAGGTCATCGAGGCGGTAGCGGATCACGACGCGCTGGATGCGCAACAGACGGCGGACGGCGAGCAGCTTCATGCGTTATCGCTGGAATCAAGAGTGTGGGAAAGGCGACGGATGCGCGCCTCGAGACGTTCGATATCGACCTTCAGCGCATCGAGCTCGCTGAATGCCGCTTCGGCTTCGCGCTGCCCGACCAGGGTACGCGATTCCTCGGCCAGGTACTCGGACAGATTCTGGCTGAACCGCGACAGGCCCTGCCGGGTCCAGCGTGCGCGCAGGCGCAAGTGGCCGGCGATCAGCGCGGTGGGGACCGGCCCCAGCCAGCGCGACAGCTCGTACTCCCAATCGAGCTCCAGGTCCTGGAGCACGCCGACCAGGTCGAGCAGCACCGCGCTGTCGCCATGCAGCTCGACCTGCGGGCTGTGCAGCACGGCGTTCTTGTCTGTGGCGAAGGCCAGCTGGGCCAGGCTGCCGGCCGGCGCACGCAGGGTGCAATCGACCTCGCCCTCCCAATGCGCAGCGAGCATCAGGCCTTCGTCATCGGGCAGGATGAACAACTGCAGGGCGGGCTGGCGGCAGTCGATGGCGATCACCTTGCCTTCCAGTGCACCCAGGCGCGGCAGCGCCGTGCTGTCCATACGCAGCACACGGTTGAGCCCGTGCTCGACGCTGGCGAGCAGCCCGGCCAGGAGCATCAGGGTTTGATTCCCCGGTGCACGGCGACGATGCCGCTGGTCATGTTGTGGTAGGTGACGCGGTCGAAACCGGCATCGACCATCATGCTTTTCAGCGTTTCCTGGTCAGGGTGCATGCGGATCGATTCGGCCAGGTAGCGATAGCTTTCCGAGTCGTTGGTGATCAGCTTGCCGGCCAGGGGCATGAAGGCGAAGGAGTAGGCGTCGTAGGCGCGCGACATCAGTTTGTTGGTGGGCTTGGAGAACTCCAGCACCAGCAGGCGGCCACCGGGCTTGAGCACACGCAGCATCGAGCGGATGGCTTCATCCTTGTGCGTCACGTTGCGCAGGCCGAAAGCGATGGTCACGCAGTCGAAGTGGTTGTCGGGGAAGGGCAGCTTTTCAGCATCGGCCTGGACGAACTCGATATTGCCGGCCACGCCGCGGTCGAGCAGGCGATCGCGGCCGACCTTGAGCATCGATTCGTTGATGTCGGCCAGTACCACCTGGCCGGTCGGGCCGACCAGTCGCGAGAACTTGGCAGCCAGGTCACCGGTGCCGCCGGCGATGTCGAGCACGCGGTTGCCGGGGCGCACACCGGACAGCTCGATGGTGAAGCGCTTCCACAGGCGGTGCATGCCGCCGGAGAGCACATCGTTCATCAGGTCGTACTTGGCGGCCACGGAGTGGAAGACCTCGGCGACCTTCTTCGCCTTCTGGCTCTCGGGGACGTCCTGGTAGCCAAAGTGGGTGGTGGGTTCGGCGTGGTCGCCTTTGCGCTGGTCGTTCATATCGCTTCACCGAAAAAAATTACCGCCATTCTAGGGCGAACGGGCGGATTTGTCTTGGCGGGGTGTGCCGTCTCGCGGGCGCGGGCATAATGCCGATTATGTCTTCATTGCCTGGATACCCCGCATGACTCAGATCAGCGTCGAACGCAAACATTCCCTCGGTCGCGAAGCTGCCCGGGCCAAGGCTGAAAGCCTGGTCGACAAGCTGTCGCGCGAGTACGACCTCAAGGCCACCTGGAACGGCGACCGCGTCGATGTCGCGCGCAGCGGCGCCAACGGCAGCGTGCACATCGGCGAGGACAGCATCCGTGTCGAGCTGAAACTGGGCATGATGCTGTCGATGATGAGCGGGACCATCAAGGGCGAGATCGAGCGCGCGCTGGACAAGGCGCTGGCCTGAGACCGGGGCTGCATGGCGGCCCTGACCCCTCACCTTAGGGTGAGAATTCTAATTTCCCACCCTATCTTCATGCTCAAGCCCGCATTTCAAGGGCAGTTCCTCCATCCACATCGAACGTGAGGTGCAGAGCATGGCCAAGTTGACCCTGAAAAAGAAAGAAGACGCCCAGGACAGCACCCTGAGCGAAGTGCGCGGCTACGCGCGCAAGATCTGGCTGGCAGGCATCGGCGCATACGCCCGGGTCGGCCAGGAAGGCTCGGAGTACTTCAAGGAGCTGGTCAAGGCCGGTGAAGGCGTCGAGAAACGCGGCAAGAAAACCCTCGACAAGAAGCTCGACGCGGCCAACGGCCAGCTCGATGAAGCGGCCGAGGAAGTGAGCCGGGTACGTGGCAAGGTAGAGGGCCAGCTCGACAAAATCGAAAAGGCTTTCGACGCACGGGTGGCCCGCGCCTTGAATCGCATCGGCATTCCGTCTAAACATGACGTTGAGGCGTTGTCCATCAAACTCGAACAGCTGACCGAGTTGCTCGAGCGTGTCGCGCGCAAACCATAAGGAGAGCAGGATGGCTGGCAAGAAGAACACCGAAAAAGAAGGCAGCTCCTGGATCGGCGGGATCGAGAAGTACTCCCGCAAGATCTGGCTGGCAGGTCTGGGGATCTACTCCAAGGTCGACCAGGACGGCCCCAAGCTTTTCGATTCGCTGGTGAAGGATGGCGAGAAGGCTGAAAAGCAGGCGAAGAAGGATGCCGATGCGGCCAAGTCGGCGACTACCTCGCGAGTCTCCGATGTGAAGGATCGCGCGCTGGGCAAGTGGAGCGAGCTGGAAGAGGCCTTCGACAAGCGTCTGAACAGTGCAATCTCGCGTCTGGGCGTCCCCAGCCGTAACGAGATCAAGGCGCTGCACCAGCAGGTCGACAGCCTGACCAAGCAGATCGAGAAGTTGACAGGCGCCTCAGTGGCACCGGTGTCCAAGGCCTCGGCGTCGAAGTCCGCAGCGAGCAAGACCGCTGCCAAGCCATTGGCCAAGGCTGCGGCGAAACCCGCTGCCAAGCCAACTGCCAAGACTGCTGCGGCAAAACCCGCTGCCAAGACCGCCGCGGCTAAACCTGCGGCCAAGCCCGCTGCCAAAGCTGCAGCTGTCAAGCCGGCCGCCAAGCCTGCGGCGAAACCCGCAGCCAAGCCGGTAGCCGCCAAGCCTGCGGCAGCGAAGAAACCTGCTGTGAAGAAAGCCCCGGCCAAGCCGACTGCAGCCAAGCCGGCTGCCGCGAAGCCCGCCGCTCCGGCCGCAACCACGGCACCGGCAGCAAGCGCAGCAGCAACTGGCAATACGCCGTCGGCACCGGTGAGCCCAGCTAGCCAAAGCTGATATCGCGGCGTGCGTTTCGCGGGCAAGTCGCATCGGTGAACCGCCGCTGCGACCTGCCCGCGAATGCGTCAGTGGCAACACCGCAACTTCAGCCCTACACGTCCAGATATTTCCCCGCCAACTGCTCCGCCGCCCTGCGCGCCGGTTCCTGCAGATGCGGTGCCACCAGCATCATCACCTGGTACACCACAATCCCCACATCGCCCTCGCGCCCCAGTACCCGCTGGTAATCCAGCGAGAACAGCAGTGTCAGCGTGATCTGCTCCACCAGTTGCCCCAGCGCCTGGGTCTCGCTCACCACCAATCCCTGGCTCTTGAGACTGGCCAGCAGCGCCGCCAGGGTGCGCTTGATCGCATTGATCAGCCCGCGCATGCCGCGTGCCAGCTTGGGCAGGCGGCCGGTGAGATTGGACAGGTCCTGGAACAGGAAGCTGTACTGCGCCATGCGCTCGACGATCAGGTGCAGGAACAGCCAATAGTCCTCGGCATCCAGGCGCACCTCCAGTGGTGGATCGAGCAGCGGCATCAACTCGTCTTCGAACCGCTCGAACAGGCCCAGTACCAGCGGCTCCTTGCCGTGGAAGTGGTAGTAGAGGTTGCCCGGGCTGATGCCCAGCTCGTTGGCGATCTCCAGGGTCGAGACGTTCGGCTCGCCCTGGCGGTTGAACAGCTCAAGGGCGCAGGCCAGGATGCGGTCGCGGGTCTTCATGGGCTCAGCGTGCCATCACGTAGGTGCCAGGCGCCGGCCCGAGCGGTGGGTAGGAGGGGCTGCCCAGTTCGGTCTTCGGCGGTCTGAGGCTGCCTGAGCGGCGTGAGATCCACTCCAGCCACTGCGGCCACCAGGTGCCGTCGCTACGGGTGGCATCGTGGAACCAGGCGCGTGGGTCGCTGGAGAGCCGAGGGTTTTCCAGGTAATAGGCCTTGGGGTTGCCGGGGGGGTTGATGATGCTCTGGATGTGCCCGCTGTGCGACAGCACGAAGCGTCGCTCGCCGCCCAGCAGCAGGGCCGAGCGGTACACCGCGTCCCAGGGGGTGATGTGATCGTTGCTGCCAGCCACGGTAAAGCTGTCGACCGTGACCTGCCCGAGGTCGATCGGTGTGCCGCACACCTCCAGGCCACCCGGCTGCACCAGTGGGTTGAGCTTGAAGAAGTCCAGCAGCTCGCCGTGCAGGGCTGCAGGCAGGCGAGTGTTGTCGGCGTTCCAGTAGAGAATGTCGAAGGCGGGTGGCGTCTTGCCGAGCAGGTAGTTGTTGACCCAGTAGTTCCAGATCAGGTCGTTGGGGCGCATCCAGGCGAAGATCCGCGCCACCTCGCCGCCATCGAGCACGCCGCGCTGGTAGGAGCGTCGCTTGGAGGCCTCGAGGGTCTGTTCGTCGGCGAACAGGCTGGCAGGGCTGTCGAACTGGCTGTCGAGCAGGCTCACCAGGTAGGTGGCGCTGCGCACCTTGCGCAAGCGCCCCTTGACCTGCAGATGCCCCTGCAGCGCGGCCATGGTCAGCCCGCCGGCACAGGCGCCCATGAGGTTGGGGTCGCGGTTGCCGCTGATGCTGCGACAGGCGTCCAGCGCTTCCTCCAGTGCCTGTACGTAGCTCGAAAGGCCCCATTCGCGGTGGCACGGGTCGGGGTTGCGCCAACTGACCATGAACACCTGCAGGCCGTTCTTGAGCATGTATTGCACGAAGCTGTTGGTCGGCCCCAGGTCGAATACATAGAACTTGTTGATCTGCGGCGGCACCACCAGCAGCGGGCGGGTGTACTGTTTTTCGCTCATCGGCTTGTACTGGATCAGCTCCAGCAGCTCGTTGCGAAATACCACCGCGCCGGGGGTGGCGGCCAGATTGCTGCCGACTTCGAAGGCGCGATCGTCGACCTGGCGCGGCAGGCCGTCGTTGTGGCGCAGGTCGTCGAGCAAGTGGGCGAGGCCGCGCACTACGCTCTGGCCACCGGTGTTGAGCATTTCCTTGACCGCCAGTGGGTTGAGCAGCGAGTTGCTTGGTGAAACGGCGTCGGTGAGCAGGTTGAACAGAAAGTGCGCGCGGGCTCTGTCGTCATCGTCCAGCGAGCTTTCCTCGATCCACTGGCGGGTCTGCTTCTGCCAGGCCAGGTAGGCCTGCAGGCCGCGCCGGTAGAAGGGGTTCTGGCTCCAGGTCGGATCGCTGAAGCGCGCGTCCCGAGGGTGCGGCTGGTGGGGTGTGTCGCCGAGCAGCACGCGGCCCAGCTGACCGCCGAGGCTCAGCAGATGGTGGGCGGTGTGCAGCGGATTGCGCAGGCCGATGCGTCCGACCTGACGCAGGGTCGAAATCAGGTCGCGACCGCGCAGGCCGGCAATGGCGTTCTGCACGTTCATGCTGGTGGCCGGGATCGGTGTCGTCCCCTTCGCCGGTTTGTCCTTCATGGCAACAATCCCTCGTCGATCCTTGTCTGCGGTGCTGCCTTCGCGGGCAAGCCCGCTCCCACCTGCACTGGATCTGTGGGAGCGGGCTTGCCCGCGAAGGCAGCACCGCCGAGTAACTGAATGTCCTGGCGCCCGCTTACCTGCGCGCCACCGGCCGCGGATGCATGACCGCACGCTGACGCTCTTCCTGGAGGAATTTCATGATGATCGGGGCGACGGCCTCGGCGCGGGTGATCAGGAACAGGTGGCCATCATCGATTATGTGTAGCTGGGCATTGGGAATTCGCCAGGCCAGCAGGCGCATGTTGATCAGCGGAATCAGCGGGTCATCGTCACCGGCCAGCACCAGGGTCGGCTGGTGGATCTTGTGCAGCCAGTGGATGCTCGTCCAGCCAAGCCCCGCGAACAGTTGCCAGTAGTAGCCGGTCTTGCCCCCGGAGCGCACCTTGGAGGCGTGGTGCAACGCCAGGTCCGGGTCGCGGCGGAAGGCGCCGCCATAAATCATCGGCGCAATGCGGATCACGTGCGACGGCTGCACATAGCGCCGCGGGCTGGCCATCATCCACAACACCTTGGGCTTGCCGGGCACCATGAAGGCCCCCGCAGCGGTGGCGGCGAGCACCAGTTTCTTGCAGCGCTCGGGATAGTCGTGGGCAAACTGCTGGGCCAGCGCCCCGCCCCAGGACACGCCGATGACATTGACCTGGCCGTAGTCAAGGTAGTCGAGCATGCGTGCGGTGAGCTTGGCCAGGCCCGGGAAACGATAGGGGTGGCGGGGCGTGGACGAGCCGCCGACACCGGGTACGTCGAAGGCGATGACCTCAAGGTCCGGGTCCAGCGCCTCGATGAATGGGAATACCAGCTCGAGGTTGGCGCCAATGCCGTTGAAGATCAGCAGCGGCGTCAGGTGTGGCTTGCCGGGGCGGACGGCGGTGCGGATGGACTGGTTGTCCAGCTCGACGGTCCTGAATACGTAGGGTTGCGACATGCGCCTGACTCTGTGATGGATGAAGCGCCGCAGCCCGCCGGGTGGCCGCGGCGGTGCGACTCAACGCTCGTGCACGTAGGTCCCCGGGGCCGCTTCGCCCGCGCTGTAGGCGCGATTGCCCAGGCGCGTCGGTGCTTTCTTCAGCTCACCGGCGCGTTCACCCAGCCAGGCCTGCCAGTGCAGCCACCAGGAGTCGGCGTGCTTGATCGCGTTCTCCTGCCAGGCCAACGGGTCGTCCGGGCGGTCTTCACCGGTCAGGAAGCGCGCCTTGGGGTTGCCTGGCGGGTTGAGGATGCTCTGGATATGGCCGCTGTTGGAGAGCACGAACTCGATCTTGCCGCCGAACAGGTGCGCCGAGCGGTAGCACGACTGCCAGGGGGTGATGTGGTCGGCGGTGCCGGCGACGCTGTAGATATCGCACTGCACTTTCTTCAGGTCGATGGCGGTGCCGGAGACTTCCAGCGCGTCGGCGCGGGTCAGCGGGTTGGTCTTGAACATCTCGATCAGGTCGCCGTGGAAGGCGGCCGGCAGCCGTGTGGTGTCGTTGTTCCAGAACAGGATGTCGAAGATCGGCGGCTCGTTGCCGAGCAGGTAGTTGTTGACCCAGTAGTTCCAGATCAGGTCATTGGGACGCATCCAGGCGAACACCTTGGCCATGTCGCTGCCTTCGAGCACGCCGGCCTGGTAGGAGTGGCGCTTGGCGGCTTCGAGGGTCTGTTCGTCGACGAACAGTGCCACTTGGGTATCGACCGTGGTGTCGAGCACGCTCACCAGCAAGGTCAGCGAATTGACCTTGGTTTCGCCCAGCGCGGCGTAGTGGCCCAGCAGCGCGGTGCAGGTGATGCCGCCGGAGCAGGCACCGAGCATGTTCAGGTCCTTGCTGCCGGTTATGGCCAGCACCGCGTCCACTGCTTCCTTGAGGGCGTCGATGTAGGTCGACAGACCCCACTCGCGCTGGGCCTTGGTCGGGTTGCGCCAACTGATGATGAAGGTCTGCTGGTTGGAGCGCAGGCAGAAGCGCGCCAGGCTCTTTTCCGGGCTGAGGTCGAAAACGTAGAACTTGTTGATCTGTGGCGGCACCACCAGCAGCGGGCGGCTGTGCACCTGCTCGGTGATCGGCCTGTACTGGATCAGCTCCAGCACGTCGTTGCGAAACACCACCGCACCTTCGCTGGTGCCGAGGTTCTTGCCAACCTCGAAGGCTTCCATGTTCACCTGACTGGGCATGCCGCCGTTGTTGACCATGTCCTTGGCGAGGTTGGACAGGCCATCGAGCAGGCTCTTGCCGCCCGTCTCGAAGAAGCGCTTGACCGCCTGCGGGTTGGCCAGTGTGTTGGTCGGCGCCATGGCTTCGGTCATCAGGTTGATGACGAACTGGCCGCGGCTGACATCCTGGGGCGACAGGTCACTCTCGGCGATCCAGTCGTTGAGCTCCTTGCGCCAGGCCAGGTAGGTCTGCAGGTAACGGCGATAGAGCGGATTCTGGCTCCAGGCCGGATCGCTGAAGCGACGATCATCGCTCTCGGGATGCAGGTTGGACTTGCCCAGCAGCACGTTTTTCAGTTCCAGGCCGAAATGGGCCACATGCTTGGCGCTGTGCAACGGCTGACGCACCGCCTGGCGCAGTACGGTGCGCGCGGAGCTCAGCAGGTCCTTGCGACGAATGCCGATGACCGGATTCAGGCCGAGGGTGTTTTCCGAGGCCTGTTTCTGCAACTCATCGTTGTTCTTGTTACTCATCTACGACGCTCCGTTGTCCTGAGACGAGTACCGGCTGCCTGTGGCGGGTACACAGACGACCGCCCGGTACTGCTGCTCGGGTGACCAGTGATAACGAACAGATGCAGGAACTTGCCAGCCCCATTGGTTACCCGACTTTCATGCAATGCGCAAGACAGCCAGTCATTGGCTGTCTGTAAGTCATTCAAACAGAACACATTAGAAAATGCGCTCTAACGCCTGGGAAGCTTGACCTAGAGCATGAGCTTGACCACTGACTCGACCGGGTCGCGGGATTTGCCGGCTTTGTGCAGTTCGTCGAGGTACTCGGCCCACAGCTGTTCCTGGCGCAGGCACAGTTGCTCGAGGTATTCCCAGGTGAACAGGCCGCTGTCGTGGCCGTCGTCGAACGTCAGTTTCAAGGCGTATTGGCCGGCAGGTTCCAGGCCGCTGAGGCCGACGTTGATCTTGCCGAACTGCAGGATGGGGTTGCCGTGGCCCTGGACCTCGGCGGAGGGGGAGTGCACGCGCAGGAACTCGGCGGGCAGGTGATAGACCTCGCCGGGGGCGTAGGTGAGTGTGAGGGTTTTCGAGGCTTTGTGCAGGTTGATGGCGGTGGGGAGGCGGGCCATGGGGGAATCTCTCGGGAGCTGATGGAACAAGCTTCCAGCTTCTGATGGAGGGATTCAAGGGCCCATTCGCGGGCAAGCCCGCTCCCCAGAGGCACCACATACTTCGGCATTGTGGTGACCCATGGGGAGCGGGCTCGCCCGCGGTGGTGGTATTACAGGATGTAACGCGACAGGTCTTCGTTCTGCGCCAGCTCACCGAGGTGGCTGTTCACATAGGCGGCGTCGATGTTGATCGGCGTCTCGTCATGGGCGCTGGCCAGGTCGCCGGCACTGAACGACACCTCTTCGAGCAGGCGCTCGAGCAGGGTGTGCAGGCGGCGGGCACCGATGTTCTCGGTCTTCTCGTTGACCTGGAAGGCGATCTCGGCCAGGCGCTTGATGCCTTCGTCGGCGAAGGCGATGTGCAGGCCTTCGGTCTTGAGCAGCTCGCGGTACTGTTCGGTGAGCGAAGCGTGCGGCTCCTTGAGGATGCGCTCGAAGTCCTGCGGCGTCAGGGCCTTGAGCTCGACGCGGATCGGCAGGCGGCCCTGCAGCTCCGGTACCAGGTCGCTCGGCTTGCTCAGGTGGAACGCACCGGAGGCGATGAACAGGATGTGGTCGGTCTTGACCATGCCCAGCTTGGTGTTGACCGTGCAGCCTTCGATCAGCGGCAACAGGTCGCGCTGCACGCCTTCGCGGGACACATCGGCGCCGCCGACGTTGCCGCGCTTGGCCACCTTGTCGATCTCGTCGATGAACACGATGCCGTGCTGCTCGACGGCTTCCAGGGCCTTGGCCTTGAGCTCTTCCTCGTTGACCAGGCGGCTCGCCTCCTCGTCACGGACCATCTTCAGCGCTTCCTTGACCTTCAGCTTGCGTGCCTTGCGCTTGCCTTTGCCCATGTTGGCGAACAGGCTCTGCAGCTGGTTGGTCATCTCTTCCATGCCGGGCGGCGCAGCGATTTCGACGCCCACCGCATCGGCGACTTCGATCTCGATTTCCTTGTCGTCCAACTGGCCTTCACGCAGGCGCTTGCGGAACAGCTGGCGAGTGTTGGAGTCGCTGCTGGACTGTTGGGCTTCCTCGTTGAAGCTGCTGACCCGCGCCTGCGGCAGCAGGGCGTCGAGGATGCGGTCTTCGGCGGCGTCTTCGGCGCGGTGGCGCACACGGACGATTTCCTGCTCGCGCAGCATTTTCAGCGCAGCATCGGCGAGGTCGCGGATGATCGACTCGACATCACGGCCAACGTAACCGACTTCGGTGAACTTGGTCGCTTCGACCTTGATGAACGGAGCATTGGCGAGCTTGGCCAGGCGTCGGGCGATTTCGGTCTTGCCGACGCCGGTAGGGCCGATCATCAGGATGTTCTTGGGGGTGACTTCGGCACGCAGCTCGGCAGGCAGCTGCATGCGCCGCCAGCGGTTGCGCAGGGCGATGGCGACGGCACGCTTGGCGTCGTCCTGGCCGATGATGTGGCGGTTGAGTTCGTGGACGATCTCGCGGGGGGTCATGGACATGGTGAATTGGGTCCTGGGGTGTGGTGAGTCAGCGTGGGAAAAAGTCCCGCAGTGGGCGGGACACCAGATCAGCTGATCACTCGGCCAGGTCCTGCTCCTCGATGGTCAGGTTGTGGTTGGTGAACACACAGATGTCACCGGCGATATTCAGTGCGGTCTCGGCGATTTCGCGGGCCGAGAGATCGGTCTTGTTCAGCAGGGCGCGGGCTGCGGCCTGTGCGTAGGCGCCACCGGAACCCATGGCGATCAGGCCGTCTTCGGGTTCGACCACGTCACCGTTACCGGTGATGATCAGCGAGGCGTCCTTGTTGGCCACGGCGAGCATGGCTTCCAGGCGGCTCAGCGAGCGGTCGGTGCGCCACTCCTTGGCCAGTTCGACGGCCGCACGCACCAGGTGCCCGGAGTGCTTCTGCAGTTGCGATTCGAAGCGCTCGAACAGGGTGAAGGCGTCGGCGGTGGCGCCGGCAAAGCCTGCAATGACCTCGCCGTTGTACAGGCGACGGACCTTCTTGGCGTTGCCTTTCATGACGGTGTTGCCGAGGGATACCTGGCCGTCGCCGCCCATGACGACTTTGCCGTTACGGCGGACAGAAACGATGGTGGTCAAGAGAGAGTCTCCACGCAGCGGGGCGAAAATGCCTGTTGCAGACTCATATGGGGTGAGGGGGGAAGGATTTCAACCGGGGGGGATGAATGGTCGGGCACGGCAGGAGCATTGAAGTGGGTCCTTCGCGGGCAAGCCCGCTCCCACAGTTGTCTCACCTGTGGGAGCGGGCTTGCCCGCGAAGGCTCTTACTCAGGCTTCGTGGCAGACATGCCCGTCGACCAGGGTGTAGCGCACTGCGCCCGGCAGGCAATGCCCGATGAACGGGCAGTTTTCGCCACGGGAGAACCACTGCTCGCCGGCCACGGTGGAGGCGCTCGGGTCGAACAGCACCAGGTCTGCCGCACCACCGACCTTCAGCTCGCCCGCCGGCAGGCGCAGCGCCTGGGCCGGGCCGCTGGACAGCCGTGCCAGCAGGGTCGGCAGGTCGATCAGGCCGTCCTCGACCAGGGTCATGGCCAGCGGCAGCAGCAGTTCGACACTGCTGATCCCCGCCTCGGTGGCGCCGAACGGTGCCAGCTTGGCATCGCGCTCGTGGGGCTGGTGGTGGCTGGAGATCGCCTGGATGACGCCCGACTTCACTGCCTCGCGCAGGCCATCGCGGTCGGCCGGGGTGCGCAGCGGTGGCTGTACGTGGTACAGGCTGGAGAAATCGCGCAGCGCCTCGTCGGTGAGGATCAGCTGGTACAGCGCCACGTCGGCCGTGACTGGCAGCCCCAGTTGCTGGGCCTGGGCGATCAGCCGTGCGCCGCGGGCGCTGGTGATCTGGGTGAAGTGCGCTCGCACGCCAGTCTGTTCGACCAGCAGCAGGTTTCGCGCCAGCGCCACGGTCTCGGCGGTTTCCGGTATGCCCGGCAAGCCAAGGAAGCTGGCCATGGCACCTTCGTGGGCCAGGCCTCCGGCTGACAGGTCGCGGTCCTGGGAGTGGAACACCACGGTCAGGTCGAAGGTGGCGGCATATTCCAGGGCGCGGGCCAGGGTCCGGATGTTGGGGATCTCCTTGAGGCCGTTGCCGAAGGCCACGCAGCCGGTGTCGCGCAGGGCCACCAGCTCGGCCAGTTGCTCGCCTTCCAGGCCCTTGGTCAGGGCGCCAATCGGGTAGACCTTGCTGTTGGCTGCCTCGCGGGCGCGGTCGAGGATCAGTTCCGCGACGGCCGAGGTGTCGAGCACCGGTTTGGTCTGCGGCGGGCAGCACAGGCTGGTGACGCCGCCGGCCACGGCCGCGCGGGTTTCGCTGGCAATGTTGCCCTTGCGGCTGTAGCCCGGCTCGCGCAGGGCGACGTCGAGGTCGACCAGGCCAGGTGCGGCCACCAGGCCGTCGGCCTGGATCGTGCGGCTGGCGCTGAAGCCTGCTGGCGCTGCGCCGAGGGCAAGGATGCGACCGTTCTCCAGGTGCAGGTCGGTGACCTGGTCCAGGCCGCTGCTGGGATCGATGACCCGTGCGCCGATGATGCTGATGGTCACAGGGCGTTCTCCTGGTCGAGTTGACGTTGCGCGTTCTGGCCGCTCATGGCCATCGACAGTACGGCCATGCGCACGGCGATGCCGTAGGTCACCTGGTTGAGGATCACCGAGTGCTTGCCGTCGGCCACCGCCGATTCGATTTCCACGCCCCGATTGATCGGGCCCGGGTGCATGACGATGGCGTCCGGCTTGGCGCCGGCCAGGCGCGCGGTGGTCAGACCGAACAGGCGGTAGAACTCGCCCTCGCTGGGCAGCAGGCCACCGGCCATGCGCTCACGCTGCAGGCGCAGCATGATCACCACGTCGACGTCCTTGAGGCCCTCGGCCAGGTCGGTGTAGACCTTGACCCCGTACTGCTCGATACCGATCGGGATCAGCGTCTTCGGGCCGATCACACGGATGTCCGGGCAACCCAGGGCCTTGAGCGCGAGCATGTCGGAGCGGGCTACGCGCGAGTGCAGGATATCGCCGACGATCGCCACCGAAAGGTTCTCGAAGCTGCCCTTGTGCCGACGGATGGTCAGCATGTCGAGCATGCCCTGGGTCGGGTGGGCATGGCGGCCATCGCCGCCGTTGATCACCGCGACCTCCGGGCACACGTGCTCGGCGATGAAGTGCGCGGCGCCGGAGTCGGAGTGACGCACGACGAACATGTCGGCAGCCATGGCTTCCAGGTTGCGCAGGGTATCGAACAGGGTTTCGCCCTTGCTGGTCGAGGAGGTCGACACGTTCAGGCTGATCACGTCGGCTGACAGGCGCTGGGCGGCCAGTTCGAAGGTGGTGCGGGTGCGGGTGGAGTTCTCGAAGAACACGTTGCACACGGTCTTGCCGCGCAGCAACGGAACCTTCTTGACGGCCCGGGCGCCAACTTCGAGGAAGGAGTCGGCGGTGTCGAGGATCTCGGTGAGCAGTTCGCGGGGCAAACCGTCGAGCGAGAGGAAATGGCGTAGCTGGCCCTGATCGTTGAGCTGCAGCGGGCGCTTGGCGTCGAATGGCGTCATCGCGGGGGACTCTTAAAGGGCGGATGCGGGGGCGAGGTCCTGGCGCTCGAGGGCGAGCGGGGCGGGTCCGGTCAATTTTACCCGTTCATGGGCCGCCAAGGACAGCGTCGCACCGAGCACATTCGGGCGGATCGGCAATTCGCCTGCGTCCAGGTCGAGCAGGCAGACCAGGGTCACGCTGGCCGGGCGCCCATAGTCGAACAGCTCGTTGAGCGCAGCGCGGATGGTTCGACCGCTCATCAGCACGTCATCCACCAGCACCAGGTGCTGGCCTTCGATCTCGAACGGCAGCTCGGACGGGCGCACCTGCGGGTGCAGGCCGTTCTGGCTGAAGTCGTCGCGGTAGAACGACACGTCGAGGGTGCCCAGCGGGCTCTGGTCGCCAAGCGCTTGCTGCAGGGCCTGGGCAACCCACACGCCACCGGTGCGGATACCGATGAAGCGTGGCTCTGCGATGGCGCGGCGCGCCAGGTGGGCGCGAAGGTCGACGGCCATCTGCCGGATCAGGTCGGCGGGATTGGGTAGGCTCATTGCGTGCTCCTTGGGGCGCCGGCATCGCCGGCAGCAAAGCGGATGGTCAGGTATTGGCCTCCAGCCAGCCCTGCAGCAGCAGTGCAGCGGCGATGGCGTCGACCGGGTTGTCGCGGTAGCTGCCACGCTGGCCGCCACGGGCCATCTGTTCGCCCTTGGCCTCGAAGGTGGTCAGGCGTTCGTCGTGGGTATGTACCGGCAGGTTGTAGCGTCCATGCAGGCGGCGGGCGAACTTCTCCGCGCGTTCGCTCATCTCGCTGGACGTGCCGTCCATGTTCAGCGGCAGGCCGACGACGATGGCGTCGGGTTTCCATTCCTTGATCAGTTTCTCGACCTGGTTCCAGTCCGGCACGCCGTTCTGTGCCTTGAGCGTACACAGTTCGCGGGCCTGGCCGGTGATGACCTGGCCGACGGCGACGCCGATCTGGCGGGTGCCGTAGTCGAAGCCCAGCAGCAGGCGCAGCTCGGCCATCAGGCGTGCCCTGCCTGGCTGGTCAGCAGACTGAGGTTGATGCCCAGGCTTTGCGCGGCGGCCTGCAGGCGCTGCTCGCAGGCCATGCCGAAGAGGATCTCGGGGTCGAACGGGCAGTTGAGCCAGGCGTTATCGGCCAGCTCCGCCTCGAGCTGCCCGGCTTCCCAGCCGGCGTAGCCCAGGGTGATCAGGCTCTGCTTCGGGCCGACGCCCTCGGCGATGGCGAACAGCACATCCTGTGATGTCGACAGCGACAGGCCTTGCAGCTCGATGGTGGCCTGGTAGGTGCATTCGGCGCTGTGCAGCACGAAGCCGCGGTCGGTCTGCACCGGGCCACCCTGGTAGATCGGGATCTGCAGGGTGCTGGCAGGCGGTTCCTCATCCGGGCGCAACTGCTCGAGGATATCGGCCAGGTTCAGCTCCTGCGGGCGGTTGACCACCAGGCCCATGGCGCCGTTGGCGTTGTGCTCGACGATGTAGGTGAGGGTCTGGGCAAAGTTCGGATCGACCATGTGCGGCATGGCAATCAGGAACTGGTGCTTGAGGTAGCTCGGCGTGAGGGTTTTCATGAGGGGTAGTGTGGCGTCAGGTGGCGAGGCTGACAAGCTGGCTGTGCGGTGTAGGTACCGGCCCCATCGCGGGGCAAGTCGCAGCGACGGGCCGACACAGCCCGTACCGGTCAATTGCTCGACAGCCGGTCCCCACGCGCGAAGCGCCAGGTGCGGATGATCTCCAGGCGGTCGAACTCCGCCAGGTCCCCGGTGAACGGCGCGAACGGTGCCGCAAGGCGAACGATGCGCTGGGCGGCCTGGTCCAGCACCGGCTGCCCGGAGGATTCCAGCACCAGCACTTCATACAACGAACCGTCGCGGTTGATCGACACCATCATCCGCAGGCTGCCGTACATCTGCTGGCGTCGGGCTTCTTCAGGGTAATTGAGGTTGCCGATCCGCTCGACTTTCTTGCGCCATTCCTCTTTGTACCAGGCCCCCTTGTCGCGCATGGTCGAGGCCGCGTTGAGACGATGGATGCGGGGGCGCTTGGCATACAACTGCTGTTCGTTGGACAGCTCGGCCTCGAGGCTGGCGATCTGGCTCGACAACTGCGAGCTGTCGAAGTCCGGCACCGGTGCGGGGGGCTTGGGTTGAGGCTTGCTTTCCTTTGGCGCGGTTTCGGCTTTCTGCGGTTTCGCTGCCTTGGTCGTCACCACGGATTTTGCCGGCGCCGCTGGCGTTTCCGGCCGGGCTGCCGGAGGTGGGGTGATCTTGTTGACCTTGCTGTCCTGGAACGGCGCCACTTCGGTGGTGGTGGGGACGGCTTTCTTGTCCAGGGTGCCACTGCCCTGCTGGTTGTCCTGGGCCTGGTAGTCGGCTTTCTCCGGCGCTTTCTCGCTCTTGAAGGTGGCCAGGGTGATGTCCATGGTCTGGCGGACTTCGGCGGGCTTGACCACGCTGAAACCCACCCCGAGGATCAGCGCAAGGTGCACCAGGGCGGCAAGAAACAGCGTGAAACCGAGCCGGTCCACCGGGCGAACGCGCGGTGGCAGCAGGTCGGATGGGATGTCGGCAGGCAGCGTCATCGGGTATCCAGCAACCGCAGTGGGGCAGCAGGTCGAGTGAAATGGACCGGCATCATACCCCACTCCAGGGTTTTGCTCCGCGTCGGTGGTCAGCGCGCCTTGAGCTTGCGATCAATGGCGTCCATCAGCTGGCCGCCGATATGGGTGTTGTAGGCAGCATCGATCTCCCGGATGCAGGTCGGGCTGGTGACGTTGATCTCGGTCAGCGAGTCGCCAATCACGTCCAGGCCGACGAACAGCAGGCCCTTTTCGCGCAGGGTCGGGCCAACCTGGGCGGCGATCCAGCGGTCGCGCTCGGTCAGCGGACGGGCTTCGCCACGGCCACCGGCGGCCAGGTTGCCACGGGTCTCGCCGCTGGCCGGGATGCGTGCCAGGCAGTAGGGCACCGGCTCGCCGTCGATCATCAGGATGCGCTTGTCGCCATCGACGATCTGCGGCAGGTAGGCCTGCGCCATGATCTGCTGGTGGCCATGCTGGGTCAGGGTTTCGAGGATCACCGAGAGGTTCGGGTCGCCCTGGCGGTGACGGAACACCGATGCGCCGCCCATGCCGTCGAGCGGCTTGAGGATCACATCGCCATGGGTGGCGGCGAAGGCGCGCAGGATGTCGGCGCGGCGGCTGACCAGGGTTGGCGCCATGCATTGCGGGAACTGCGTAGCGAACAGCTTTTCGTTGCAGTCACGCAGGCTCTGCGGTTTGTTGACGATCAGCACGCCTTCGCGCTCGGCCTGCTCCAGCAGGTAGGTGCTGTAGACGAACTCCATGTCGAAGGGGGGATCCTTGCGCATCAGGATCACGTCCAGCTCGCTCAGCGCGCTGTCCTGCTCATCGCCCAGCTCGAACCAGCGGGCCGGATCGGCGAACACCTTCAGCGGTCGCATCTGTGCACGGGCCTGGCCGGCACCCAGGTAGAGGTCGCGCTGCTCCATGTAGAACAGGCTCCAGCCACGCTCCTGCGCCGCCAGCAGCATGGCCAGCGAGCTGTCCTTCTTGTAGGAAATGGACGCGATGGGGTCCATGACAATCCCGAGGCGAACGCTCATGGGGTAATTCCTCTTGGCGGCAGGTGGCCGCGATGGCACGAAAGAAAAGTGGCTCAGGGTGGCGCCGGGAACGCGGCCGGTCAAGGGGGGAGGCAGATGGAATGCCTACCCGGACTGTGTTAAAAATGCCAGTCAGAGCGCTGCATGGCAGCCCTCGAGGTTTCATTCCTGGCTTGGCGATGGGTGACGCATTTCATGGAACAGCCCCTGAAGGTGATGGTGATCGACGATTCCCGCACCATCCGCCGCACCGCCCAGATGTTGCTGGGCGAGGTGGGTTGCGAGGTGATCACCGCCAGCGACGGTTTCGATGCCCTGGCCAAGATCGTCGATCACAAGCCGCGGATCATCTTCGTCGATGTACTGATGCCGCGCCTGGACGGTTACCAGACCTGTGCGGTGATCAAGCACAACAGTGCGTTCAAGGATATTCCGGTGATCCTGCTGTCGTCGCGTGACGGCCTGTTCGACAAGGCCCGCGGCCGGGTGGTCGGCTCCGATCAGTTCCTCACCAAACCGTTCAGCAAGGAAGAACTGCTCGACGCGATCCGTGCCCACGTGCCCGAATTCGCCGTGCAGGCACAACACGCACCCTGACCGCGCCCGCCCTGGCGCGGTCTTCATTTTCCTGATGGGGAAACCGTATGGCCCGAGTGCTGATTGTCGACGACTCGCCGACAGAGATGTACAGATTGACCGAATGGCTCGAGAAGCATGGCTACCAGGTGCTCAAGGCCAGCAACGGTGCCGATGGCGTGGCCCTGGCCCGCCAGGACAAGCCGGATGCGGTGCTGATGGACATCGTCATGCCCGGCATGAACGGCTTCCAGGCCACCCGCCAGCTCAGCAAGGACCCTGAAACCAGCGCCATCCCGGTGATCGTGGTCACCACCAAGGACCAGGAAACCGACCGCATCTGGGCCACGCGCCAGGGCGCTCGCGATTTCCTGACCAAGCCGGTGGAAGAGGACGCGCTGATCGCCAAGCTCAAAGAGGTGCTGGGCGCTTGACCACACGCCCCCAGGGTGCGTCGCTGACCGCCTTCGAGCTGTTGCTGGACATCGACCGCCGCTGCCGCCTGCTGGTGGCCGACCAGCCGCTGCAGGACACGCGCCTGCAACAATGGAGCGGTATCGGCTTTCGCATCGCCGGGCAGTGGTTCGTCGCCCCCATGGGGGAGGTGGCCGAAGTGTTGCGCGAGCCGCGCAGCAGCCGGGTGCCTGGGGTGCAGCCATGGGTGTGCGGCGTGGCCAACCTGCGCGGTCGCCTGCTGCCGGTGATGGACCTTTCGGCGTTCTTCGGCCTTGGGCCGGCAGCCTCGGGCAAGCAGCGCCGCGTGCTGGTGCTGGACCACGACGACCTGTTCGTCGGCCTGTTGGTGGATGAAGTGGTCGGCTTGCAACATTTCGACCTGAGCAGCCTGGAGCTGTCGCCCCCGCAGCCACTGATCCGCGCCGCGGCGCGTTTCGTCCAGGGGCATTTCCCGCGTGAGCGCAACTGGGCGATCTTCAGCCCCTTCGCCCTGGCCCAGGCGCCAGGCTTTCTCGATGTGGCGTTGTAGAGGACCCTGCGACAGTGAACAAGCCCGCTCCAACCGTCGTTCCCGAAGCCTTGGCCCAGCGCCCGCGCAGCACCGCGCAGATCACTGTGCTGTTCGTGGTGCTGATCCTGTCGATCGTGCTGCTGTTCGCCAACTTCGCCTACCTCAACACCCAGTCCAACCACGACAAGCAGTACATCGGCCATGCCGGCGAGTTGCGCGTGCTGTCCCAGCGCATCGCCAAGAACGCCACCGAGGCGGCGGCGGGCAAGGCCCTGGCGTTCCGGCTGCTGTCCGATGCACGTAACGATTTCGAGCGCCGCTGGAAATACCTGCGCGAGGGTGACAAGGCCACCGGCCTGCCGCCAGCGCCGGCCACGGTGCGCGACGAGATGGACGCGGTGCGCCAGGACTGGGAAAACCTGCGGCGCAACACCGACACCATCCTGGCCAGCGAGCAGACCGTGCTGTCGTTGCACCAGGTGGCGGCGACCCTGGCCGAAACCGTGCCACAGTTGCAGGTCGAGTACGAAAAGGTCGTGGAAATCCTGCTGCAGAGCGGTGCACCGGCCAGCCAGGTGGCTGTGGCCCAGCGCCAGTTGCTGCTGGCCGAGCGGATTCTCGGTTCGGTCAATACCGTGCTGGCCGGTGACGATACCTCGGTGCAGGCCGCCGACACCTTCGGCCGTGATGCCAGCCGCTTCGGCCAGGTGCTCGAGGGCATGCTCGGTGGCAATCCGGCAATCCAGGTGACCCGTGTCGAAGACCCGGACGCGCGTGCGCGCCTGGCCGAGATCGCCGAGCTGTTCCAGTTCGTTTCCGGCTCGGTCGACGAAATTCTCGAGACTTCACCGGAGCTGCTGCGGGTGCGCGAGGCCGCGAGCAACATCTTCAGCCTGTCGCAGACCCTGCTCGACGAAGCCTCGCACCTGGCCAATGGTTTCGAGAACCTGGCCGGGCGCACCCTCGACACCGTCGGCGGCTACGTACTCGGCCTGCTGGCGCTGGCCTCGATCATCCTCATCGGCCTGGTGATGGTCCGCGCCACCAACCGGCAACTACGCGACACGGCGGAGAAGAACGAGCGCAACCAGCAGGCGATCATGCGCCTGCTCGATGAAATCGAAGAGCTGGCCGATGGCGACCTGACGGTGACGGTGTCGGTCACCGAAGACTTCACCGGCGCCATCGCCGACTCGATCAACTTCTCGGTGGACCAGTTGCGCGACCTGGTGGCGACCATCAACCACAGCGCCGAGCAGGTCGCCGCTGCGGTGCAGGACACCCAGAACACCGCACGCCAGCTGGCCAAGGCCTCGGAACACCAGGCCGACCAGATCAGCGAGGCGTCGCTGGCGGTGGGCGACATGGTCGAGTCGATCGACCGGGTTTCCGCCCACGCCTACGAGTCGGCCAAGGTCGCCGAGCGTTCGGTGGCCATCGCCAACAAGGGTAACGAGGTGGTGCACAACACCATCCATGGCATGGACAACATCCGCGAACAGATCCAGGACACCGCCAAGCGCATCAAGCGTCTTGGCGAGTCTTCCCAGGAAATCGGCGACATCGTCAGCCTGATCGACGACATTGCCGAACAAACCAACATCCTGGCCCTCAATGCGGCAATCCAGGCTTCGCTCGCGGGTGAAGCCGGGCGCGGCTTCGCCGTGGTCGCTGACGAAGTGCAGCGCCTGGCTGAGCGTTCGTCGTCGGCCACCCGGCAGATCGAAGCGCTGGTGCGGACCATCCAGGCCGATACCAACGAAGCGGTGATCTCCATGGAGCAGACCACCGCCGAAGTGGTGCGTGGTGCGCGTCTTGCCCAGGACGCAGGCGTGGCCCTCGCCGAAATCGAGGGCGTGTCGCAGAACCTGGCCGAACTGATCCACAGCATTTCCGACGCGGCGCAATTGCAGACATCCTCGGCCGGGCAGATTTCCCACACCATGGCGGTGATCCAGCAGATCACTGCGCAGACCTCCGCCGGTTCCGGCGCTACCGCCGACAGCATCCGTCACCTGGCCAGAATGGCCAGCGAGATGCGCCGTTCGGTGTCTGGTTTCACCCTGCCGGCCCCGGCCGAGCGGCGCTGAGGAGAGGTCTATGGCCGTTACGGCAATGAGCCCCGAGCGTCACGACACGGTCGCCCTGAGCTGGACCAAGGCGGCCATCGCCGATTGCCTGGGCCAGGCGCGGCAGGCGCTGGAGCGTTTTTCCAGCGAGCCGGGCGACCCCGCCTTGCTGGGGTTCTTCGTCGACAACCTGCATCAGGTGCAAGGGTGCCTGACGATGCTCGAGCTCAATGGCGCGGCGCGCCTGGCCGAGGAATTGGAGTTGCTCGGGCGTGCCCTCTTCGAGGGCCAGGTCAGCCCGCGTGGCGATTGCCTGGGTGCGCTGTTCCGCGGCCTTGAGCAATTACCGCCCTACCTCGAGCGCCTGCGGGGGGCGCGCCACGACCTGCCGTTGGTGGTGCTGCCGTTGCTCAATCAGTTGCGCCTGTGCCGCGGCGCCGAGCCGCTGGCCCAGGACAGCCTGATGGGAGAGGCGGCGCAGCGCCTGGCGGGGGCCAACGATCTGGCCAACCTCGACCTGTCGCTGGGCAACTGGCGCGACCAGTTGCAGGCCGGCCAGGGCCGCGATGCCCTGCGCTCGGTGATCACTGCCCTGTGCGACGACCTGGTGCGGATCAAGGAGCGGCTCGACCCCTTCGTACGGGGGGATAACGAGCAGCGCGACCCACTCGATGTGCTGATCGCGCCGCTGCGCCATGTGGCCGATACCCTCGCAGTGCTGGGCTTCCAGCAGCCGCGCCGGGTCATCATCGACCAGGTGCTCGCCTTGCAGGCCCTGGCCCAGGGCGAACGTGCCGTGGACGATGCGGTGCTGATGGATGTGGCCGGTGCACTGTTGTACGTGGAGGCGACGCTCAACGGCATGGTCGGCGGCCTTGCCGAGGGCCTGGAAGGCGGCATGCCCGGCTCGGACGTGACCGAGATCCGCCAGCGGGTGTTCGAGGAGTCGCTCTCGGTGTTGCAGCAGGCCAAGGACCTGATCGGCGACTGCCTGGAATCCGGTTGGCCGCGCCAGCGTCTGCAGCCCCTGCCGGGCCTGCTGCAGCAGGTGCGTGGCGCGTTGGCGATGCTGATGCTGCCGGCCGCCTCCGAGGTGTTCGGGGTGTCGGCCGACTATGTGCAAGGCTGGTCGTCGCATCTTGAGCAGGAGCCACCGGAGCAGGAGCTGGCCCACCTGGCCGAGGCCTTGAGTGCGGTGGAGTGCTACCTGCAATGGCGTGTCGCCGATCCGCTGGCCGATGCCCAGCGTTTTCTCGACATGGCCTGCGCCAGTCTGGCCGCCCTTGGCCTGCGCTGCAGCCAAGCGCCGGTCATGGCTGAGCCGCAGCGTGCCGATGACGGCATCGACGATGAGCTGCGCGAAGTGTTCCTGGAGGAAACCGCTGAGCTGCTGCCGGAGATCGAACGCCAATGGTTGCGCTGGCGTGCCGACAACCAGCAACGCGACGCGCTTGTCGAACTGCGCCGTGCCTTGCATACGCTCAAGGGCAGCGGGCGGATGGTGCA
Organism: Pseudomonas sp. MNR3A; assembly: GCF_009650575.1. NCBI lineage: Bacteria > Pseudomonadati > Pseudomonadota > Gammaproteobacteria > Pseudomonadales > Pseudomonadaceae > Pseudomonas > Pseudomonas sp. MNR3A. Next base: position 166,523 of record NZ_VZZS01000025.1, on the reverse strand, counting down.
CGCAGGCGCCGTGGCCGAGCTGGCCTGGGGCGCCGAGCATCTGCTCAACCGTGTGCTGGAAGGACGCATCGTGCTCAGCGGCGAGGGCGCCGTGGCGCTGCAACAGGCCTTTGTGCACCTGCCTGACCTGCTCGCCGACTTTGCGGTGGGTCAGATACCCCGGCTGGCCGATGTCGAGCAGCTCAGTAGCCACCTGCACGCCCTGGCGGTCAACGACACCGCGTCTGCCAGCGACAGTGACGGGCTCGATCCGCAACTGCTGGAGATCTTTCGCAACGAGGCCCAGGGCCATCTGGCCAGCCTCGACAGTTTCCTCATGGCTGCCAAAGGCCAGGACACCCCGGTCAGCGACAGCCTGCAACGCGCGCTGCATACCCTCAAGGGCAGCGCGGCCATGGCCGGGGTGATGCCGATCGCAGAGCTTGCCACCGCCTTCGACCGCCTGGCGCGTGAATACAAGGCGCACCAACTGCCGTTGGAAGTGGCGGATATCGAATGGCTGGAAGCGTCGCGCAGCCTGTTCCAGCTGGGCCTGGCCCAGCTTGAGCGCACACCGCTGGCACCGATTCCTGGCGCTGCGCAACTGATCGAGCAGGTCGGCGAAGCGGTGGATGCACGCCTGGCGGTGCTGCAGGACGCAGCGCCGCACACCCGCCGCAACCGTCGTGATCCACAACTGATCGCCAGCTTCCTGGCTCAGGGCATGGATATCCTGCTCGATGCCGAGTCGCTGTTGTCGCGCTGGCAGGAGCACCCGCGCGAACGCCAGGAGCTGGACACGCTGCTTGATGAGCTGACGACCCTGGCCCATGGTGCGCACCTGGCCGATTTCTGGCAGGTGGATGAGCTCTGCGAAGCGCTGCTCGATCTGTATGGGGCGGTTGAGGAGGGCAGCCTGGTCGCCAACGGGCATTTCTTCGCCCAGGCGCGGCAGGCCCACGAAGCCCTGATCGACATGCTCGATGAGATTGCTGCCGGGCAGGAGGTCACCCCGCGCAGCGAGTGCCTGGATGGCTTGCGTGCGCTGCTGGACGGGGCGCTCGACCCGGCGGCAACCGGGCTGGTGGGCGAGCAGGGCGTGACCCCGCTGGCCACGGCCATGGACCTGCCGGAGCCGGCAGTGGTGCAGTTGTTCCTCGACGAGGCCGGCGACATCCTCGACAGCGCCGATCAGGCTTTGCAGCGCTGGCGACAGGAGCCGGAAGCCAGCTCGGCGGTGTCCGCGTTGCAGCACGATGTGCAGACCTTGCGCGGCGGTGCGCAGATGGCCGCGATTGGCGCCATCGAAGTGCTCGCCCAGGAGCTGGCGTTGCTCTACGAAGGGCTGGTCGATCGGCGGTTGGCCGCCAGCAGTGCGCTGTTCGAGCTGCTGCAGCGCAGCCATGCGGCGCTGGGCCAGATGCTCGACAGCCTGCGCCAGGGCGAGCTGCCGTCTTCTGCGGTGGCACTGCTCGGCGAGTTGCGTGAGTTCCGCCATGCGCCGGTCAGCGAGCCGGAGGGGGCAGAAACACCCGGCGACAAGGAGCTGCTGGAAGTCTTCCTCGAAGAAAGCTCGGACATCGTCGAAAGCGCTGCGGCTGCATTGGCGCGCTGGCAGGCCGACCCGCGCAGCAGTGTCGAGGTGGAAAACCTGCTGCGCGACCTGCACACCCTCAAGGGCGGCGCGCGCATGGTGGAAATCGCCGCCATCGGCGACCTGGCCCATGAGCTGGAGTTTCTCTACGAACTGCTCGCTGCTGGCCGCCTGCCGCCGACGCCCGCGCTGTTCAGCCTGCTGCAGAACTGCCACGACCGTCTCGCGCACATGCTCGACGCCGTACGTTTGGGGCAGCCGCTGCACGCGGCAACGGCGCTGATCGACTACATTCGCAACTTCTCCAGTGCGGCGCTGACCGACAGCGCCGCCGGCCAGCCGCCGGTGGAGGCCGCGCCGCTCGATGTGCCGAGCGCTGCACCCGAGCGAGCGCCGGGGGACATGGTCAAGGTCGATGCCGAACTGCTCGACGACCTGGGCAACCTGGCCAGCGAGCACGCGATCATTCGTGGTCGCATCGAGCAGCAGGTCAACGATGCACAGTTCGCCTTGAGCGAAATGGAAACCACCCTGGAGCGCATGCGCGACCAGTTGCTGCGCCTGGACAACGAAACCCAGGGCCGCATGTCCAGCCGCTGGCAGGCCGAGGGCGACGCCTACGACGATTTCGACCCGCTGGAAATGGACCGCCATTCGCAGTTGCAGCAGCTGTCGCGGGCCTTGTTCGAATCGGCTTCCGACTTGCTCGACCTCAAGGAAACCCTGACCCTGCGGGCCCAGGAGGCGCATGGCCTGCTGCAGCAGCAGGCGCGGGTCAACAGTCAGTTGCAGGAAGGCCTGACCGCCACCCTGATGGTGCCTTTCGAGCGCCTGGTGCCACGCCTGCAGCGCGTGGTGCGGCAGGTGGCGAGCGAGCTGGGCAAACAGGTCGAACTGGTGGTCGGCAACGCCGAGGGCGAATTGGACCGCAGCGTGCTCGAGCGCATGGTCGCGCCCCTGGAGCACATGCTGCGCAACGCCGTCGACCATGGCCTGGAGCCGCGCGAGGTGCGCCTGGCGGCAGGCAAGCCGGAGCAGGGCACCATCCACCTCAACTTGCTCCACGAGGGCGCCGACATCGTCATCGAGATGAGCGACGACGGCGCCGGGGTGCCGCTGGAGGCGGTTCGCAAGAAGGCCATCAAGCGCGGCTTGCTGGCGCCGCAGGCGCAGCTCAGCGATCACGAGATCTTGCAGTTCATCCTGCGTCCGGGCTTCTCCACGGCCGAGAAGATCACCCAGATTTCCGGGCGCGGGCTGGGCATGGATGTGGTCCATGAAGAGGTCAAGCAGTTGGGTGGCTCGATGAGCATCGAGTCCAGCCCAGGCAAGGGGGCACGCTTCCAGATCCGCTTGCCGTTCACGGTATCGCTGAACCGGGCGCTGATGGTGCACCTGGGCGAGGAGCAGTACGCCATCCCGCTCAACACCATCGAGGGCATCGTCCGCGTGCCGCCCGCCGAGCTCGAGGCCTGCTACCAGCTGGATCCGCCGCGCTATCGCTATGCGGGGCACGCCTACGACCTGCGCTACCTGGGCGAGCTGTTGCAGGATGTCGGCCGTCCGCGCCTGCTGGGGCAAAGCCTGCCCTTGCCGGTGCTGCTGGTGCATGCCCAGGAGCAGTCGTTTGCGATCCAGGCCGATGGCTTGTCGCCGAGCCGCGAAATCGTGGTGAAAAGCCTGGGGCCACAATTCGCTGCGGTGCCGGGGTTGTCTGGTGCGACCTTGCTCGGTGATGGGCGGGTGGTGCTGATTCTCGACCTGCTCGGTCAGCTGCGCGGCCAGCAGCGGCGCCTGGCGCGGTTGCCGGTGGGTGACGGCGAGCGGCGCCAGCTGTTCGGCCCGGCGGCGCGGCGTCCGTTGCTGGTGATGGTGGTCGATGATTCGGTCACCGTGCGCAAGGTCACCAGCCGCCTGCTGGAACGTCACGGCATGAGCGTGTTGACCGCCAAGGACGGGGTCGATGCGATGGCCCTGCTGGAGGAGCACCGCCCTGACGTGCTGCTGCTGGACATCGAGATGCCGCGCATGGACGGCTTCGAAGTGGCGACGCGGGTGCGGCGTGACAACCGCCTGCACGACTTGCCGATCATCATGATCACCTCGCGTACCGGGCAGAAACACCGCGACCGGGCCATGGCCATCGGCGTCAACGAATACCTCGGCAAGCCTTACCAGGAGTCGCTCCTGTTGCAGAGCATCGCCCACTGGAGCCAGCCTCATGCTTGAACATATCGCCGGTCAGCGCAGCAGCCTCACCGGGCTGTTGCTGCCCCTGGGCGACCGCACCCTGGTGCTGCCCAACGTTGCGGTGGCCGAGCTGATCGGCGAGCGTGCGTTCGTCTGCGAACTGCATGAGCCGGCCTGGCACATGGGCTGGATCGACTGGCGCCAGCAGTGTCTGCCGCTGATAGGCTTCGAGGCCGCCTGTGGCGGTGAAACGCCCTGTGGCGAGCGGGCGCGGATCGTCGTGCTCAACGCCTTGGGCGATACCGGGCTGCGCTACCTGGCGCTGCTCCTGCAGGGGATCCCGCGCTCGTGCAAGCTGGACAGCCAGTTGAACTATGTGGACGTGCCGCTGGGGGCGCTGGAGCTGGCGGCGGTGCAGGTGGGCGAGCAAGTGGCGCGAGTGCCGGACCTGGCGGCGCTCGAGCGGCTGGTGCGTGACGCGGATCTGCAACCTTCGGCGCAGTAGGATGATGCTCGTGCGGGCCCTGTCGCGCCACTGCCCGCCAGGAACCCATTGGCCTTGTGGAGGTCTGAGCCTGCATGTACTACGGTGAACGCTTCAACGCCTGGACCCACCTGGTCGGTGCTGTCCTGGCCTGTATCGGTGCCATCTGGCTGATCGTCGTCGCGGGCTTGCAGGGCGACCCCTGGAAGATCGTCAGCTTCTCCATCTACGGCTTTACGCTGCTGTTGCTCTACAGCATTTCCACGCTCTATCACAGCACGCGCGGCCGGGCGAAGGTGGTCATGCGCAAGCTCGATCACCTGTCGATCTACCTGCTCATCGCCGGCAGCTATACACCGTTCTGCCTAGTCAGTCTGCGCGGGCCCTGGGGCTGGAGCCTGTTCGGCATCGTCTGGGGCCTGGCGGTGATCGGCATGCTCCAGGAGATCAAACCGCGCTCCGAGGCACGGATCCTCTCGATCATCATCTACGCGGTGATGGGCTGGATCGTGCTGGTGGCGGTTAAGCCGCTGCTCCACAGCCTCGGTGGCGCTGGCTTTGCCTGGCTGGCGGCCGGCGGTGTGCTGTACACCGTCGGCATCATCTTTTTCGCCTTCGACAGCCGCTTTCGCCACTGGCACGGCATCTGGCACCTGTTCGTCATCGCTGGCAGCCTGATGCACTTCGTCGCGGTGTACTTCTACGTGCTATAGGGGCTGAGCTTAGAAATCGCCCCACAGCTGCTGCGCCACCGATAGCGCCACCACCGGCGCCGTCTCGGTGCGCAGTACGCGAGGGCCGAGGCGGGCGGCGTGGAAGCCGGCGCCCTTGGCCTGATCGACTTCGGCATCGCTCAAGCCACCCTCAGGTCCGATCAGAAAGGCCAGACGTGTCGGTTTGTCGTGGCTGGTCAGCGGCTCGGCCACCGGGTGCAGGACCAGCTTGAGATCGGCATCGCTGTCTTTCAACCATTCGGCCAGGGTCACCGGCGGGTGGATCACTGGCAGCGTGGAGCGCCCGCATTGTTCGCAGGCGCTGATCGCCACCTGGCGCCAGTGAGCCAGGCGCTTGTCGGCGCGCTCGTCCTTCAGACGCACTTCGCAGCGCTCGCTGACGATCGGGGTGATTTGGTTGACGCCCAGCTCAGTGGCTTTCTGGATCGCCCAGTCCATGCGCTCGCCACGGGACAGCCCCTGGCCGAGGTGGATGTGCAGCGGCGAATCGGGCTGGCCGGGCAGGGCCTGGTCGAGGCTGACCCGCACGGATTTCTTGCCCACTTCGAGCAACTGGCCGAGGTATTCCTGGCCGCTGCCGTCGAACAGTTGCACGGCGGCGCCGACGCTCATGCGCAGCACGCGGCCGATGTAGTGGGCCTGGGCCTCGGGCAACTCGTGCTCGCCAAGGCTCAGGGGGACGTCGATGAAGAAACGGGAGAGGCGCATGGTTTGGCTCGGGGCAAAGGGTGGACATGGACCCTGTGGCAGGGTGGGCATGGACCCTGTGGGAGCGGGTTCACCCGCGAATGCGGCGGTGCGGCCACCATCGTATTCGCGGGTAAACCCGCTCCCACAGGGTGCGCGTGGGGACTGAGGCCTAGCCTGGATCGCGGAAGTCGGGATGGAAATCGGCCGGCACCGCCACGCTGACACTGTCACGGGTGGCGATGTCGATGCCTTCGCTGGCCACTTCGGCCAGGAAGTCGATCTGCTCCGGGGTGATCACGTAGGGCGGCAGGAAATACACCACGCTGCCCAGCGGACGCAACAGCGCGCCGCGGCTCAGGGCATGCTCGAAGACCTTCAGGCCGCGGCGTTCCTGCCACGGGTAGGCGACCTTGCCGGCCTTGTCCTTGACCATCTCGATGGCCAGAGCCATGCCGGTCTGGCGCACTTCGGCCACGTTCGGGTGATCGACCAGGTGCGCGGTGGCGCTGGCCATGCGCGCCGACAGCGCCTTGTTGGCGTCGATCACCTGGTCCTGCTCGAAGATGTCCAGGGTCGCCAGCGCCGCGGCGCAGGCCAGTGGGTTGCCGGTGTAGCTGTGCGAATGGAGGAAGGCGCGCAGGGTCGGGTAGTCGTCGTAGAAGGCCTGGTACACGTCATCGGTGGTCAGGCAGGCGGCCAGTGGCAGGTAGCCACCGGTCAGGGCCTTGGACAGGCAGAGGAAGTCTGGGCGGATACCGGCCTGCTCGCAGGCGAACATCGTGCCGGTGCGGCCGAAACCGACGGCGATTTCGTCATGGATCAGGTGCACACCGTAACGGTCGCAGGCTTCGCGCAGCAGCTTGAGGTAGACCGGATGATACATGCGCATGCCGCCAGCGCCCTGGATCAGCGGCTCGACGATGACCGCGGCAATCGTGGCGTGGTGTTCGGCCAGGGTCTGCTCCATGGCTGCGAACATGTTGCGCGAGTGTTCCTCCCAGCCCATGCCCTCAGGGCGCAGGTAGCAATCAGGGCTGGGCACCTTGATGGTGTCGAGCAGCAGGGCCTTGTAGGTTTCGGTGAACAGCGGCACGTCGCCGACCGACATCGCGGCGATGGTTTCGCCGTGGTAGCTGTTGGTCAGGGTGACGAAGCGTTTCTTGGCGCCGTGGCCCTTGTTCTGCCAGTAGTGGAAGCTCATCTTCAGCGCCACTTCGATGCATGACGAGCCGTTGTCGGCGTAGAACACTCGATCCAGCCCGGCCGGGGTCATGGCCACCAGGCGCTCGGACAGCTCGATCACCGGCTGATGGCTGAAGCCTGCAAGGATGACGTGTTCGAGCTGGTCGACCTGATCCTTGATGCGCTGGTTGATGCGCGGATTGGCATGGCCGAAGACGTTGACCCACCAGGAGCTGACCGCGTCCAGATAGCGCTTGCCCTCGAAGTCCTCGAGCCAGACACCCTCGCCGCGGCGAATCGGGATCAGCGGCAGGCTCTCGTGGTCTTTCATCTGGGTGCAGGGGTGCCACAGGACCTTGAGGTCGCGCTGCATCCACTGTTGATTCAGGCCCATGGGCGGATCTCCTGGCTGGGGTGGCAAGTAGGACGGCGTAAGCCTAAGCAAAGGCACCCCCAGGAACAACCTTGGATTTTGTGCAGGCTTGTGTGGGAGCTGGCTTCTCGGGACGCCGAACCGCCGCGAAGGACCCACCACAGAAACCTGAACCATTCGAAGCACTTGATAGCGCTGTGCTGGCAGGCTCCTGGGACCTGACGTATTCTTAGCGCTTCTCTCCTGGGGAGATCCTCCCCACTTACATTTCGCTTCTGATCCGGAGTTCGCCGACATGGCTGCTGCTTGGGTGCGCCTGTGCGCGTTGGTATTGATTGGTGCATCCAGCGCTGGTGCGCTGGCGAAGGACAAGACCCCCACGGCCATTGTCGTCGGTGGTGGCCTGGCCGGCCTGACGGCAGCCTACGAGCTGCAGTCCAAGGGCTGGCAGGTGACCCTGCTCGAAGCCAAGGGCGGCATGGGTGGCCGTTCGGGGCTGGCGACCAGCGAGTGGATCGGCAACAACAAGGCGCAACCGGTACTCAATCAATACCTGGACCGCTTCAAGCTGGAAACCTTGCCTGCGCCCGAGTTCGTGCGTACCCCAGGCTACCTGATCGACGGTGAGTACTTCAGCGCGACCGACCTCGCCACCAAGCAGCCCGCGACCGCCGAGGCGATCAAGCGCTACGAGAAGACCCTCGATGACCTGGCCCGTTCGATCGATGACCCGCTGAACCCGGCTGCCAACAGCACGTTGTTCGCCCTCGATCAGATCAACGTCTCCACCTGGCTGGACAAGCTGCAACTGCCAGCGACCGCCCGTCAGTTGATCAACCAGCAGATCCGTACCCGCTATGACGAGCCCTCGCGCCTGTCGTTGCTCTATTTCGCCCAGCAGAGCCGGGTCTATCGTGGGGTTGGCGACCGAGACCTGCGTGCGGCACGCCTGCCTGGCGGCAGTCCGGTGCTGGCACAGGCCTTCGTCAAGCAACTCAAGACCATCAAGACCAGTTCGCCGGTCACCGCCATCGTCCAGGACAAGGACGGCGTCACCGTCAAGGTGGGGGCCGTGGGCTACCAGGCTGACTATCTGGTCCTTGCCGTGCCGCTGCGCGCGCTGGCCAAGATCCAGATGACGCCGGGACTGGACAACCAGCATCTGGCGGCACTCAAAGGCACCAACTACGGCTGGCGCGACCAGTTGCTGCTCAAGTTCAAGAACCCGGTCTGGGAGAGCCGCTCGCGTATGTCGGGCGAGATCTTCAGCAACGCAGGCCTGGGCATGCTGTGGATCGAACCGGCGCTCAAGGGCGGTGCCAATGTGGTGATCAACCTGTCCGGCGACAACGCCCGCCTGCTGCAGGCCTTCGGTGACAAGCAGATGGTCGACCAGGTGCTGATTCGCCTGCATGCCTTCTACCCTCAGGCTCGTGGCGCCTTTACCGGTTACGAGGTCAAGCGCTACAGCACCGACGCCGGCACCGGCGGCGCCTACCTGGCCTACGGGCCGGGGCAGATCAGCAAGTACTGGCGTCTGTGGGAGCGCCCGGTGCAACGTGTCGCCTTTGCTGGCGAACACACCGATGCACTTTACCCGGGCACCCTGGAAGGCGCGCTGCGCAGTGGCCAGCGTGCCGCGGGCCAGGTCGAGGACCTGGCCGCTGGCAAATCCTTCGATCCAGTGGTCAAGGCGGCGCCGGTCGCTGCCGCTGCGGGCGCTGCGGCAGTCGGCGCGGCAGCCGCCAAGGACAACAAGCCTGGCTTCTTCTCCCGTCTGTTCGGTGGCGACGACAAACCGGTGGCCAAGACCGAGCCGGTGACCAAGGCCGCCGAGCCGACACCCGCGCCGCCAGCTCCTGCTCCTGCAGCCGCACCAGCGGCGCCGGCCGTTGCGCCTGTGGCCAAGGAAGAACCGGTCAAGGCCCAACCCGCCAAGGCTGCACCGACCAAGGCGGCACCTGCCAAGCACGCACCAGCGCACAAGCCGCCGGCCAAGCAGGCCAGCAAGACGGAGCCGGTGAAGAAGGCCGCCGCAAAAGCCGAGCCGGTCAAGAAGAAACCCTCGACCGACACTCAGGCCAAGGCCAACTGATTGGTCATTGCGGGCACTCGTGGCATTGCCGCGATGTGCCCGCGCTGTTGCCTGGCCTGGCAAGTCCCCCCGCGTTCGCCTACCGTTAATGTTTTCTTAATTGGATGAATTCAAAATAAGCTATCGATTTTCTCGATTATAAGAAGCGGACTTTTCCGCTTTATTTCGATACTTATCGCGTTATCTTGTGCACAGCTTTCACGGGGAATACGCCAACATGCAACTGCGCAATTCTGCTTCTCGCTATGGTGCGGTCAGCATCTTCCTGCACTGGGGCGTGGCCCTTGTCGTATTCGGGTTGTTCGGTCTGGGCCTGTGGATGGTCGGTCTCGACTACTACGATCCTTGGCGCAAAGCCGGGCCCGACCTGCACAAGAGCATTGGCCTGGTATTACTGGCTGTCATGCTGCTGCGCGTACTCTGGCGTTTGATCAGCCCACCTCCACCGGCTCCGGCCAGCCACGGGTCACTCACCCGCATGGCCGCCAAGCTGGGGCACCTGGCGCTGTATCTGGGGTTGTTCGCGGTCATGGCCGCCGGCTACCTGATCTCCACTGCCGATGGTGTCGGCATTCCGGTATTCGGCCTGTTCGAAGTACCGGCACTGGTCAGCAACCTGCCCGATCAGGCGGACACTGCCGGTGTGATTCACCTGTATCTGGCCTGGGGGCTGGTGATTTTCGCCATCCTGCATGCCCTGGCAGCCTTGAAACACCATTTCATTGACCGTGACGCGACCCTGGCTCGTATGCTGGGCCGCAAAGCTTGACTCTCAACCTCAATTGCAAATGAAGGAAGTAAGGATGTTGAAAAAGACTTTTGCCGCCCTGGCGCTCGGTACCGCTCTGATTGGCGCTGGTCAGGCCATGGCCGCTGACTACAAGATCGACAAGGAAGGCCAGCATGCTTTCGTCGACTGGAAGATCAGCCACCTGGGCTACAGCTTCATCCACGGCACATTCAAGGACTTCGACGGCTCGTTCTCCTGGGACAGCGCCAAGCCTGAAGCCAGCAAGATCAGCGTCGACCTGAAGACTGCCAGCCTGTGGTCCAACCATGCCGAGCGCGACAAGCACATCGCCAGCGCCGACTTCCTGGACGTGAAGAAATATCCCGACGCCAAGTTCGTCTCCACGGCCGTCAAGTCCACCGGTGACAAGACTGCCGACGTGACCGGCGACCTGACCCTGCATGGCGTGACCAAGCCGGTCACCTTCAAGGCCGTGTTCAACGGCGAGGGCAAGGACCCGTGGGGTGGCGAGCGCGCTGGCTTCAACGCCAAGACCACGCTGAACCTGAACGACTTTGGCATCAAGGGCCCAGGCCCGACTTCCCAGACCCTGGATCTGGACATCAGCCTGGAAGGCGTGAAGCAGAAGTGATTCGCGTCATCTGAAACGACAAGGGGCCGCTATGCGGCCCCTTGTCGTTTCTGTCAGCCCTTGCGGGTCAACAGCGCCGGACGCTCGCCACGTGGGCGGCTCGGCAGGTCATCCAGTTGCTCGGGCGTCGGGTAGCGGTCGAGCTTGGATTCCTTGCGGATGATCACAGGCGTGCTCTGCGACTCGCGCGGATTGCGCACGGCAGGTTCCTGGCGGTTGCTGTCGTCCCGGCGCGCACGGCCCGGGTTGCCATCGCGGCGTGCACCACCACCATTGTTGTTGCGGGGGCGCTTCTCGCCAGAACCCTGGCCGCCCTGGCGCTGGCCGCCGCTACCGTTGTTGTTGCGAGGCTGGCCCGAACCCGAACGCTGCCCCTGGCCTTGGGCCTGGCCGCCGTTGCCGCCCGGGCGACGGTTGCGGCCCTGGTTCTTGCCGTTCTGGTAAGGGCTGACGTAGTCGGCGCGGTTGCCGAAGTTGTCGATATCGTCGTCCAGGAACTCTTCCGGGTCGCGATCGGCGGGTACTTTGGGGGCATTGCCTTGGGCCTGGCCGGCCTGCTGCTGACGCGGCTTCCTGTTGTCGCGCTGCTTGCGTGGCTCCTGCTTCTTCTGCTGCGGCTTGTCGCCTGCAGTGCCCTTGTCGGCAGGCTTGTCGGCGGCCTGTTGCTTGGTCTTGCCTTTGTCCTTGCCCTTGTCCTTGCGCCCGCCGCTGCCTTCCTTGCTGCCTTCGGCACGTTGCTGCTGGTTGCGCCCGCCGCGGCCGTTGTTCTGCTGGCGCTCGCGCACCTCGGGTTTCTCGGCCTCGACCTGCGAGGCATCGAAGCCCATCAGGTCGCCATCCGGGATCCTCTGCTTGGTTACCCGCTCGATGCTCTTGAGCAGTTTCTCTTCGTCAGGTGCCACCAGCGAAATGGCTTCACCGGAGCGGCCAGCACGGCCAGTACGACCGATGCGGTGAACGTAGTCTTCCTCGACATTGGGCAGTTCGAAGTTGACCACGTGCGGCAACTGGTCGATATCCAGGCCGCGGGCGGCGATGTCAGTGGCGACCAGCACTCGCACGCTGTTGGCCTTGAAGTCGGCCAGAGCCTTGGTGCGCGCATTCTGGCTCTTGTTGCCGTGGATCGCGGCAGCGGTCAGACCGTGCTTTTCGAGGTACTCGGCAAGGCGGTTGGCGCCGTGCTTGGTACGGGTGAAGACCAGCACCTGTTCCCAGGCGCCGAGGGTGATCAGGTGGGCCAGCAGCGCGCGCTTGTGGCTGGCAGGCAGGCGGTAGACGCGCTGCTCGATACGCTCGACGGTGGTATTGGGCGGCGTGACCTCGATGCGCTCGGGGTTGTGCAGCAACTTGTCGGCGAGGTCGGTGATGTCCTTGGAGAAGGTCGCCGAGAACAGCAGGTTCTGGCGCTTGGCCGGCAGGCGTGCGAGGACTTTCTTCACGTCATGGATGAAGCCCATGTCGAGCATGCGGTCGGCTTCGTCCAGAACGAGAATTTCCACCTTGGACAGGTCGACGCTGCCTTGGCCGGCCAGGTCGAGCAGACGGCCCGGGCAGGCGACCAGAACGTCGACACCCTTGGCCATCGCCTGGATCTGTGGGTTCATGCCGACGCCGCCGAAGATGCAGGCGCTGATGAAGTTCAGGTCGCGGGCATAGATCTTGAAGCTGTCGTGGACCTGTGCGGCCAGTTCGCGGGTCGGGGTCAGGACCAGGACGCGCGGTTGGCGCGGGCCGTGACGCTGCGATTTGTCGGGGTGGCCACCTGGGAACAGGCGCTCGAGGATCGGCAGGGCGAAGCCACCGGTTTTACCAGTGCCAGTCTGCGCGGCGACCATCAGGTCGCGGCCTTGCAACACGGCGGGAATGGCCCGCTGTTGCACCGGGGTAGGCTGGGTGTAGCCCGCAGCCTCGATAGCGCGGACAAGTGCCTCGGAGAGACCGAGGGAAGCAAAGGACATGGGCAATCCTGTTCTCGTTTGGGCTGGGCCCTGTGGGATGTTCTGCCTGGCGCGACTGGCATCGGTGGGATGCGATCGCGTCCGGTCCAGCTGGGCTTACACTGCGCATCCTGGAGGCGGCGGGCGGGCACTTGAGGGTGCGTCGCTGCTGGTCGAGATGCCTTTTGCGAGGCCGAGCGTCCGGGCGTGAGCCGGGCGGGAAGGCCCGAGTATAACAGAGCTATCGCGATGTGCTGCGATCCTGCTGCTCAACGGCGTCGAGAAAATGTTCGGCGGAGTTTGCGTTGCGCGCATGCTGGGCAGTACAGGGGCGCTCCGCGATCGCCAGCAGGGCTGTACTCAGGCTTGCTGTGCGTCGATCAGATGCCGTTCGATATCTTTGTGACGCGTGCCCAGCGACAGACGAAGGCCGGGTTGGCGCAAGCATTCGCGCAGTTGCTCGGGGCTCATGCCGCCCTGGCGCTGATTGACGTTTTCCAGGGCCTTGTCCCACCACGCCGTGGCGCAGGCACGGTCGAATTCGTTGTCGTAGGGGTAGCAGCCATAGAGCAGTTCACGGGCGAACTGGCGGTGACGAGTGGGTAGCGTGAGGCTCATGGCCTTGTAGCCGAGGCGGTGCAGGGTGGGGGGGCGAGGCAGTTGATCGTTGACCAGCGTGATGTCGGCCATCGCGGCCTCGCCGAATGGATCGTCGCCGTGCTTGCGCAACCACGCCTGGATCTTGGCACGGAACTGGGCCTTGCGGCTCCAATAGTGATGGATGACGTCGGTGCAGGTGGCCAGTTGAAGCTTGCGGTAGGCGGCGACCGCCAGGCAGAACTCCTCGAGCGTATAGGCCTCGCGCGCCAGGGGATAAAGCTCGTCCATCAGTGCGATGGAGTGGTCCAGGATCGTTGCATCCTGTGCAGTCAGGCCCATGACGCCAGAGTTGACCAGCGGCATCTGGCAGTCGGCCAGGCCACGCTGTTGCAGAAGCGTCAGCAGGTTCTTGTACAGCAGGCACTTCTGGTTTTCGCCGTAGCGACCGCCAATGGCATTGCACAGCAGGCTGCCGGGCTTTACCCGGCGGAACAGCCCTATGGGCGATTGGCGGAAAAAGGTATCGGTATCGATCAGCACTGCCAGCGGGTGCTGCTCAAGGACATGGCGCAGCAGCACGTGCTTGCTGCGAAAGTGATACCCGTGCGGCTGGTTCCAGGTTGTACGCGTGTGCTCATCGAGCAGGTGCACGGTGACGGGCAGCTTGGCGTAGGGTTCGGGGTTGTCGGTGTAGACCTGGATGTCCATGGCTTCACCTGGCGTCTTGCGCAGGTTGGCCAGGGCGCTGACGATGCTGAAGCAGGCTTCCTGGTGATAGGTAGCCGGGCCGAAGGCGAGGTAGACGAGTTGCGGGGTGTCACGGTTACACGGCTGCATCGAGGGAAACCTGGCATCAGCTTGAATGATCAAGGCTCCAATCTACGTTCGGAGCCTTAATCATTGCTTAAGCTATTGTTACCAATAGGTTTCAGCGCGGCAGCTTGAGGTTGTTCCAGATCGCCAGGCTCGGCTCGGCCTGGTTCAGCGTGTAGAAGTGCAGGCCCGGCGCGCCACCTTGCAGCAGCTCTTCGCACATCTTGCTGATCACTTCTTCACCGAATGCCTGGATGCTGGTGGCATCGTCGCCGTAGGCTTCCAGCTGCTTGCGGATCCAGCGCGGAATCTCGGCACCACAGGCGTCGGAGAAGCGCGCCAGCTTGCTGTAGTTGGTGATCGGCATGATGCCGGGCACTACCGGAATATCCACGCCCAGCTTCTGTACGCGCTCGACGAAGTAGAAGTAGCTGTCGGCGTTGAAGAAGTACTGGGTGATGGCGCTGTCGGCACCGGCCTTGACCTTGTGCACGAAGTTGGCCAGGTCGTCCTCGAAGTTGTGCGCCTGCGGATGCATTTCGGGGTAGGCGGCAACTTCCAGGTGGAAGTGGTCACCGGTTTCCTGGCGGATGAACTCGACCAGGTCGCTGGCATGGCGCAATTCGCCACTGGCCATGCCCATGCCGGATGGCAGGTCACCGCGCAGGGCGACGATGCGCTTGATTCCGGCCGCCTTGTATTCGGCGATCAGGGCGCGCAGGTCGTCCTTGCTGTCGCCGACGCACGACAGGTGCGGGGCTGCCGGGACCTTCACTTCGTTTTCCAGTTGCAGCACGGTGTTCAGCGTGCGGTCGCGAGTCGAGCCGCCGGCGCCGTAGGTGCAGGAGAAGAAGTCGGGGTTATAGGTGGCCAGTTGACGGGCAACGGCCATGAGTTTTTCGTGACCGGCATCGGTCTTGGTCGGGAAGAACTCGAAACTGTAGCGGCGTTCCTGGGACATCGGTCGTTCCTCTGGCAGCGTGCTTCAAGCGCCAAGCTGCAAATAAAAGCCAGATCGGTGATGGCCGATCTGGCTTGGGCGTCGTTCAGATCCTTGCGCTGCTGCGGCGCGCAGTGCGCGCCGCTCGCCGCTTAGTAGCGGTACGCGTCGGGCTTGAACGGGCCTTCGACAGTCACGCCGATGTACTCGGCCTGCTGTGGGGTCAGCTGGGTGACTACACCGCCGAAGCCGCGGACCATTTCCAGGGCCACTTCTTCGTCGAGCTTCTTGGGCAGCACTTCGACGGTCAGGCGCTCGGCCTTCTTCGCAGCTGGCAGCTCGGCGAACTTCTGCTCGAACAGGAAGATCTGCGCCAGTACCTGGTTGGCGAACGAGCCGTCCATGATGCGGCTCGGGTGGCCGGTGGCGTTGCCCAGGTTCACCAGACGACCTTCGGCCAGCAGGATCAGGTAGTCGTCATTCTGCGGATCGAAGGTGCCGGCGCCGGTGCGGTGGATCTTGTGCACCTGTGGCTTGACCTCTTCCCATGCCCAGTTCTTGCGCATGAAGGCGGTGTCGATCTCGTTGTCGAAGTGACCGATGTTGCAGACCACTGCGCGCTTTTTCAGGGCCTTGAGCATGTTGGCGTCGCAGACGTTGACGTTACCGGTGGTGGTGACGATCAGGTCGATGCGGCCCAGCAGGTCCTTGTTGATGCCAGCTTCGGTACCGGTGTTGATACCGTCCTTGAACGGCGAGACCACTTCGAAGCCGTCCATGCAGGCCTGCATGGCGCAGATCGGGTCGACTTCGGTGACCTTGACGATCATGCCTTCCTGACGCAGGGACTGGGCCGAGCCCTTGCCCACGTCGCCGTAGCCGATCACCAGGGCCTGCTTGCCCGACAGCAGGTGGTCGGTGCCGCGCTTGATGGCGTCGTTCAGGCTGTGACGGCAGCCGTACTTGTTGTCGTTCTTGCTCTTGGTGACCGAGTCGTTGACGTTGATCGCCGGGACTTTCAGCTCGCCTTTGGCCAGCATGTCCAGCAGGCGGTGCACGCCAGTGGTGGTCTCTTCGGTCACGCCGTGGATCTTGTCCAGCATGGCCGGGTATTTCTTGTGCAGGATTTCGGTCAGGTCACCGCCGTCGTCCAGAACCATGTTGGCGTCCCAGGGCTGGCCATCTTTCAGGATGGTCTGCTCGATGCACCACTCGTACTCCTGCTCGGTTTCGCCTTTCCAGGCGAACACCGGGATACCGGCAGCGGCGATGGCGGCAGCAGCCTGGTCCTGGGTGGAGAAGATGTTGCAGGACGACCAGCGCACTTCGGCGCCCAGGGCGATGAGGGTCTCGATCAGCACGGCGGTCTGGATGGTCATGTGGATGCAGCCGATGATCTTCGCGCCCTTGAGCGGTTGCTCGGCTTGATACTTGCGGCGCAGGCCCATCAGTGCGGGCATTTCCGATTCGGCGATGATGACTTCCTTGCGGCCCCAGTCGGCCAGGGAGATGTCGGCGACCTTGAAGTCGGAAAAACCAGCGGGCGTGTTTACAGCGCTCATGAAGAGCCTCCATTCGTAGTGTGCGAATGGGCGCCGTTGTGCGTTGAGCGTCCGCAGCAGCGGACAACGCCCCATCCGAGCCTGACAGGTGAACCTGCTGCAGCGCCCCTCGGACAGGTGGCGGGATGACCACCGCAGCGGGTGGCCATTGGAAAACGGCGAGATTATAGCCGCGCCCGTGTGACACACCCAAGACTTTCTGTCGATTTATCGCGACGATAGTCGATGTTCAATGGAGGCTGACCGGCGGGTCTGCCATCATTACCCCACGTCAGTCAGGCACGTCAGGAGTTGTAATGAATTTCCACACGCGCAAATGGGTAAAACCCGAAGACCTCAATCCCAACGGCACCCTGTTCGGTGGCAGCCTGTTGCGCTGGATCGACGAGGAAGCGGCGATCTACGCCATCGTCCAGTTGGGCAACCAGCGGGTGGTGACCAAGTATATTTCCGAGATCAACTTCGTCAGCGCCTCGCGCCAGGGCGAGATCATCGAGCTGGGTATCACCGCCACCGAGTTCGGTCGCACCTCGATCACCCTGCAGTGCGAAGTGCGCAACAAGATCACCCGCAAGAGCATCCTCACCGTCGACAAGATGGTCTTCGTCAACCTGGGCGAGGATGGCCTGCCGGCACCGCACGGGCGCACCGAGATCAAGTACATCCAGGATCAGTTCCCGGATTCGGCGGTGGAGTAGAGCTGGAAACCGTGCGGCGCACTTCGCGAGCTTGTCCGCGAAGTGCGCGCCATCGTAATCACGGCTGGGCGCTTACCCGGCGCACCACCTTGCCGATTGTCAGCCCCTGCACCAGGATCGACGACAGCACCACGATGTAGGTGATCGACAGCAGCAGGTCGCGTTCGTCACCCACCGGCAGCGACAGCGCCAGGGCCACCGATACACCCCCGCGCAAGCCTCCCCAGGTCAGTACCCGCACCGTGCCACGTGGCACTTCGCGCCAGCGCCGCAGCAAGACGATGGCTGGCGCCACGGTCAACAGGCGCGATGCCAGCACCGCGACCGCCAGCACGCCACCCGCTGCCAGGTGCAGCCAGTTGAACGGCAGCAGCAACAGCTCCAGGCCGATCAGGGCGAAGAGCAGGGCGTTGAGCATGTCGTCGATCAGCTCCCAGAAACCATCCATGTAGCGACGGGTCATGTCGTTCATCGCCAGGTTACGCCCCAGGTTGCCGATGATCAGGCCGGCTACCACCATGGCGATCGGCGCCGACACGTGCAGTTCGTAGCACATGGCCGAGCCGCCGATCACCAGCGCCAAGGTCAGCATCACCTCGACCTGATACTGCTCGATGCTCTTGATCATGCGGTAGGTGGCGTAGCCGATCAGCCCACCGAACACCACGCCGCCTACGGCTTCGCGGGCGAACAGGATGGCGGTGTCGGAAACGCTTGGCGTCTCGCCGAGCTGGATGATGCCCAGCAGCACGGTGAACACCACCACCGCGGTACCGTCGTTGAACAGCGACTCACCAACGATGGTGGTCTTCAGCGGTTTGGAGGCGTTGGCGGTACGCAGTGCACCGAGCACCGCGATGGGGTCGGTCGGCGAGATCAGCGCGCCGAAGAGCAGGCAGTAGATCAGCGGTACGTCCCAGCCGAACATCGCGAACACCCAGTGGGCGAGATAGCCGATTACCACGGTGGCGATCAGAACGCCGATGGTGGCGAGCAGGCCGATTGGCCAGCGGTAGCTGCGCAGGTCGCCGAGGTTGACGTGCAACGCGCCCGCGAACAGCAGGAACGACAGCATCCAGTGCATCAGCAGGTCATTGAAGTCGATCTGGTTCATCAAGCCTTCGACGCGCTCCTCCAGGCCGGGAAAGCCGATCAGGCTCAGGCCTTGCAGGATCAGTGAGAACAGCAGGGCGGTGACCATCACGCCGATGGCGGGCGGCAGGCCGATGAAACGGTAGTTCACATAGGTGAGGAGGGTGGTGAGGCAGATGAACGCGGCAACTAATTCAAGCATCCTGAATCCTGTGACAATGGCTTCCAAGTCGTAACCCGAACAGCTCGGGCAGTTCTTTGATGGCCTGACGGAGCACTCGGGACACACCTTATGACCGGAATTATCAGGATCGTTCCTCAATTCACGGCTGAAGCCGCGCCTACAGGCGCTGCCCGGATCGCGTATATAGTGACGCGAGTCTTGTTCAAGGAACCTTCCGCGTGCTGGCAACTTCCCTCGTCCTGATCGCCGCCCTGCTGCATGCCACCTGGAACACCCTTATCAAGTTCAGCGCGGAGCGCCTGCTGGTGATCGCCAGTATGGACGCGGTGGCGCTGGTCTTCGCGGTGCTCGCGGTGGCGTTCGTCGAGCCCCCTCCGGCCGCGATCTGGCCGTGGCTGCTGGCCTCGGCGCTGGCCGAGCAGATCTATCGTGTCCTGCTGATCAAGGCCTACCGGGTCGGTGACCTGGGCCTGGTCTATCCTCTGATGCGTGGATTGTCGCCGCTGGTGGTGCTGGGGCTGACCCTGGCTTTCGCCGGTGAGTCGCTGAGCGGCCAGCAGATCATTGGCATCCTGCTGATCCCCTGCGGCATGGCTTGTCTGCTCTGGCAGGGCGGTGGCGGTGATCGTCTGCCCTGGTCGATGCTGCCGGTGGTGGCGCTGATCGGCCTGTGCATCGGCTGCTACACCTGGTTCGACGGCCAGGCGGTGCGCCTGTGGGGTAAACCGTGGGACTACCTGGTCTGGCTCACTCTGCTGAGTGCCTGGCCGTTCCCGGTGCTGGCGGGCGTGGCCCGACGTGAACCCTTCGTGCTGTTCTGGCGCAGCCAATGGCGACTTGGATTGGCGGTCGGGCTGTGTGTATTGCTGAGTTACGCCCTGGTGTTGTGGGCCATGCATCTGGGGTCGGTGGCGGAGGCGGCGGCGCTGCGGGAGGTCAGTGTGATCCTGGTGGTGCTGTTGGGCATGCGCTATCTCAAAGAACCTTTTGGCGGCCCGAGACTCCTAGCTTGCGGGCTGGTCCTGGCAGGCATGCTGGTGATGAAGCTCTGACCTTTCTGAACGAGGAGCCTATCCATGACCGTTGCCCTGTGGTGCATCCTGATCGCCCTGGTCCTGCCGCCTTTGTGCGCATTGATTGCCAAAGTCGCCAGTGGCCGTTTTGGCTTGAGCGACAACCATGATCCGCGAGCCTTTCTCGACACGCTCTCGGGCCTGCCTCGGCGCGCCCATGCGGCGCAGCAGAACGGCTACGAGGCGTTTCCCGCCTTCGCCGCAGCAGTGCTGGTGGCGGATATCGTCGGCAACGCCGAGCAGGTGACCCAGGATGTGCTGGCGGTGCTGTATATCACCAGCCGCCTGCTGTACATCATCTGCTACCTGGCGGACTGGGCAGCGTTGCGCTCGCTGGTGTGGTTCGCCGGATTGGCGTTGATCGTGTCGTTGTTCGTCGTATCGGCATGAAGCGATCGCGGGCTTGCCCCGCGATAGCTTAACCACCGATCACGGCACCTTCGGCACTTCAGGCAGCGCAGCCCCTTTGGGCCACAGCATCCAGATCTGCCCCTGCTGCTTCATGTTCCCTGCCAGCTCGCCGGCCTCTGGGCCGGTCCCCCAGAACAGGTCGGCGCGCACCTCGCCGGTGATCGCGCCGCCGGTGTCCTGCGCACCTACCGGGCGCACCACCGGCGAGCCATCTGGTCGGGTGGTGGACAGCCACAGCAGGCTGCCCAGCGGAATCACCTTGCGGTCGATGGCCACGCTGTAGCCCGCGGTCAATGGCACGTTGAGCGAGCCGCGCGGGCCCTCGTCGCTGTCGGGGCCTGCTGCGAAGAACACATAGCTCGGGTTGCTCGCCAGAAGCTCCGGCACCCGCTGTGGGTTGGCCTGGGCCCAGGCGTGGATGCTGCCCATGGTCACGTCTTCTTTCTTCAACTGGCCCTGGTCCACCAGCCAGCGGCCGATCGGTCGGTAAGGGTGGCCGTTCTGGTCGGCGTAGCCCAGGCGCAATTGGCGGCCGCTCTCCAGTTGCACGCGACCGGAGCCCTGGATCTGCAGGAATTGCAGGTCCATCGGGTCGGTCAGCCAGGCCAGCACCGGCGCCTTCACACCCTGGCGGTTGATCACTTCGGCGGTGTCGTAGGGCTTGAGCACACGACCTTCGATACGGCCGCGAAGGCGTTTGCCCTTGAGCTCCGGGTATACGCTGGCCAGGTCGACCACGATCATGTCGTCGGGAGGGCCATAGACGGGGACCTGGGCTTGTGCCGTGCGCGTCAGGCTGCCTGGGTAGACCGGTTCGTAGTAACCAGTGATCAGGCCGTTGGCGTTGTTCTCGGCGGAGCGCAGGCCGTAGACCTGCAGGTTCTGTTGCAGGAAGGCACGTACCTGGGCCGGATCGCCCGGCACCGCAGCCGCCGCGCTGCACGTCGCAGCCCAGACCGGGTCGCGCTTGAGTTTCTCGCAGCCGTTGCGCCAGGCCTGGAAGCCTGCGACCAGGTCGCTGTCAGTGACGCTCGGCAAATCTTGCCAGGTGGCACCGGTATAGGTGGCGATGGCGTGGGGCTCGGGCTTGGTGCCCTCGCCGCCGTTGCAGCCGGCCAGCAGGGCCAAGGCCGGGAGCACCCAGGCCAGAGGGCGCAAAGCAGATTTCATAAGCGGGGTCCTGTTACGGGCGGAGATGAAAATTCGCCCTTGTCTTTTGTGTGGCTATTGGTCTTTGCCCGGCGGGCGGCGATACTGGCGACCCGTTCATGCAGGCCGAAGAGACCGTGATGTTCAAGCGATTGACCGTAGTGCTGCTCGCCACCCTGACCCTGACCGCTTGCGAGCGTGTCGATCCGAACTCGCCATTGGGCCAGCGCAAGGCAATCTTCAAGGACATGCTCAAGACCAGTGAAGACCTGGGCGGCATGTTGCGCGGCCGCTTGCCGTTCGATGGGGCGAGGTTCGCCGAAGGGGCGGTAAAGCTCGATACCCTGGCCCACGAACCCTGGCAGCACTTCCTGCAGGCTCGTGACGGGGGAGATAGCAGCGCCCGGCCTGAGGTCTGGGAGCGCCAGGCGCGTTTCCATGACCTGGCCCGCCAGCTCGAGAGCGTTACCGGCGAGCTGGTCGGTGTGACCCGCAGCCAGCCATTGGATGCTGCTGGGCTGAAGGCACCGATGGACCGCGTCGAGGCTGCGTGCAAGGCCTGTCATACCGAGTTTCGCAATCATTGATGATCTGCAGTGCCCTGAGTGGGAGCGACCGCGTTTGCCGCTGGCCTCAGCGCTCGAGTTCGTCGACCGCTTCCTGCAGTTCCTTCTTGGCGTCGGCGAGCTTTTCCTTGCGCTTGTTGATCTTCTCCGAGTCGCCCTTCTTCATGGCCTTGTCCAGGTCCTTGGTGCGCTGGTTCACTTCATGCCGGGCGTCGAGCACCTTCTGCTCGCGCTCCTTGCGCAGGCTGCTATCGGTGCAGTTGGCCGTGACTTCGCTCAGGGCTTTTTCCAGGCCTGCGACCTGGGCACTGTTGTTGTGCGCGCGGGCTTCGCTCAACTGGTTTTCGATGGCGCTGCGCTTGGCGGCGCAGCCGGTCAGGCCGGGCTCGGGCTGGGCGGCCTGCAGGGGGCCGGCGGCCAGGCCGACGGCAGCCAGCAGAACGAGCGTGGAAACTGATTTCATGAACTAGAGCCTCTTTTCAGGGCAGGGCGGCAAAAAGGGAAATCCTGCCCTGATTTTGCCCATTTGGAAACCGCAATGGACTGATCGCTGGCAAGATGAGGAAAGTGCCTACGTAATCAGTGCATTACACGGACTTGCAGTAATTTCTGGAAACGAAAAAGCCCCTGTCGATCACTCTCCAGGGGCTTTTGTCAGGCCGGGTGTTTACAGGCCGGCGGCGTCGCGCAGGGCGGCGGCGCGGTCGGTGCGCTCCCAGGTGAAGGTGGTGAAGGTGTCGTCACCCACTGTCTTCTGCTGCGGCTCACGGCCGAAGTGACCGTAGGCAGCGGTCTCCTGGTACATCGGGTGCAGCAGGTCGAGCATCGTGGTGATCGCGTAGGGGCGCAGGTCGAAGCACTCGCGCACCAGCTGGATGATCTTGTCGTCGGACACCTTGCCGGTACCGAAGGTGTTGATCGAGATGGAGGTCGGCTGGGCTACGCCGATAGCGTAGGAGACCTGGATCTCGCAACGTTCGGCCAGGCCTGCAGCGACGATGTTCTTGGCCACGTAGCGACCGGCGTAGGCGGCGGAGCGGTCGACCTTGGACGGGTCCTTGCCGGAGAACGCGCCACCACCGTGACGGGCCATGCCGCCGTAGGAGTCGACGATGATCTTGCGGCCGGTCAGGCCGCAGTCGCCCACCGGGCCGCCGATGATGAAGTTGCCGGTCGGGTTGATGTGGTACTGGGTGCCCTTGTGCAGCAGTTCGGCCGGCAGGGTGTGCTTGACGATGAGCTCCATCACCGCTTCCTGCAGGTCTTTCTGCGACACTTCAGGGTTGTGCTGGGTCGACAGGACCACCGCGTCGATGCCGACCACCTTGCCGTTCTCGTAGCGGCAGGTGACCTGGGACTTGGCGTCCGGGCGCAGCCACGGCAGCAGCTTGGACTTGCGCGCTTCGGCCTGACGCTCGACCAGACGGTGCGAGAAGCAGATCGGCGCAGGCATCAGCACTTCGGTTTCGTTGCTGGCGTAGCCGAACATCAGGCCCTGGTCGCCTGCGCCCTGGTCTTCCGGCTTGGAGCGGTCGACGCCCTGGGCGATGTCCACCGACTGCTTGCCGATAATGTTCATCACGGCGCAGGTGGCGCCATCGAAGCCGACGTCGGAGCTGTTGTAGCCGATGTCGATGATGACCTTGCGCACCAGGTCTTCCAGATCGACCCAGGCCGAGGTGGTGACTTCGCCGGCGATGATGGCGACACCGGTCTTGACCAGGGTTTCACAGGCTACGCGGGCGTATTTGTCCTGGGCGATGATGGCGTCCAGGACCGCGTCGGAAATCTGGTCGGCGATCTTGTCCGGATGCCCTTCGGACACGGACTCGGAAGTGAAAAGGGAGTATTCGCTCATCTCGAGGGGTTCCTAAAATTTACCGATGTGTGTGTCGCCAGCGGCCCGCTGGAAATGGCGGACCTGAATCTGGAAACCGTTACGCAAGCCAACATAGAGGCTGTCCCCTGGGGTCAGCCCCGCAGCATTGGCCCAACGGGCCAGGTCGTCCTGCTCGAAGCCCAGCCAGAGGTCGCCGCAGGCGTCCCGCGCCCACCCCTGGTCATGGCTGCACAGCTCGGTGACCAGCAGGCTGCCGCCCGCCTTCACCCGTTTGGCCAGCAGGCGCAAGGCCAGGGCCGGGTCGCTGAAATGGTGCAGGACCATGTTCAGCACAACGCAGTCGGCTTCCACATCCGTTGCACCCAGTGCATCGGCCAACTGCAGGATTACATTATCCAGGCCTTCACGTTCGCAGACCTGGCGCGCCAGCTCGAGCATGGTCGGGCTGTTGTCCATCGCCGTGACCTGGGCGAAGCGCTGCGCCAGGTCGGGCAGGAAGCCGCCATCGCCGGGGCCAACCTCCAGGGCGCTGGCGTCGCTGCCAAAGCTCAGCTTGTCGAGCAGGGACAGCAGGCTTTCGCGGTATTGCGGTACGCCGGCGATCAGGTCCTGCTGGGCACGGAATTTCTCTTCGACGCGCTGGAAAAAGTCTTGGCTGGTGGCCGCGCGGCGCTGCTGCACCTGGGCAATACGCGCCTGCACGTCGTCCGGCAGGGCCAGTTCGTCGATTTCTTCGAGCAGGGCCGCGTGCAGGCGCCCGCCCTGGCGCAGGCTGTCGGGCAGGGCGCGGCGATAGAAGATCGCATTGCCTTCGCGGCGCGTGGCCACCAGTTCGGCCTGGGCCAGCACCTTGAGGTGGTGGCTCATGCCGGACTGGCCGATGTCGAAGATCTGCGCGAGCTCCAGTACGCCGAACGAGTCGCTGGCCAGGGCGCGCAGGACATTCAGGCGCAGCGCATCGCCACTGGCCTTGCACAGGGCAGCCAGTGCGTCGCTTTGCTGGGGTATCGCTTGCGCACGCAGGTTCATGGGGCGGCAGTCTAGACAGGCATCGTTGCCCTGGCAAGGCAATATCAAAAAGTTTTGATATTGCCTGATGGATGGCTGATGCCTGCCTCCGGGAGGCGTGTGGGTGGGTTCACTCGCGCAAAGCACGACGCCGGTCCCACGTTTTTTACCCGAAGTGCCAGCCAATCGCAGGAAAAATCCCCGACTGCGACCATCCGTCATTGCCCCCAAGGCCCCCAGTGGGCGAAAATGGCCGCCTTTTTTCGTTTCACCACTTATTCAAGCCTCAGGAGATAAGCGATGCCCAGCCGTCGTGATCGTGCCAACGCCATTCGTGCCCTCAGCATGGATGCCGTGCAAAAGGCCAACAGCGGCCATCCAGGTGCCCCCATGGGCATGGCGGATATCGCCGAAGTGCTTTGGCGCGACTACCTCAAGCACAACCCGAGCAACCCGAATTTCGCCGACCGTGACCGCTTCGTGCTGTCCAACGGCCATGGCTCGATGCTCATCTATTCGCTGCTGCACCTGACCGGCTACGACCTGTCCATCGATGACCTGAAGGCGTTCCGCCAACTGCACAGCCGTACCCCGGGCCACCCGGAATATGGCTACACCCCAGGCGTCGAGACCACCACTGGCCCGCTCGGCCAGGGCATCGCCAACGCGGTCGGTTTCGCCCTCGCCGAGAAAGTGCTGGCAGCGCAATTCAACCGTGAAGGCCACCAGATCGTCGACCACAACACCTACGTGTTCCTGGGCGATGGCTGCATGATGGAAGGTATTTCCCACGAAGTCGCCTCGCTGGCCGGCACCCTGGGCTTGAACAAGCTGGTCGCCTTCTACGACGACAATGGCATCTCCATCGACGGCGAAGTCCACGGCTGGTTCACCGACAACACCCCGGCGCGCTTCGAAGCCTACAACTGGCAGGTCATCCGCAACGTCAACGGCCACGACGCCGAAGAAATCAAGATGGCGATCGAGACCGCGCGCAAGAGCGACCGTCCGACCCTCATCTGCTGCAAGACCATCATCGGTTTCGGCTCGCCGAACAAGCAGGGCAAGGAAGACTGCCACGGCGCACCGCTGGGCAGCGACGAAATCGCCCTGGCCCGCAAGGAACTGAACTGGAACCACGGCCCGTTCGAAATCCCGGCCGACATCTACGCCGAGTGGGACGCCAAGGAAGCCGGTGCCAAGGCCGAAGCCGAGTGGAACCAGCGCTTCGACGCCTACGCCAAGGCCTTCCCTGAACTCGCCGCCGAGTTCAAGCGCCGCGCTGCTGGCGACCTGCCGGCCGACTTCGCCGAGAAGGCCCAGGCCTACATCAATGAAGTCGCCGCCAAGGGCGAGACCATCGCCAGCCGCAAGGCCAGCCAGAACACCCTCAACGCCTTCGGCCCGCTGCTGCCCGAGTTCCTCGGTGGTTCGGCGGACCTGGCCGGTTCCAACCTGACCCTGTGGAAAGGTTGCAAGGGTGTCGAGGCCAATGACGCCAGCGGCAACTACGTGTTCTACGGCGTGCGCGAGTTCGGCATGACCGCCATCATGAACGGCGTGGCCCTGCACGGCGGCCTGGTGCCTTACGGCGCCACCTTCCTGATGTTCATGGAATATGCCCGCAACGCGGTGCGCATGTCGGCCCTGATGAAGCAGCGCGTCATCCACGTCTACACCCACGACTCCATCGGTCTGGGCGAAGACGGCCCGACCCACCAGCCGATCGAGCAACTGACCAGCCTGCGCAGCACGCCGAACCTGGACACCTGGCGTCCGGGTGACGCGGTCGAGTCGGCCGTTTCCTGGAAAGCCGCCCTCGAGCGCAAGGACGGCCCTTCGGCGCTGATCTTCTCGCGTCAGAACCTGCAGCACCAGGAGCGCAGCGCCCAGCAGATCGCCGACATCGCCCGTGGCGGCTACGTGCTCAAGGACTGCGCCGGCGAGCCTGAGCTGATCCTGATCGCCACCGGTTCCGAAGTGGGCCTGGCGGTCCAGGCGTTCGACAAGCTCAGCGAGCAGGGCCGCAAGGTCCGCGTTGTGTCGATGCCAAGCACCAGCGTGTTCGACGCCCAGGACGCTGCCTACAAGCAGTCGGTTCTGCCGTTGGAAGTGGGTGCGCGCATCGCCATCGAAGCCGCCCATGCCGACTTCTGGTACAAGTACGTCGGCCTCGAAGGTCGTGTCATCGGCATGACCACCTACGGCGAATCGGCCCCGGCCGCCGCGCTGTTCGAGGAGTTCGGCTTCACCCTGGAGAACATCCTGGGTACCGCCGAAGAGCTGCTGGAAGACTGATGTAACGATCTGCGGGCGGTGTCGCCCTTGTTCGCGGGCAAGCCCGCTCCCACAGAGGTTGCAATTGACCTTGTGGGAGCGGGCTTGCCCGCGAATGCCGCACCGCAAATCCTGCAGACTGACGACAATCGATCTGTTTCGTGAGCGCTGAATGTCCCACCCTCGTCCCTACAAAGTTGCACTCAACGGTTACGGCCGCATCGGCCGCTGTGTCCTGCGCGCACTGTTCGAGCGGGGGGCGAAGGCCGGTTTCGAGATCGTTGCGTTGAATGACCTGGCCGACCAGGCCAGCCTTGAGTACCTGACGCGCTTCGACTCCACCCACGGGCGGTTCCCCGGCGAGGTGAGAGTTGACGGCGACTGTCTGCATATCAATGGCGACTGCGTGAAAGTCATGCGCAGTGCCACCCCTGAAGGCATCGACTGGGCCGCGCTGGGCATCGACCTGGTGCTGGAGTGCTCCGGTGCCTACAACACCCGCGCCGATGGCCAGCGTTTTCTCGAAGCCGGTGCGCCGCGCGTGCTGTTCTCGCAGCCGATGGCCAGCGAGGCGGACATCGATGCCACGGTGGTCTACGGTATCAACCAGCATCGCCTGACCGGCGACGAACTGCTGGTCTCGAACGCGTCCTGCACCACCAACTGCGGCGTGCCGCTGCTGCGCGTGCTGGACCAGGCTTTCGGCATCGAGTACGTGCAGATCACCACCATCCACTCGGCGATGAACGACCAGCCGGTGATCGACGCCTACCACCACGAAGACCTGCGCCGTACCCGTTCGGCGTTCCAGTCGGTGATCCCGGTGTCCACTGGTCTGGCGCGGGGCATCGAGCGCCTGTTGCCGGAACTTGCCGGGCGAATCCAGGCCAAAGCGGTACGCGTGCCGACCGTCAACGTCTCGTGCCTGGACATCACCCTGCAGACTGCCCGTGACACTACGGCTGCCGAGGTCAACCGGGTGCTGCGCGAGGCGGCGCTGGACGGCCCGCTCAAAGGCCTGCTGGCCTACACCGAACTGCCCCATGCCAGCTGTGATTTCAACCATGACCCGCATTCGGCCATCGTCGATGCCAGCCAGACCCGCGTCTCAGGCCCCCGCCTGGTGAACCTGCTGGCCTGGTTCGACAACGAATGGGGGTTCGCCAACCGTATGCTCGACGTTGCCGAACATTATCTGCACGTCGTCCACCAAACCCGCAGCAAACAGCCCTGAAGGACTGCATTCATGACCGTGTTGAAGATGACCGACCTCGACCTGCAAGGTAAGCGCGTACTGATCCGCGAAGACCTCAACGTGCCTGTGAAGGACGGTGTGGTAACGAGCGATGCGCGTATCCTGGCTGCGCTGCCGACCATCAAGCTGGCCCTGGAAAAGGGTGCTGCGCTGATGGTCTGCTCGCACCTGGGCCGCCCGACCGAGGGCGAGTTCTCCCAGGAAAACAGCCTCAAGCCGGTCGCCGACTACCTGAGCAAGGCCCTGGGCCGTGCGGTGCCGTTGGTCGCCGACTATCTCGACGGCGTCGAGGTCAAGGCCGGTGAGGTGGTGCTGTTCGAAAACGTACGCTTCAACAAGGGCGAGAAGAAGAACGCCGACGAGCTGGCGCAGAAGTACGCCGCCCTGTGCGACGTTTTCGTCATGGACGCCTTCGGCACCGCCCACCGCGCCGAGGGTTCCACCCACGGTGTGGCCAAGTTCGCCAAGGTCGCCGCTGCTGGCCCGCTGCTGGCGGCCGAGCTGGACGCCCTGGGCAAGGCCCTGAAGGCGCCGGCCAAACCCATGGCGGCCATCGTTGCCGGCTCCAAGGTCTCGACCAAGCTCGACGTGCTCAACAGCCTGTCGACCGTCTGCGACCAGCTGATCGTCGGCGGCGGCATCGCCAATACCTTCCTCGCCGCGGCCGGTCACCCGGTCGGCAAGTCGCTGTACGAGCCTGACCTGGTCGAGACCGCCAAGGCCATCGCCGCCAAGGTCAGCGTACCGCTGCCGGTCGATGTGGTCGTTGCCAAGGAGTTCGCCGAGAGCGCCGAAGCCACCGTCAAGGCTATTGCTGACGTGGCCGCCGACGACATGATCCTCGATATCGGCCCGCAGACCGCCGCCAACTTCGCCGAGCTGCTGAAGTCGTCGAAGACCATCCTGTGGAACGGCCCGGTCGGTGTGTTCGAGTTCGACCAGTTCGGCAACGGCACTAAAGTGCTGGCCAAGGCCATCGCCGAAAGCGCCGCGTTTTCCATCGCGGGTGGTGGCGACACCCTGGCGGCCATCGACAAGTATGGCGTCGGGGCTGATATCTCCTACATTTCTACCGGTGGCGGTGCGTTCCTCGAATTCGTCGAGGGCAAGGTCCTGCCTGCCGTGGCAATCCTGGAAGAACGGGCCAAGGCCTGATAGTGACGGCGCCTGGCAAAGGGAGCGACCTGATGGTCAAGCAATTGCCTGTGATGATCGTGGCCTTGTTGTTGGGTGCCTGCTCCAGCGGTGGCGCCCCGCAAAGCGAGCCGGCTGGCGAGCCAAAGGGCGGCTGTTACCAGTCGCAGTGGCAGGCGGAGACGGTGCCGGTGATCAACAAGCGCCTGGGGCCGGACGGGCTTGAGAAATACGACGAAGAACACCAGCGCAAGGCGCCCGGCTGCCCTTGATCGGGCAGCGGGCAACCGATGGGCTGTTTTGTGGTCTTGAACAGAAGGTCACACCCTGGCCTCGAAGCGAGGATACTCAATGAAAGCGCTGCTGGCCGTACTGGCCCTGGCGACCCTGGCAGGCTGCTCCCTGCTGCAACCGTCGCAACCTGCCGCGACGGACAACTGGACCCGCTGGGTCTGCGACAGCCAGGCCGAAGTGCTGTGGCGCTTCGCCGATGCCGCGCAGCAGTCGGTCGATGTCCGCCTCGGCGGCGCTGACCAGGTCTACCGGCTCAAGGCCGAGCCCGGCGCCTCGGGCGCGCTGTACAGCGATGGCGTGCTTGCCTTCCACACCAAGGGTAATGAAGGCCTGGTGTACTGGGAAGCGACCAACGATCTGATTGGGCGGGGCTGCAAGGCACCGTGATTGGCCGGACCGCGACGGTGGTCCACAACTACTTGAACAGCAACCGCCCCTGCGGCAGGCTTGCACGAAACAACGACGCTTGTCGGGAGAGAGATACACAATGGCACTCATTAGCATGCGCCAGATGCTGGACCACGCCGCCGAGTTCGGCTACGGCGTTCCAGCTTTCAACGTCAACAACCTCGAGCAGATGCGCGCCATCATGGAAGCCGCCGACAAGACCGACTCTCCGGTCATCGTCCAGGCCTCCGCCGGTGCTCGCAAGTACGCCGGTGCTCCCTTCCTGCGTCACCTGATCCTGGCGGCGATCGAAGAATTCCCGCACATCCCGGTGTGCATGCACCAGGACCACGGCACCAGCCCTGACGTGTGCCAGCGTTCGATCCAGCTGGGCTTCAGCTCGGTCATGATGGACGGCTCGCTGCGTGAAGACGGCAAGACCCCGTCCGACTACGAGTACAACGTACGCGTTACCCAGCAGACCGTGGCATTCGCCCACGCCTGCGGTGTGTCGGTAGAAGGCGAGCTGGGCTGCCTGGGCAGCCTGGAAACCGGCCAGGCCGGTGAAGAAGACGGCGTCGGCGCCGAAGGCATCCTGGACCACAGCCAGATGCTGACCGACCCGGAAGAGGCTGCCGACTTCGTCAAGAAGACCCAGGTCGATGCCCTGGCCATCGCCATCGGCACCAGCCACGGCGCCTACAAGTTCACCAAGCCGCCTACCGGCGACATCCTGGCGATCGACCGCATCAAGGCGATCCACCAGCGTATCCCCAACACTCACCTGGTGATGCACGGTTCCTCGTCGGTTCCGCAGGACTGGCTGGCGATCATCAACGAGTTCGGCGGCGACATCAAAGAGACCTACGGCGTGCCGGTCGAAGAGATCGTCGAAGGCATCAAGCACGGCGTGCGCAAGGTCAACATCGACACCGACCTGCGTCTGGCGTCCACTGGCGCGATTCGTCGCTTCCTGGAGCAGAACAAGTCCGAGTTCGACCCGCGCAAGTACTTCGCCAAGACCGTCGAAGCCATGCGTGACATCTGCATCGCGCGTTACGAAGCCTTCGGTACCGCTGGCAACGCGTCGAAGATCAAGCCGGTTTCGCTGGATGAGATGTACCTGCGTTACGCCAAGGGCGAGCTGGCCGCAAAGGTCAACTGATCCGCTGATAGCCCAGAAGAACCCGCAGAAATGCGGGTTTTTTTATGGCCGGACGGTGGCAGATACGCGAAAGCCAAGGCGCGCTGACCATTAGTCGGCTATTTTCACTTTAACCATTGATAGCGAACTGATTGCATTGCGTCCTGCAAAGTCGCGTCTAGAGTAGAGAATCGGATCCAATTACAAGACGAAGTCGGTCGGACAAGAGAAGCGGCATGGATGGAGCTCAACCCGCGGCACCGGAAGGCAGCTCAGTACTGCTGGTGGTCGATGACTACCCGGAAAACCTGATCAGCATGCGGGCCTTGTTGGCTCGACAGGATTGGCAAGTACTCACTGCAAGCTCAGGGATGGAAGCACTGAGCACGTTGCTGGAACACGAAGTGGACCTGGTCCTGCTCGATGTACAGATGCCCGAGATGGATGGCTTCGAGGTCGCCCGCTTGATGCGCGGCAGCCAACGCACGCGCCTGACCCCGATCATCTTCCTTACCGCCAATGAACAGTCCGAAGCTGCCGTGCTCAAGGGCTATGCCAGTGGCGCGGTGGACTACCTGTTCAAGCCCTTCGATCCGCAGATCCTCAAGCCCAAGGTGCAGGCCCTGCTCGAACAGCAGCGCAACCGCCGCATGCTGCAGCGACTGAGCCGTGAACTGGAGTCGGCCCGTGCATTCAATGCCTCGATTCTGGAGAACGCCGCCGAGGGTATCCTGGTGGTCGACGAGGCGGGTGATATCAGTTTTGCCAACCCCGCCATCTCGCGTCTGCTGCAGGTGACGGTGGACAAACTGCAGGGCGCCCATCTCCTGGACCTGATCCAACTGCCCAGCGCCGCGTTGTGGCGCGACTCGGACTTCTACCAGGCTTACCTTGGGCGGCAGATCTTCCGCGTGCACGATGCCCAGTTGCGTCCGCCCGAGGGGCCGCTGATTCCGGTGGCGCTGTCGTGCGCGCCGTTGCCCCCTGAACAGAAGGCCATGGTGGTGACCGTACTGGACATGTCGGTGGTGCGCAGCCTGCACCGGCAACTGGAACACCAGGCGGTGACCGACCCGCTGACCGGCCTGCTCAACCGCCGCGGTTTCTACCAGACGGCAGAAGGTGCATTGCTGCACAACGCACGATCCGGCAAGGTCCAGGCCTTGATGTACATGGATCTGGATGGTTTCAAGCGAATCAACGATTCACTGGGCCACGAGGCGGGCGACCAGGTCTTGCGCTGGGTCGCCGAACAACTCAAGGACTGCCTGGGCAGCCAGGCGCTGCTCGGGCGCATGGGCGGCGATGAGTTCACGGCGTTGTTCGATGGCTTGCCCTATGCGGAGCACGCAGGCCGGTACGCCGAGACCCTGATCGAGCGCATGTCCAGCTGTCCACAGGTGGACGGCCAGGATGTCATTCTTGGCGTCAGTATCGGCATCGCCACCTACCCCGATTGCGGCGCCACCGTCGAAGGCCTGCTGCGCGCTGGCGATGCGGCGATGTATGCCGCCAAGCGCGCCGGGCGCCAGCAGTATCGCTTCTATGATCAGGAGCTCAACGGCCGCGCGCGTTCGCGGCTGATGCTCGAGGATAGTGTGCGTACCGCCATCGAGCACAAGGACTTCACCTTGGTCTACCAGCCACAGGTGGGGTTCGCCGACGGACGCCTGCGTGGCTTCGAGGCGCTGCTGCGCTGGCAGCACCCCAGTGTCGGCGATGTGCCGCCGGGGCTGTTCATTCCGTTGCTGGAGGAGGCGCGTCTCATCCATCGGCTTGCGAGCTGGATCTACAGCAAGGGCGCGTCCCAGCGTCACGAGTGGCGTCAGGTGTTCGCCGACGATGTAGTGCTGGGTATCAGCCTGAGCCGCGCGCAGTTCACCCAGCCGAACCTGGTCGATGAACTGCGGCGGGCGATCCAGGAGTACGGCCTGGAGCCTGCGCAACTGGAAGTGGAGGTGGCGGAAACCTCGTTGATGTACGACATCGACGCGGCGGCCAAGCAGGTGAAGCGTTTGCGCGAACTGGGCGTGCGCGTGGCGCTGGATGACTTCGGCGCAGGGGATTGCTCGCTGCGCATGCTGCGCGACCTGCCGATCGACACCCTGAAGCTCGACCGCCACCTGGTCGCCCGGCTGCCCGATTCGAAGGTCGATACGGCGCTGGTGCGCAGTGTCATCGCGCTGTGCGCCGACTACGGCATCACGGTGATCGCCGAGGGCGTGGAAACAGACGCCCAGGCGCAGTGGTTGCGCGACAGCGGCTGCGCCTACGTGCAGGGCTTCCTGGTTGCGCGGCCAATGACGGCAGGCGACGCGCGTGGTTTTCCGACGGTGTATCCGTGGGCGCAGGCTGGATCGCCTGTCTCCCTGACCTGATAAATCTGCCAGTTGTCTGTTCCGGTCGTTGTGGGCGACTGTTGCCTCTCCAGCCATGAATGGCAGGTAGAACGGTTGTGAGCAGCGCACTGTTCCAGCAGACCCCCTCGATCAAGGTACTCGACAATCGGCGCCAAGCGGTGCGTGAGGTCGAGTATCACCGTGCGTCGCCATTGGACGCCGATACGCGCATCACGCGACAGGTTTTCAGCCCCGCAGGACGACTGGCACAGATCAGCGATCCACGGTTGCATGACGCAGGTCTTGCCAACTTCATCCATGGGCACGACCTGACAGGCCAGGTCATACGCACGCAAAGCGTCGATGCGGGGGTGAGCCTCGATTTGAAAGACGCGGCCAGGCGCGACTTGTTCTCGGTGAGCCGTATTGGCAGGACGTTGGATGGCCAGGACGATTTTGCCGAAGCCGTGACCCGTACCTCGCGCTACGAACCGGTCGATATGCCTGGGCGTCTGTTGGGGGTTGGCGAGCAGGTTGCTGGCGATATCCCTCGTACCAGCGAGCGTGTGTTGTACGGCGGCAATGAGGCGCAAGAGAAAGCCCGCAACCTGGCCGGCACTCGGATTGCCCATTACGATCCAGCCGGGCGCGTTTCCATCCTCGCCAGCGCACTCGGCGGCGCAGCCCTCTGTGTACAGCGCAAGCTGTTGAAGGGTGGCGACGACGGTACTGTGCATGTCGACTGGCAAGGTGAGGCCACGGAGGCCTGGGACGCACTGTTGGAGAATCAACGCTACACGACTCGCACTCAGGTAGACGCCACAGGCAAGGGCCTCACCGCGCTGGACTGCGCAGGCCATCGGCAGCGCAGCGCCTACAATGTGGCAGGCGCCCTGGCGGCCAACTGGCTGATGCTCAAAGGCGCGCCAGAGCGTGAGATCGTCAGGTCGGTGAGTTACTCGGCGGGTGGACGCAAGCAGCACGAGGTGCATGGCAACGGCATCGTCACTGTGTACACCTACGAACCGACGACCCTGCGCCTGGCGGCCGTGCGGACCACTCGCCAGACCAGCGAAGGCCAGCGATTGCAGGACCTGCACTATCGCTATGACCCTGTCGGCAACGTCGTCGGGCTGGCCAACGACGCCGAGCCGACGCGCTTCTGGCGCAACCAGAAGATCAGCGCGCAAAGCGAGTACCGCTACGACAGCCTGTATCAACTGGTCTTCGCCAGCGGTCGTGAGATGGCCAATGCCGGGCAGCAGGGCAATCATCTGCCAAGCGTGCTGGTACCGCTGCCGGTGGATGATTCGGCCTATACCCTCTACACCCGG
Source organism: Pseudomonas sp. MNR3A (assembly GCF_009650575.1). Classification (NCBI taxonomy): domain Bacteria; kingdom Pseudomonadati; phylum Pseudomonadota; class Gammaproteobacteria; order Pseudomonadales; family Pseudomonadaceae; genus Pseudomonas; species Pseudomonas sp. MNR3A. The sequence goes on along the minus strand of NZ_VZZS01000025.1, from coordinate 131,783 downwards.
AGTTATACCTACGACAGCGCGGGCAATCTCACGCATGTCCGTCATAGTGCACCGGCTACGAACAACAACTACGTCACTGCAATCACCGTCAGCCAGTGCAGTAATCGCGGCGTGTCGAGTACGTTGGCCAGCGACCCGAGCAAGGTCGAGGCGCTGTTCACCGCAGGGGGCGAGCAGCGCGTGCTGCTGCCGGGACAGCCGCTTGAGTGGACGGCACGCGGCGAGTTGCGCAGGGTTGCAGGCGGTACTCAGGAAAGCTATCGCTACGACGCTGGCAGGCAGCGTGTGCTCAAGGTGAGTCATCAGCAGCAAGGTGGATCACTGAAGGTGCTGCGCACGCTGTATCTGCCGGGGCTTGAGCTGCGTATCACCCTGGTCGACGGCGTCGTGCAGGAAAGTCTGCACACGGTGGTGATGGGCGAGGCAGGGCGTGCCCAAGTGCGGGCGTTGCGTTGGGAGGCCGGTAACCCGGAGGGGGTCGATAACGACCAGGTGCGTTTTGGCTATGACAGCCTGATCGGCAGTGTCGGACTGGAGCTCGATGGCAAGGGCAGTGTCATCAGCTTCGAGGAGTACTACCCCTTTGGCGGGACGGCGATTCTGGCGGGGTGTCATCGTATCGATGTGGAGTACAAGACGGTTCGCTATTCGGGGCGGGAGCGAGATGCGACAGGGCTTTATTACTACGGGTATCGCTATTACCAGCCATGGGTGGGGCGATGGTTAAACCCCGATCCTGCAGGGACTATTGATGGTCCTAATCTATATCAAATGTTGAACAACAATCCCGTAGGGAATTTCGACGCCTCAGGTCTGAGGATCATGAGCTTTAATCTCGATGAGAGCCGAGGAGATCTCATCTATGGCCTGAGCGACCCGCGTCAAAATTATCTAAGGGTTGTTGTCGATGGTTACAAGGGTATCGATGACAAATCCGCTTTGACGATCGATCACTATAATCTAGCGATCGCGAAAGCCATCCGATTGAAAGCGCTGGCGGACTTTGAACTGCCAGATGATGCTTCTCCAAGACAAGTTTTAAACGCTGTTCGTACGGATGCCAGGCTTTTAGATGTCATTAAATTGGCCTTTGGCAGTTATGTGCTCTGGGAGAGCTATTTCTCAGCAGGCCGGGAAAATGAAAAATTTAACATTTCTGCTATTTATGACGACGTTTCACGGCAGTGGGGAGAAAGTCCCTTTCATGATTGGTGGGTGGATGACACCGGGCCGCAGTTACTATGGAAGCGAGGATCGAAACTGGGTTTATATATGGCAGCCCATAACGCTGGACAAAAAATTCATTTTATCCTGGATGACTTGAAGACGTCGGCGGTTGTCACGAAAAAGGGTGAGTTTGGAAATTCTATTAGTGCGAGCGAGTTGCGTTATGCCTTTCGAAACAGGCATGCGTTGCGTGGAAAAATTCACTTTTACAAAGGCGGATGGGAAGTCTCGGCACCTTGGCACACATCACCGTGGAAGTGGAGCGCATACAAATCTAAATCTGAGCATCGCGACCGTTTTTCGCGATGGCAGGCGCTGCGACGAGAGTCGCGTCGACTGCGCAACGCATAGTTGCGATTAAGACGATGCTCGGATGATGTGCGGCTTGGCTACAACTCATCCGCAAACGGCAAATCCGGCCCGACCCGTGAGCAGGTGATCGCCGCCGCACGAATGGCAAAGCCCAGCATGCCATCGATCGTCTCGCGTTCAAGCGCCGCCAGCCCGGCAGGGCTGTCTGCCCCCAGGCGGGCGAGGTAGCTCAGCACCGCCGCCTGGAAGGTATCGCCAGCACCGACTGTGTCTTGCACCGTCAGCGAGGCATCCGCAGGTTGTGTCCATGAGCCGTGCGCGCAATGCACGCTGGCGCCGTCTGCTCCGTGGGTGATGAACACCAGTCGGCAGCGGTCGTTCAGCCAGCCACGGGCCACCTCGGACGGCGTGCGATCCGGATAGAGCAGCGCGAGGTCTTCCTCGCTGGCCTTGATCAGGTGGGCGTGGGCCGCGAAGGCTTGCACCTGGCGTCGCCACAACGCCACGTCGGGCTGCGGGTTGAGGCGTACATTGGGGTCGAGGCTGATCAGCCGGTGTGCGCTTTCGCGCTGCACCAGCGCCAGTAATGTATCCGCCACCGGCGTGACCACCAGGGTGTAGGAGCCCACGTGCAGGCCGCGCACCTGTTCATCGAGCGCCGGCAGGTGCTCGAGGCGCACCTGCCGGTCGGCGCAGCCTTCGCCGCGGAACTGGTACTGTGCCGAGCCGTTGGCATCCAGCCCGACCATGGCCAGGGTGGTCGGTGCATCGCTGGTCACCAGGTAACTGCAATCGACCTTTTCCTCTTCCAGCACCCGACGCAGGCGTGCGCCCAGGTAGTCGCTGGACAGCCCGCCGAACAACGCCGACTCCACGCCCAGCCGGCGCAGGCCGACCGCGACGTTGAACGGCGAGCCGCCGGCAATCGCCTTGAAACCCAGCTCGCTGCTGCGCGGGCTGTCATCCAGGCTGAACACATCGAACAGGGCTTCGCCACAGACCAGGTACATGAAATTCTCCGAAACGAAGTAAGCGGGCAGGATACCTGCGATCAGTGCGCAGGCAGATGCGAAAGATAACGTTGATAGGCTGTTTCGTAGGCCGCCTGGTGTGCGGGCCGGGGTGTGGTGCGGGTGCTTTCGTCGAGTTCGACGCAGCGCTGGCACAGGGCCTGCAGGCTGTCTCCTTCGCCGAGCTTTCGGCCCAGGCTCCAGGCGGCCTGGATGGCAGCGCCCAGGGCGGCGGCTTCGGTCTGGCGCGGGCACACCACCGGCAGGCCGAGCAGGTCGGCGAGCGTCTGGCGCCACAGTGGGCTTTTCGCCGCGCCGCCGACGAGGCGGATCTCCTGGCCCTGCAGGCCACTGGCGCGCAACAGGTCGAGCCCGTAGCGCAGGCTGAAGCAGGTGCCTTCGAGCACCGCCCGGCAGAGGTTGGCGCGGGTCAGGTTACTGCTGGTCATGCCGTGCAGACTGGCGCTGGCCTCGGGCAGTGCCGGCACGCGTTCGCCATTGAAGAATGGCAGCAGCAACAGGCCTTCGGCGCCGACGGGGGCTTGTGCGGCGAGCTCGCTGAACGCCGACAGGTCAAGCTGCAACAGGTCTTGCACCAGGGCGCAGGCGCTGGTGAGGTTCATGGTGCAGATCAGCGGCAGCCATCCGCCAGATGAGCCGCAGAAGGTCGCGACCTCACCGTGGGGGCTGACGTGTGGCTCGTCGAGGTGTGCGGCAAGGGTGCCGGAGGTGCCCAGGCTGAGGGTGATCATGCCGGGATGGATGTTGCCGGTGCCGATGGCGCCGAGCATGTTGTCGCCCCCACCGCTGGCCACCCAGGCGCCAGTGTCCAGGCCCAGCGCCCGGGCTGCCGAGGGCTGCAGGGTGGCGATGCAGTCGCCGGGTTCGACCAGCTCGGGCAGTGCCGCCAGCAGGCGCTTGCCGGGCTCGATCAGCGCCAGCACATCGGCAGCCCAGGTGCGATTGCGCACATCGTAGTAGCCGGTGCCCGAGGCGTCGCCAGGTTCGCTGCAGGCACGGCCGGTGAGCCAATGGTTGAGGTAGTCGTGAGGCAGCAGCAGGTGTGCGGCGCGGGCGAACAGCGCGGGGTGATGGCGCTGGCTCCACAGCAGCTTTGACAGCGTATAGCCCGGCGCGACCACCAGCCCCAGGCGCTCCAGCGAGCCTGCGGCGCCGCCGAGGGCGGCCAGCAATTCGTCGTTTTCCGCGGTGGTCTCGGTGTCGCACCAGAGCTTGGCCGGGCGCAGCACTCGGCCCTGGTCGTCGAGCATCACCAGGCCGTGTTGCTGGCCAGACACGGCCAGTGCGCGGATGGCATGGCCGCCGACCCCTGCGTCGGCCAGGGCATTGGCTACCGCCGTGCGCAGCGCCTGCAGCCAGTCTGCCGGATCCTGTTCGCGGCGCCCGTGGTCGCCCTGCGGCGCCGCATGTGCCGCGCTGCCCAGCCCCAGTACACGGCCGCTGCCTGCGTCGAGCACCAGGGCCTTGGTGCCCTGGGTGCCGCAGTCGATGCCGAGGAACAGTCCGTCCATATCGCCGTGCTCCGTCTCAGTCGCCCAGTACCCGGCGCAGGGTTTCACTCACGCCGACTTCACGCAAGCTGTCGTACAGGCGCTCGAAGGCCTCGACAAAGGCCCGCGAGTTGGGGATCGCCGTGCCGAAGATCGCCTCGTCGCCCAGCACCCGGGCGGCCAGCCCTTCGCGCTGGACGACACGGGCCTGGCACTGTGCCGCGCGCGGATCGGGAATGCTGTAGACATTGCCCTTTTCATCCTTGCCACCCAGGTACAGCGCCCAGGCTGCGACTACCAGCGCCACGCGCTCCAGTGGCTTGCCGTCGGCGATCAGGCGGTTGGCGGTGGGCACGATGAACTTGGGGAATTTCGAAGAGCCGTCCGAGCACACCCGCTCCAGCTGGTCGGCGATGGCGCGGTTGGAGAAGCGCTCGGTGAGGCTGTCCTTGTAGTGCGTCAGCTCGATGCCCGGCACCGGTGCCAGTTGCGGGGTGACGTCCTGGTCCATGAAGGTGCGCATGTAGCGGCGTAGCAGATCGTCGGCGAGGGTCTCGTGGACGAAGCGATAACCCTGCAGGAAGCCCAGGTAGGTCAACGCCAGGTGGCTGCCGTTGAGCAGCTTGATCTTCATCTCTTCATAGGGCGTGACGTCGTCGGTGAACTGCACGCCGACCTTCTCCCAGGCCGGGCGACCGCTGACGAACTTGTCTTCCAGCACCCACTGCAGGAACGGCTCGCAGACCACCGGCCAGGCGTCCTCGACGCCATGGCGCTCGGCCAGTTGGCGGCGGTGTTCGTCGCTGGTCATGGGCGTGATGCGGTCGACCATGGCGTTGGGGAAGCTGACGTGCTGGGCGATCCACTGGGCCAGGTCGTGGTTGAGCAAATGGGCGAAGGCCAGCAGCGCCTTGCGCGCCACATCGCCGTTGTGTGGAAGGTTGTCGCAGGACATCACCGTGAACGCCGGGGTGCCGGCCTCGCGGCGACGGCGCAGGGCCTCGCAGAGAAAGCCGAATACGCTGTGCGGCTGGTCAGGCCTGGCCAGGTCGTGCTGGATCATCGGCAGGTTCTCGAGGAACTCGCCCGTGCTGTCGTCGATGCAGTAGCCGCCCTCGGTGATGGTCAGCGAGACGATGCGGATGGCCGGGTCGGCAAGTTTGTCGAGCAATGCCTGGCTGTCGCTTTCTGCCAGCAGCATGCCGCTGATGGCACCGATTACACGCACCTCGGTGTCGGGGTTTTCGCCCAGCTCGAACAGGGTGTAGAGGTGGTCCTGGCTGGCCAGGGCGTCGCGCATGGCGCGGTCTTCGCTGCGCAGGCCGGCGCCGCAGATCGCCCAGTGGAGGGCTTCGCCGCGGTTCATCAGGGCGTCGGTATAGGCGGCCTGGTGGGCACGATGGAAGCCGCCGACACCGATGTGCACGATGCCCTGGCGCAGTTGCGCCGGGTCATAGGCGGGGCGTGCGACCGCGGTCGCCAGCTTGTCGAGATTGCGCTGGTTGAGTTTCATCGAAAAATCCTTGAAGACGGCTCAGGCCGCCTGTTGCAGTCGTTTGTCCAGGGCCTTGCCGGTGCTGTCGAACAGATGGCAGTGCGCCGGATCGAAGCTCAGTTCCAATTGTTCGCCGTACTCGGGCGCGAAGTCGCCGCGGACCCGCACGGTGAGCATCTCGCCGGAGGCGCTGCGCACGTGGCAGTAGCTGTCGCTGCCCAGGCGTTCGCTGACATCGGCGGTGACCTGCAGCGAGCCATGCTCGCCGTGACCGCTGCGGCTGATGCTCAGGTGCTCCGGGCGAATGCCCAGGGTGATCTGGCTGCCGGTGGCCAGTTCGCCTGCGCATAGCGGCAGGGCGATACGGGCGCCGCACTCGAGGGCGACCTCGCACTGGTTGCCCTGGATGCGGCTCAGGTGCCCGCGCAGGAAGCCCATCTTCGGTGTGCCGAGAAAACCTGCGACGAACAGGTTTGCCGGATGGTGGTACAGCTCCAGCGGCGAGCCGACCTGCTCGATGCGACCGGCGTTGAGCACCACCACCTTGTCGGCCAGGGTCATCGCCTCGACCTGGTCGTGGGTCACGTAGATCATGGTCGCCGCCAGTTCCTTGTGCAGGCGCGAGAGCTCCAGGCGCATCTGCACGCGCAGGGCGGCGTCGAGGTTGGACAGCGGCTCGTCGAACAGGAAGATCTTCGGGTTACGCACGATCGCCCGGCCGATGGCCACCCGCTGGCGCTGGCCGCCAGAGAGCTGGCGCGGCTTGCGCTCGAGCATCGGTTGCAGCTCAAGAATGCGCGCGGCGTTGTCGACCTTGCTGGCGACCTCGGCCTTGGCCACCCCCGCCAGGTCCAGGGCGAACGACAGGTTCTTGCGCACGGTCATGTGCGGATACAGGGCGTAGGTCTGGAACACCATGGCCAGGTTGCGCTTGGCGGGTGCAGTGTCGGTGATGTCGACGCCATCAAGGGTGATGCTGCCGCTGCTGACCTCTTCGAGGCCGGCGATCAAGCGCAGCAAGGTCGACTTGCCACAGCCGGATGGCCCGACGAACACCACGAATTCACGGTCGTGCACGTCCAGGTCGATGCCCTTGATGATGGCGTGGCCATCAAAGCCTTTTTGCAGGTTGCGGATCTTCAGGTCAGCCATGTCGAGTTACCTGTGCAGTGGCCAGGAAAAATTGAGGTTTTGCAGAGTCCTGTAGGAGCGGGCTCGCCCGCGAACACCGGCATAGCCGGTGCCATGCACCGCAGTGTTTGCTTCGCGGGCAAGCCCGCTCCTACAGGAATGGTGTAGTTGGGGGTATTCATTTCACCGCCCCGAACGACAGCCCGCGCACCAGTTGCTTCTGGCTGATCCAGCCGAAGATAAGGATCGGTGCACAGGCCAGGGTCGAGACGGCCGAGAGCTTGGCCCAGAACAGGCCTTCGGGACTTGAGTAGGAGGCCACCAGCGCGGTCAGCGGTGCGGCGGCCGAAGAGGTCAGGTTGAGCGACCAGAACGCCTCGTTCCAGCACAGGATCAGCGACAGCAGCACGGTCGAGGCGAGGCCGCCACGGGCGATCGGCAGCAGCACGCGCAAGATTTCCTGCCAGGTGCCGGCGCCGTCCAGGCGCGCCGCTTCGAGGATGTCGACGGGGATGTCCTTGAAGTAGGTGTACACCATCCACACCACGATCGGCAGGTTGATCAGGGTGTAGACGATGATCAGCGACAGCCGTGAATCGAGCAGGCCGAACTGCTTGGCCAGCAGGTAGATCGGCATCAGCACGCCCACCGGTGGCAGCATCTTGGTCGACAGCATCCACAGCAGCGTGCGTTTGGTGTGGCGGGTTTCGAAGAACGCCATCGAGTAGGCCGCAGGCACTGCGATCAGCATGCACAGCAGGGTTGCGGAGAACGAGATCAGCACCGAGTTCCAGGCGTAGGCGAAGTAGTCGCTGCGCTCGTTGATGTGCAGGTAGTTCTCCAGCGTCGGGTGGAAGATGAACTGCGGCGGCGTGGCGAAGGCGTCGAGCTCGGTCTTGAAGCTGGTCAGCAGCATCCAGAAGATCGGGAAGAAGATCGCCAGGGCAATGCCCCAGCACAGCAGGCCGATCAGCGCATCGCGCAGGCGGCGGGTTTGCTTCAGTGTCAGCATGGAGGGCTCCTCAGCTGCGCTCGGTGAGGTTCTTGCCGATCATGCGCACCAGCACGATGGCGGCGATGTTGGCGATCAGCACGGCGATCAGGCCACCGGCCGACGCCATGCCGACGTCGAACTGCAGCAATGCCTGGTTGTAGATCAGGTAGGCGAGGTTGGTGGACTCGTAGCCCGGCCCGCCGCTGGTGGTGGTGAAGATCTCGGCGAACACCGACAGCAGGAAGATGGTCTCGATCATCACCACCACGGCGATCGGCCGCGCCAGGTGCGGCAGGGTCAGGTGCCAGAAGATCGCCAGCGGGCCGGCGCCGTCCAGGCGTGCGGCCTCCTTCTGTTCCTGGTCCAGCGACTGCATGGCGGTCATCAGGATCAGGATGGCGAACGGCAGCCATTGCCACGACACGATCAGGATGATCGACAGCAATGGATAGTGCGCCAGCCAGTCCACCGGCTGCGCGCCGAACAGGCGCCAGACCGCCGCGAGGATCCCGGACACCGGGTGGAAGATCAGGTTCTTCCACAGCAGCGCGCTGACCGTGGGCATGATGAAGAACGGCGAGATCAGCAGCACGCGCACCACGCCGCGGCCCCAGAACTCACCAGCCTCCAGCAGCGCGGCGATGAGCACGCCGAACACCACGCTGATCGCCAGCACGCTGCCGACCAGGGTCAGGGTATTCAGGGCGCCGGGCAGGAAGCCGGCATCGGTGACGAAGAAGCTGAAGTTCTCCAGGCCGACGAAGTCGTTCTCGCCGGGGTACAGCAGGTTGTAGCGGATCAGCGAGAAATACAGGGTCATGCCCAGGGGCACGATCATCCATAACAGCAGCAGCGCCACCGAAGGGCTGACCAGGAACCAGCCGGGGCCGACGCGGCGTTTGCCGGGGCGGGCGGGGGCGTGGGTCGGGGTGTCGAGGGCCGAGGTGTTCATGACGACTCCGTGTACGGCAGAAAGGGGCGAGCAGCCGGCCGCCGGCACACCGAGGGCGGCGTGCTGGCGGTCAGTGGCGGTCTACTTGGGGTAGCCGGCGCGTTTCATCTCGCGTTCGGTGGACGACTGGGCGGCGGCCAACGCCTGTTCAGGCTTCATCTGGCCGGTCAGGGCGGCGGAGAACAGCTTGCCGACCTGGGTGCCGATGGCCTGGAACTCAGGAATGGTCACCAGCTGGATACCCACGTAGGGCACAGGCTTGAGGGTCGGATGGTTGGGGTCGACCTTCTTCAGTGACTCCAGCGTGACCTTGGCGAACGGTGCGGCCTGCAGGTAGGCCTCGCTGTAGGTGGAGGCGCGGGTGCCTGGCGGCACGTTGGCCACGCCTTCCTTGTCGGCGACCAGCTGGCCATAGGCCTGGGAGGTGGCCCAGGTGCTGAAGGTCTTGGCCGCGTCCTTGGACTTGGAACTGGTGGGGATCGCCAGCGCCCAGGAATACAGCCAGGTCGCGCCCTTGTCGGTGACTTCCTTCGGCGCGAAGGTGAAGCCCACATCGTCCACGACCTTGCTCTGGCTCTTGTCGGTGACGAACGAGCCGGCGACGCTGGCGTCGACCCACATCGCGCACTTGCCGCTGTTGAACAGCGCCAGGTTCTCATTGAAGCCATTGCTGGAGGCGCCGGGCGGGCCGTACTGCTTCATGGTGTCGACGTAGAAGTTCAGCGCCTTGGTCCACTCGCTGCCGGTGAACTCCGGCTGCCACTGCTCGTTGAACCAGCGGGCGCCGAAGGCATTGGCCAGGGTGCCGATGAGCGCCATGTTCTCACCCCAGCCGGCCTTGCCGCGCAGGCAGATGCCGTACTGGCCGGCTTCGGGTTTGTTGAGCTTGGCGGCGAACTCGCCCAGTTGGGTCCAGGTCGGTTGCTCGGGCATCTGCAGCCCGGCCTGCTGGAACAGGTCCTTGCGGTAGTAGGTGATCGAGGCTTCGGCATAGAAGGGGAGGGCGTAGAGCGTGCCCTTGACCGACAGGCCGTCGCGCACCGAAGGGAAGACATCGTCGAGCTGATAGTCGGCAGGCAGGTCCTTCATGGGCTCCAGCCAACCCTTGGCGCCCCACAGCGCGGCTTCGTACATGCCTATGGTGAGCACGTCGAACTGTCCGCTTTGTGTCGCGATATCGGTGGTCAGGCGTTGGCGCAGGACGTTCTCTTCGAGCACCACCCACTTGAGCTTGATGTCCGGGTGCTGTTCCTCGAACACCTTGGACAGCCGCTGCATGCGGATCATGTCGTTGTTGTTGACGGTGGCAATGGTCAGGGTTTCGGCAGCCTGGGCAAACACCGGCAGGCTCAGACAGGCAACGGCCACGCAGGCCTTGATCGAGTCGTTCATCGTTGAACTCCTCTTCCGGACCGCAGGGCGGCGCGGAAGTCACTATTGTTTTTTTTGTGTCGCTGGTTGCCGATTACACTCCTGCATCGCCAGCGCAACAAAGCCTCGACTGCACGCGGGCCGATACTTTTTTGCACTGGGGTATTTGCAGTGTGATGCACTGCTCAAACGTTTCAGGAAAGGTTCTGCTCGGTCAGGCGCTGAGTGACCAGGCTGCGGTAGCCCGACGGTGTCATGCCCTTGAGCTGCTGGAAACGCCGGTTGAAGTTGGACAGGTTGCTGAAGCCGGATTCGAAGCACACCTCGGTCACCGGCAGGTCGCTGCGGGCCAGCAGCTCGCAGGACTTGCTGATCCGCAGGCGATTGACGAACTCGACGAAGCCACGCCCGGCGGCCTGCTTGAAGAAGCGCGAGAAGTAGGTGGGGGTCATGCCCAGGTGCTCGGCGACCTCGTTCTGGGTGAGGTCCTGGGCGTAGTGCTGGAAGATGTAGTCCACCGCGCGGTTGATGCGGTCGACGTTGTGTTCATCGGCCAGCTGCGAGGAGGTGACGGTGGACAGCAACTGGTAGTCCTCGCAGGCAGCCAGCTGTTCCATGAGGATAAAAAAGTATCCCAGGCGCGTCATGCCGGCACTTTGCGAGATGCGTTGCATCAGTTGCTGGCTCTCGGCGATCAGGCGCGGGTCGCGAAATTCGATGCCATAGCTGGCACGGGCCAGCAGTGGCGTCAGCTGGTTGAGCTCGGAGAATACCTGGCTGCCTTGCTCGAGCACTTCGTCAGTGAAGTTGACCAGCATGTCGCGGGTATCGACCACCTCGTCGGCGGCCACCTGGCTGATCCAGTTGTGCGGCAGGTTCGGCCCCGTGAGAAACAGCGTGCCCGGGGCGAAGTTGCCGATGTAGTCGCCGATGAACACCTTGCCGGAGCTGGCGACGATCAGGTGCAGCTCGTATTCCTTGTGGAAGTGCCAACGCACCAGCGGGCTCGGGAAGCCGTGCTGGCGGTAGATCAGCGAATGGCCTTCGTGGTCGTCCATCAGTTCGTAGGACGGGTCGGTGATCTTGCTGGCTTTGGGCATGGTGAGTGCTTCGAGCAGGGGCGAATACAGCATCCTAGCCAAATTTTGCGTCCTGTAGGAGCGGGCTTGCCCGCGAAAGGGCCAGCCCGGCCAACCACAGGCCCTCACCAATTCGGTAAACTCCCACCCCATGACCACGCTACGCTACTTGCAAGCCTACCCCCCGCACCTGCAGGAACAGGTCCGCCAGATGATCGCCAGCGATCGCCTGGGCGGTTACCTGCAGCAGCGCTACCCCGCGCGCCACGAGGTGCAGAGCGACAAGGCGCTTTACCTCTATGCCCAGGACCTGCGTCAGCAGTACCTGCGCAGCGCCCCGCCGCTGGACAAGGTGCTCTACGACAACCGCCTCGACCTCACCCACCGGGCCCTGGGCCTGAACACGGCTGTGTCGCGGGTGCAGGGGGGCAACCTCAAGGCCAAGAAGGAAATCCGCATCGCCTCGTTGTTCAAGGACGCGGCGCCGCAGTTTCTGCGCATGATCGTGGTGCACGAGCTGGCGCACCTGCGTGAGCGCGACCACAACAAGGCGTTCTACCAGCTGTGCCAGCACATGGAGCCGGACTACCATCAACTGGAGTTCGACTTGCGTGTCTACCTGACCTGGCGCGAATTGCCAGGCAATGCATGAGGATCCCATCAGCATGGACGTGAGCAAGACCAAGAGCAGCTTCTATCGCCGTCTCTACGTGGCCTGGCTGATCGATAGCCAGACCGCCACCAGCGTGCCCGCGCTGATGGAAGCCACCGGCATGCCGCGGCGTACTGCCCAGGACACCATCGCCGCGCTCGCCGACCTGGATATCGTCTGCGAATTCGAGCAGCAGAGCGGCGCGCGCAACCACGCTGGCCACTACCGCATCCGTGAATGGGGTGCGATCGACAAGCAGTGGATCATCCAGCACCTGCGCACTATTCGCGAAGTGCTCGGCTATCCATGACCACCCTCCAGGACACGTTCATGCCGTCCAGCCGCTTCAGCAACTACGCCGCCATGGCCGAGGGCATCGCAGCCCTGTTGTTCCCGCATGCCGAAGTGGTGGTGCACGACCTGGCCAGCCAGACGGTGGTGCATATCGCCAACAACATTTCCAAGCGCCAGCTCGGCGATGATTCCGGGCTCGACGACCTGCCCAGCCAGCTCGATGACAGCACCCGCCTGGGGCCGTATGAAAAGCTCAACTGGAACGGGCAGAAAATCCGTTCGATCAGCAGCGTGATGCGCGACGCCAGCGGCCAGCCCGAGGCGCTGATCTGCATCAACCTCAACGTTTCGATTCTCGAGCAGGCGCGCGATGCGCTGGAGGCGTTCTTCCAGGCCAGCCGCCTGTTGCCGCAACCGCAGGCATTGTTCCGCGACGACTGGCAGGAGCGCATCAACACCTTCCTGCATGCCTGGTTGCAGGCACGCGGATTGAGCCTGGGCGGGCTGGATCGCGAGCAGAAGCGGCAGTTGGTCGAGGCGCTGCACGGGGAGGGCGCGTTCCGCGGCAAGAGCGCCCACGACTACGTGGCCAACGTGCTGGGGATGGGACGGGCGACGGTGTACAAGTATGTGAAGGCGTTGCGCGAAGGCTGAGGCCACCGCTGGCAAACGACAGGCTTTCAATGTCTGGAAAAATAGTCTACGGTAGAATTTAATTCTACATCGTGGTGTTTGCCCCTGCGCATCGCCCAAGGAGCCCCCATGACCATCCTGGACACCCTGCCCCACGCCATCCGCGAAGCCCATGAAGCCCTTCGTCCCCAGGTCGCGGTCACGCCGCTCAGCCACAGCCCGGATCTCTCCCGCCAGAGCGGCTGCAATGTTCATCTCAAGTGCGAACATCTGCAGCACACCGGCTCCTTCAAATTCCGCGGGGCCAGCAACAAGCTGCGCCTGCTCGACCCTACGCAGCGTCAGGCTGGCGTGATCACCGCCTCTTCCGGCAATCACGGGCAGGGCCTTGCACTGGCCGGGCAGTTGCTGGGTGTGCCGGTCACCGTGTACGTCAGCAGCAGCGCCTCGCCGCTGAAGATCCGGGCCATGCGCGGCCTGGGGGCCGAGGTTATCGAACTCGACAGTGACCCGCTGTCGGTCGAGCTTGAGGCGGCTCGCCAGGCCAAGCTGCAGGGCAAGCCTTTCGTCTCCCCCTACAACGACGCGCAGATCATCGCTGGCCAGGGCACCATCGGCATGGAGCTGTTCGAGCAGGCGCCGGACCTGGACGCGGTTTTCGTCGCTGTCGGTGGTGGCGGCTTGATCTCGGGCATTGGCGCTGCATTGCGCGCGCTTGCACCCTCGGTGCAGGTCATCGGCTGCTGGCCGGCCAACGCACCCACCCTGCAGCGCTCGCTGGAGGAGGGGCGGATCATCGAGATGCAAGAACTCGATACCCTGTCGGACGGCACGGCCGGCGGCGTCGAGCCCGGCGCCATCACCTTCCCCCTGTGCCAGCAGTTGCTGCATCGCACCGTGCTGGTCAGCGAGGCTGAGATCAGCGCAGCCATGCGCGACGTCGCAGCCCACGACCGCTGGATCATCGAAGGGGCGGCAGGGGTTGCCGTCGCAGGCATGCAGAAACTGGCTGGTGAGTTCCAGGGCAAGAAGGTCGCGGTGGTGCTGTGCGGGCGCAACATCGTGCTGGAGAAGTTCCTGGAGGCGATCCAATGAGGATCATCGACAAGGCGCAACTGGTCGAAATCCTCGACCGGGATTTGGCGGTACGCCTCATCGAAGAGGGTTTTATCGCCTTCTCCGCGGGCGAGGTGCATGTGCCACCGGTGCAGAATTTCGCCTTCACCGAACAAAACGGCGACTGCTGCGTGAAGTCCGCCTGGCTGCAGGGCAGCGATACCTTCACGGTGAAAGTCTCCAGCGGTTTCTACGACAACCCGTCCAAGGGCCTGGAAAGCAACGATGGCTTGATGCTGGTGTTTTCGGCCAGTACCGGCCAACCGCTGGCGCTGCTCCAGGACCAAGGCTGGCTGACCTGCCTGCGCACTGCACTGGCCGGGCGTGTCGTCGCCCGCCTGTTGGCGCCGCGCAAGGTACGGGCAATCGGTGTACTGGGCAGCGGAGTGCAGGCGCGGATGCAGCTCGAACAACTGCTGCCGGTCACCGACTGCCGCCGTCTGATCGCCTGGGGCCGCGATGCCGGGCGGCTTGCGGACTATCGACGGTTCGCCGAAGGGCTGGGCTTCGAGGTGCGCACCACTCATGAGGCCCGCGAGCTTGCCGAGTCCGCCAACCTGATCGTCTGCACCACGCCTTCGCGCGAGCCGCTGCTGCAGCGTGAATGGATACAGCCCGGCACCCATATCACCGCAGTGGGCGCCGATGGGCCTGGCAAGCAGGAGCTCGACCCGGCGCTGGTAGCCGCCGCCGATTGCATCGTGGTGGACGCTATCGGGCAATGCAGCCGCTACGGCGAGGTGTCCCACGCCCTGGATTCCGGGCTCATTGCACCTGGCGACCTGATCGAGATCGGCGCGTTGCTGGCTGGGCAGGCAAGTGGTCGTACGCAGGATGCCGCGATCACGTTGGCTGACCTGACCGGCGTGGCGGTGCAAGACGCGCAGATCGCGCGGTGCGCATTGATGTCCCTCGGGGCAAGCCGCCAAGGAGACCTGCTCGCACAGTTCGGCCAAAATAGAGGCTAAATGACATCATCGTCCGCTGCCGTTGCCTGTCGCCTTTGTGTACTCTCCCGTAATCAGTGTGGGGCTCTCAACTGCGAAAGGAACTGAGCATGCGGCCACTGCTTTGCGTTCTGGGATTGACCGCAATGATGTTCACGGCGCTCGCGGCGGCGCAGCCACCGCTGCGCCTGGTGGCTGACAAATGGCCGCCGTTCTCCGACAGTGCCATGCCGGGCGGAGGCCTGGCCACCAGCATCGTCACTACGGCACTCACCCGCGCCGGGTACGCCAGCGAGTTCGAGGAAGTGCCCTGGGCGCGGGCGCTGCTGGGGATTGGCGAGGGGCGCTACGACGTGCTTATCAATGCCTGGTACAACGAATCGCGTACTCGCCTGGGCCAGTTCTCGGGGGCCTACCTGACCAACCGTATTCGCCTGCTCAAGCGCCAGCGCGAGGTACTTGGCTTCAAGCGACTGGCCGATCTTTATCCGTACAGCATCGCTGTTGTGCGTGACTACGCCTACTCACAAGCGTTCGATGGCGACAGCCGGCTGAACAAGGTGGCGGTGCGCAACTTCCCGTCGGCGATCCGCATGCTGGCGGCAGGGCGCGTGGACCTGGCGGTCGAGGACGAGTACGTGGCGCGCTACAACCTGCAGCGTGAGCCGCAGGAGGTGCGCGAGGCGGTGGATTTCGTCGAGCGGCCGCTGGGGGAGAACAGCCTGCATATCCTCGTCAGCCTTCAGCATCCTGAGCATCGGCAGATCGTCGAGCGTTTCGAGCGGGCGATTGCAGCGATGAAGGCCGATGGCAGCTATGCGCGGTTGTTGAAGCAGTATGGCTTGTGACCTGGAGTGTCGGCGCCGGCCCTATCGCGGGACGAGCCCGCTCCCACAGGTACAGTGCAGGCCTGAACATCTGGGAGCAACTGTCTTGCTCAAAATTTAAAGTTCAGCCCAATTCCTGTGGGAGCGGCCCTGTCACGCCCCGACTCGTCCCGCGGTAGGGCTGGTGCGGACAGCCGACTCAAGCCGGCTCCCCTTCCTTGATCAGATGCGCCGCCAATGTACGCAACGGCCCCAGTTGCCGGCAGATCAACGCCAACTGGGTCTGTACCAGTCGCTGATGCTCATCCAGCTCCTCGGGCATCTGCTCCAGCTGGTTGGCCAGCGCTTCTTCTTCATCGCTGTGAATGGCCACTGGCAGCCGCGCCGCCAGGCCATTGGCGATCTCGTCGAGACTGCGCGCCAGGCTGCTGCCGACGCCATCGATCAACTGCTCGTGTACTTCGGCAGGCAACGCCGTGTCCCGGTGTGCGCCCAGCCCTGACAGGTAGCTGAGCAAGGTGTGCGACAGCACCAGGAAGCGGAAACCGACATCGGCCTCCTTGCGGAAGTGCCCCGGCTCCATGAGCATGTTCGACAGCGTGGTAGACAACGCCGCGTCGGCATTGTGGGCGTTGCGCCGGGCCAGGCGGTAGGCGAGGTCGTCGCGCTTGCCGTTGGCGTACTGCTGCATGATCTGGCGCAGGTACAGGCTGGCGCAGGTCAGGGTGTTGGCCAGCACCTTGTTCAGGCGTCGCCCCTGCCAGTCGGGCAGGAACAGGAACACCGCAAGGATCGCGATCAGGGCGCCCACCAGGGTGTCGAACAGGCGCGGCAGGAACAGCCCGTAGCCATCGCCGATCTGGTTGAAGCAGAACAGTACCATCAGCGTGATCGCCGCCGTGGCCAGGGTGTAGCGTGTGGTGCGGTTGACGAAGAACACCACGCCAGCGACCACCGCGAACAGCGACTGGACGATCGGGTTGGGGAACAGGTCGAACAGCGCCCAGCCAACCGTCAGGCCGATGGCGGTACCGAAGATCCGCTGCACCAGCTTGCGCCGCGTCGCGCCATAGTTGGGCTGGCAGACGAACAGGGTGGTAAGGATGATCCAGTAGCCTTGCGTGGGATGGATCAGGTGCACCATGCCATAGCCGATCGACAGCGCCAGCGGCAGGCGCAGGGCATGACGGAACAGCAGCGAAGTGGGCGTGAGCTGGGTGCGCAGGCGTTTCCATACCTCCTTGAACGTGCGCGGCGAGCGGTCGAGCAGGCTGCTGTCGCTGGCGTCGGCGAGGCTGTCGGGGTTGCTGGCCGCGCCGAGCAAGCGGTCCAGCGTGGCCAGGTTCACCGCCAGTGCCCGCAGCGAGCGCAGGAGGCTGCGCCAGGCCGGGTTGTTCTGGGTGCGCAGATGCTCCAGCGAGGCGTTCAGGTCTTCCAGCGCCTCGGGGTAGCCGCTGGCGAGCACGAACGGCTGGCGCAGGCGGATCGAACGGGCCAGTTCCTGGCAGGATGAACCCTGTTTGCGCAGCAGGCGCTGGCAGCGGAACATCACATCGCTGTGGAAGAACGCCTCGCTCAGGGCGTTGTAGGGGTAGTGCGAGGCGCTGACGCGCTCGTGGATGTCCTGGGCCAGGAAGTACAGCTTCAGGTAGCGACTGACCTTGGAGCTGGGCTGGCTGTTGCCGACCCGGTGCAGGATGATTTCCTTGGCGGCATTGAGCGCGGCCACCACCTTGCCGTTCTGCTTGGCCAGCTCCAGGCGCGTGGCCTCCACGTCGAGGGTGCGCACCGGTTCGAACAGGCTGGCCTTGAGCTTGAGGTAGCTGCCCAGCTCGTAGAACAGCTTGGCCAGGCTCTGCTGCACCGGCTGGTTGGAGAACAGCGCCTGCCAGAGTACCGAGAGCGCCCCGTACCACGCGGCACCAGCCACCAGCAGCAGCGGCTCGTGCCAGAAATCCGTGACCACGCCGCCGCGCTGGTCAACGCCGATCATGGTGTACACCGACAGGATCAGCGTCGCCGAGGCGATGGCTCCATAGCGTTCGCCAAGGGCACCGAGCATCGTCAGGCCAAAGGCTGCCAGGGCCAGTGAGCCGGCGAAGATCCAGGGGTAGGGGAAGAGCAGCTCGACCGACAACGCGGCGATGGCGAAACATACCAGCGTGACGGCCAGCGCACTGAGACGGCCCTGCCAGCCGTCGTCGGTCTCGGCCAGGGCGCTGGCGATGATGCCGAGGAACAACGGGATGAGCAGGCTCATCTCGTTCTGGTACCAGCACCAGGCCATGGTGCCGGTCAGGGCGATGGTCACCCGGATGGCATAGCTGAACTTGTCTTGGCCCCACAAGCGACGCAATGAATGGCGGAACGAGCTCGATGACATAGTGGCCTGCTGGACAGAGTTCGAATGAGGACCTTGGGACCGACGCGGCTGCGCTGCCTTTCGCGGGCAAGCCCGCTCCCACAAGGCCAGCACTATCCTGTGGGAGCGGGCTTGCCCGCGAAAGGCAGCGCACTCGGTCAAATCTTCCCGGCACAGACCAGCAAGAAGCGTTCCGTGCTGAAAGGATTCTACTCTAAACGAACTGCGCCGCTGCGTTGGCAGAAGCCCACGCCCACTGGAAATTGAACCCGCCCAGGTGGCCGCTGACGTCCAGCACCTCGCCGATGAAGAACAATCCCGGGCTCTTGAGCGATTCCATGGTCTTGGACGACACCTCGCGGGTGTCGACGCCGCCCAGGGTCACTTCCGCGGTGCGGTAGCCTTCGGTGCCTGCAGGAACCAGTTGCCAAGCCGCGAGCTGCCCGGCGATCTGGGTCAATTCTGCCGGGGTGTACTGCTTCAGGGGTTTCGAAACGAACCACTGCTCGGCCAGCAGGGTCGCCAGCTTGCGGGTGAACACCTCGCCCAGCACGGTCTTCAGCTCGCTGTTGGGGCGCTCGGCCTGCACGCCTTGCAGCCACTCCAGTGCGTCGCGGTCGGGCAACAGGTTGATCTCCAGCGTGTCGCCCGCTTCCCAGTACGAGGAAATCTGCAGGATCGCCGGGCCGCTCAGGCCGCGGTGAGTGAACAGCAGGTTTTCGCGAAAACTGGTGCCGTTGCAACTGGCAATGCAGTCCAGCGACGTGCCGGAGAGCTCAGTGCACAATGCCTTGAGCTGGGGCTCGGTAATGGTGAACGGCACCAGCGCGGCGCGGGTCGGCAGCAGGGCGTGGCCGAACTGGCGGGCGACCTGGTAGCCGAAGCCGGTTGCGCCCAGGGTCGGGATCGACAGACCGCCGGTCGCGATCACCAGCGACTGGCAGGCAAATTCTCCGGCACTGGTCTGCAGGCGATAACCGCTGTCGGTTTTCTCGATCCGTTCGATGCTGGTGTTCATCCGCAGCTCGGCGCCAGCCTCGTCGCACTCGGCCAGGAGCATGTCGAGGATGTCGCTGGACTTGTTGTCGCAGAACAGCTGGCCGAGCTTCTTCTCGTGGTACGGCACGCCGTGCTTGGCGACCAGATCGATGAAGTCCCACTGGGTGTAGCGGGCCAGCGCCGACTTGCAAAAATGCGGGTTCTGCGAAAGGAAATTGGCGGGCTCGGTGTACATGTTGGTGAAGTTGCAGCGCCCGCCACCGGACATGAGGATTTTCTTGCCCGGCTTGTTGGCATGGTCGAGCAGCAGCACGCGGCGGCCGCGGCGCGCGCTGAGCTGGGCACACATCAGGCCGGCGGCGCCGGCGCCGAGGATGATCACGTCGGTGGAGTGCACGGTGTTACCTCATGGATTGCCGGGGCCGCTTCGCGGTCCATCGCAGGCAAGCCAGCTCCCACAGGATCCCCAGAGTCTAGGCCGGGTGCATTCCCTGTGGGAGCTGGCTTGCCTGCGATGGGCTGCAAAGCAGCCGCAAAATAGTTCAGACGATACGGACCTTCAGGGCTCGTCCCTTGATCTTGCCGCTGTTCAGCCGCTGCATCGCCTGCTTGGCCACGGCCCGCTCGACCGCCACGAAGGCCACGAAATCGAAAATCGCGATCTTGCCCACCTGCTTGCCCGGCAGCCCGGCATCGCCGGTCAGGGCGCCGAGGATATCGCCCGGACGCAGTTTGTCCTTGCGCCCGGCGGCGATGCACAGGGTGGTCATGGTCGGCAGCAGTGGTTCACCGCCCTTGCTCTTCAGGCTGTCCAACTGCTCCCAGCGCAGCGGGCGCTTCTGCAGGTCTTCGATGGCCTGGGCGCGGTGGCCTTCGGCCGGGGCCACCAGGCTGATCGCCACGCCTTTCTCGCCGGCGCGGCCGGTACGCCCGACGCGGTGCACATGGATCTCGGCATCGCGCGCCAGTTCCACGTTGATCACAAGGTCCAGGCCGTCGATATCCAGGCCGCGGGCGGCGACATCGGTGGCCACCAGCACCGAGCTGCTGCGGTTGGCGAACATCGTCAGCACCTGGTCGCGGTCACGCTGTTCCAGATCACCGTGCAGGGCCTGGGCGACGATGCCCTTGGCGGTCAGGTGGGCGACCAGATCCTCGCACTGCTGCTTGGTGAAGCAGAACGCCACGCACGACTGCGGGCGGTAGTGGCCCAGTACGCGGGTAACCGCCTCCAGGCGCTGCTGCGGGTCGATCTCGATGAAACGCTGCTCGATCTGGTTGTCGCTGTGCTGGCTCTCGACCGTGACCTGCTGCGGCTTGCGCATGAAGTCGGCGGCCAGTTGCGCGATGCCGGCCGGGTAGGTGGCCGAGAACAGCAGGGTCTGGCGGCGCGATGGGGTCTTGCCGATGATTGCGGCGATGGCGTCGAAGAAGCCCATGTCGAGCATGCGGTCGGCTTCGTCGAGTACCAGGGTGTTGAGCCCCTTCAGGTCCAGGGTGCCCTTGTCCAGGTGCTGCTGGATGCGGCCCGGGGTGCCGACGATGATGTGCGCACCGTGCTCCAGCGAGGCGATCTGCGGACCCAGCGAGACGCCGCCGCAGAGGGTGAGGATCTTGATGTTGTCCTCGGCGCGGGCCAGGCGGCGCAGCTCCTTGGCGACCTGGTCGGCCAGTTCGCGCGTCGGGCACAGCACCAGCGCCTGGCAGCCGAAGAAGCGCGGGTTGATCGGATTGAGCAGGCCGATGCCGAAGGCGGCGGTCTTGCCGCTGCCGGTCTTGGCCTGGGCGATCAGGTCCTGGCCCTTGAGGATGACCGGCAGGCTCTGGGCCTGGATCGGGGTCATCGAGGCATAGCCCAGGGCGTCCAGGTTGGCCAGCATGGCGGCGGACAGCGGCAGGGAGGCGAAAGCGGTGGATTCGGTGGTCACGAGGCGGGCCTGCGGTGCGAAGCGAAAAATGCCGCACAGTCTACCAGCCTCATGGCCATTCGCCCTACGTTTCCACGTGTTCTTCCGGACGACGGGCACGCCTTCCGTCCGTCGGCGACAGTTGCAGGAAAATCGCCGCGGCCAGCATCGCCATCAGGCCGATGGTCAGGAAGGTCAACTGGAACGCGCCCAGCGTGGTTTCCACTCCCTCTGCGCTCCCCGAGGCGGTAAAGCCGCCGAGCAGCGCACCGGCGCAGGCCACGCCCAGGCTCAGCGACAGTTGTGCGACCACCGACAGCAGGCTGTTGCCGCTGCTGGCGCTGGCGTCGTCGAGGTCGATCAGCGTCACCGTGTTCATCGCGGTGAACTGCAGCGAATTCACCGCGCCCAGCAAGCCCAACTGCATCAGCAGCAGCCAATAGGGCGTCTGTTCGTCGACCAGTCCCAGGCTGGCCAGCAGTACCCCCAGCAACAGCGTGTTGCCGGTGAGGATGATGCGATAGCCGAGGCGTTCGATCAGTGGCCGCGCCACCGACTTGGCGATCATCGCCGCGGCGGCCAGCGGGATCATGCTCATGCCGGCCTGGGCCGGCGAATAGCCCAGCGCCACCTGCAGCAGCAGCGGCACCAGGAAGGGCAGGGCGCCGCTGCCCAGGCGGGCGAACAGGTTGCCGAGGATGCCGATGGCAAAGGTACGTACGCGGAACAGGCTGGGCGAGAACAGCGGCTCCGGGTCACGCCCGGCGCGCAGCCAGTAGGCGGCAAGGCAGGCCATGCCGGCGAACAGCAGCAACATCACCCGCAGGTGTGGCAGGTGCAACTCGCCCAGGCCCTCCATGGCGATGGTGATCAGCACCATCGCGGCGCCGAACAGGATGAATCCGGGTCCATCGAAGGTGGTGCGTTCGCTGCCGCGCAGGTCGGGGATGAACTTCCATACCGCGTAGCACCCCAGCGCGCCGACCGGCAGGTTGAGCAGGAAGATCCAGTGCCAACTGAGGATTTCCACCAGCCAGCCGCCGACGGTTGGGCCCAGCAGCGGGCCCAGCAGGCCGGGAATGGTGATGAAGCTCATGATCCGCACCAGCTCCGAGCGTGGGTAGGCGCGCAGCACCACCAATCGCCCGACCGGCAGCATCAGGGCACCGCCCAGGCCCTGGATGACGCGGGCGATGATCAGAAAGCCCAGGCTGTTGGCCGCCGCGCACAGCAGCGAGCCCAGGCTGAACAGCAGGATGGCGCCGAAGAAGATGTGCTTGGTGCCGAAGCGGTCGGCGATCCAGCCCGAAGCCGGAATCAGCAGGGCTACGGTGAGCATGTAGGCGATGATCACGCCCTGCATGCGCAGCGGGTCTTCTGCCAGCGAGCGGGCCATGGCCGGCAGCGCGGTGTTGAGGATGGTGCCGTCGAGCGACTGCATGAAGAAGGCGATGGCCACCACCCAGGGGATCCAGCGGGCGGTGGTAGGGTCGAGCGGGGCGCGTTCGGGCATGGCCTCTATCCTGAAAAGTGCGCAGTTCCCTGTGGAAGCGCCTAACCGGCGCTCCCACAGGGGCGTGGCGTTACAGTGTCAGCGTCAATCCTCTGACCAACGCCCCGGGCAGATGACTCGATCCGGTTTGCCGTTGCCCATAGGTGCTGGTCGACAGGATCAGCTCGCGTTCGCGGGTCAGGTCCTCCAGCTGAGGGCCCAGCAGATTGTAGAGGCTGTCGTCGAAGCGCATGGTGCTGACCGGGCCCTGGATCTGGCCGTCTTCCACCCAGAACGTGGCGAAGCGCGTCAGGCCGGTCATGCGCGCTGCCGGCAGGTCTGAATAGTTCAGGTACCAGAGGTTGCTGATGTACAGCCCGGTGCCCAGGCGCGCCAGGATATCCGCCGACGCCAGCTCCCCAGGTGCCAGGCTCAGGGCGCACGGTGCCTCGTAGCTGTCGGCGCCGTTGCCCTGCAGGGCGAACTCTGCCGCGCTGCGAGGGCTGACCAGGCGCGCGCTGCCCCGGCCTTCGACGATCAGCGCTACGTCCTCGCGGGGCGAGCCCTCGCTGGAGAACGACGGGCTCAGCGAACCGCTGACCTGCTCCGAGAAGCCAACCCGTGGATCGAGCTGGGCATCACCGGTGTACAGGCGTTGCAATGGGCTGTTGCCGGTGGCCAGGGCCTGGGCCGAGAAGCCTCCCCAGCCGAGCATGCCCGCGATCTCGTCCATGGCCGCTGGCGCCAGGTAGGCGCGGTAGCGGCCAGGCTTGAGGGTGATCGTCGGGCGCCCCAGGTACTCAAGCTGTTCGCGGGCCAGTTGCAGGCGTGCGCTGAAGGCCTCGCTGCTCCAGACCTGGCCTGCATAGTTGGCCTTCACCGCCTGGCCGTTGCTGTGGAACAGGCTCCAGTCGAAATTGAAGCTGTTGGCCTGGTGCCAGCCGAAGGCCCCGAACGAGCTGGCGAAACCCCGGCAGATCGGGCCGGCGGCGTAGATGCCGACCAGATCGAGGTTGCCTGCCTGCTGCTCGACCAGCGCCAGTACTTCAGTGAAGTCGGGCAGCGCCGGTTCTTGCACGCTGTGGCTGTGCCAGGCGCTTTCGTCGAGTTTCAGGTAGGGGTCGAGCGGCAGCAGCGGCAAGGTCTGGCGCAGTTGCGCCAGGGCATCTTGCAGGCGCTGGCGATCCAGTTGCGCATCGTCACCGAGGGTGAACTGCTGTTCGGCCTGACGCCCGTCACGCACCAGACGCAACAGTGCGCTGGCCTGGGCCACTTCGCCGGCCTGGCGCACCTTGGCATGGTTGAAACGCACGAAGCGCGACTGCTCGGCGCTGTAGCCGAGGGTGAACTGCTCGCCGGGGTGCAGCGCCTCGCGCAGGGCACTGACCAATGCCTCGAAGCGTTCTTGATAGGGGGTGCTCATCAGGCGTCTCCTCCGAATACGTCGATCTGGCGGAACACGCAGGCCGGCGAGGCATGGCCGACCCGGATGACCTGGTTGGGTTCGCCCTTGCCGCAGTTGGGTGTGCCAAGCACCTGGAAGGTGCTGCTATCGCCCACTGCCGACAGGTTGCGCCAGAACTGCGCGGAGATGCCGCGATAGTTGGGGTTCTTGACGACACCCTTGAGCTCGCCGTGTTCGATCAGTTGGCCCCATTCGCAGCCGAACTGGAACTTGTTGCGCGCATCGTCGATGGACCAGGAGCGGTTGGTGCGCATCAGGATGCCGTGCTCGATCCCTCCGATGAGTTGGTCGAGCGACTGGTCGCCCGGCTCGATGTTGAGGTTGGCCATGCGGTCGATCGGCGCGCGGTTCCAGCCACAGGCGCGGCTGTTGGCCACGCCGTCGAGCCCCGAGCGGAACTGCGACAGGGCGCCGCCCAGCGGGCGCAGTAGCTTGCCCTCGCGGATCAGGAATTGTTTGCTGGCCGCGGTGCCGTCGTCGTCGAAGCTGTAGCTGGCCAGCTCATCGTCGATGGTGGGGTCGAAGGTCACGTTCAGCAGGGGCGAGCCGTATTGCAACTGCCCGAAATCGCTGCTCTTGACGAAGCTGGTGCCCGCGTAGTTGCGCTCGTCGCCGAGAATGCGGTCCATCTCCAGTGGATGGCCGATGGACTCGTGGATCTGCAGCATCATCTGATCGGGCATCAGCAGCAGGTCGCGCGCACCGCTCGGGGTGTTGGGCGCCAGCAGCAGTTGCAGGGCTTCGTCGGCGATACGCCGGGCGGCGCCGACCAGGCCGCAGCGCTGGATGATTTCGAAGCCACCCTGCTGGCCAAAGTTCTCCCGGCCCAGGCTGCGGCTCTGGCTGTCGCGGCCATCGCTGGCGGTGACACCAAGGCCCGGAAAGATGAAGCGCTGCGCGTTGCGCAGCTCGGCGCCGGCCGAGTTCAGGTAAGTCTGCTCGGCCAGGGTGATGCCCAGGCTCGCCTGCCAGTCCACCAGACGTTCGTCCTTGGGCACACTGGCCGATTCGGTGGCGAGCAGCTCGAGGCAATCTGCAAGGTTTGGCAGCGATTGGTCGAAGTTGGGCGAGATATGGTCGTGGCGCGTGCTCGGCACCGGTTGGTCGCGCAGGTCGAGCAGGTGGTGGCCGGTGATCTGCCGGGCCAGGGCCTCGGCGTGTTCCAGGGCGCGTTGCAGGCCGCTCTGCGACAGGTCGGCGGTGGCGGCGTAGGCCTCGACGCCGTTCAGGCGCACGGTGAGCATGGCACCTTCGTCCTGGCTGAAGAATGGCGGTTCGGCGACGTTGCGCCGCACCGACAGCGATTGATGCGATTGCTTCACGTGGCGAAGCGAGAACAGTTCGGCCGTGCTGCGCAGCGCTGCGAAGCGCTGGCGCAGCAGGGCGCTGGAATCGAACATGCGGGAACCTCCGGTTCGCGGTGGCTCCCCCTAGAACCACCCCTCTTGCATGCCCAGGCAAGTGTCGTCGCGTGCCTCGAGCAGTGCGAGCTCAGTATGGCAGCCTGGCACTTCCCAAGTCAGGAAATAACGTGCGGCCTGCAACTTGCCACAGTAAAAATCGCGATCGACATCGACCCCCTTCATCAGCCCGCGTTCGGCCTGTATGGCCTGCTCCAGCCAGCGCCAGCCGATCACGCAGTGGCCGAACACCTTGAGGTACAGCGCCGAGTTTGCCAGCGCGCCGGCGACCTTGCCCTGGGCCAGGTCGCCGAGCAGTGCCAGGGTCACGGCCTGCAGGCGGTTGACCAGTTGCTCCAGCGGCTGGCGCAGTGTGTCCAGGTTGGGGTGATGACTGGCGCGCTCAGCAGTGCTGGCGATCAGGCGAATCAGCTGCTTGAGCCCGGCGCCGCCGTTCTGCGCCAGCTTGCGCCCGAGCAGGTCGAGCGACTGGATGCCTTCGGTGCCTTCGTGGATCGGGTTCAGGCGGTTGTCGCGGTAGTACTGCTCTACTGGGTATTCGCGGGTGTAGCCGTGGCCACCGAGGATCTGGATCGCCAGTTCGTTGGCCTTGAGACAGAACGTCGAAGGCCAGGACTTGACGATCGGGGTGAGCAGGTCGAGCAGTTCCTGGGCTTGGGCGCGTGCCGCCTCGTCGGGTGCGCTGTGGGTGTCGTCGAACAACCGGGCGGCATACAGGCCCAGGTCGAAGGCACCCTCCACGTAGGCCTTCTGCGCCAGCAGCATGCGTCTTACATCGGCGTGCTCGATGATCGGCACTGCTGGGCTGCTGGGATCCTTGTTGTCCACCTGGCGGCCTTGCGGGCGGTGGCGGGCGTAGTCCAGCGAGTACAGGTAGCCGGCGTAGCCGAGCATCACCGCGCCCATGCCGACGCCGATGCGCGCCTCGTTCATCATCTGGAACATGCACGCCAGGCCCTGGTGTGGCTTGCCGACCAGATAGCCGACGCACTGGCCGTTGTCACCGAAATTCAACGCCGTGGAGGTCGTGCCACGCCAGCCCATCTTGTGGAACAGCCCGGCCAGCAGCACGTCGTTGCGAGCGCCGAGGCTGCCGTCGTCGTTGACCAGGTACTTGGGCACGATGAACAGCGAAATGCCTTTCACCCCGGGCGGTGCATCCGGCAGCTTGGCCAGGACCATGTGCACGATGTTCTGCGACAGCTCGTGGTCGCCGCCGGAGATGAAGATCTTGTTGCCCTTGAGCCGATAGCTGCCATCGCCTGCGGCTTCTGCACGGGTGCGGATATCGGCCAGCGACGAGCCGGCGTGGGGCTCGGTCAGGGCCATGGTGCCGAAGTAGCGACCTTCGATCATCGGCTGCAGGAACAGGCGCTTCTGCTCGTCGCTGCCGAAGCTCTCGATCAGGTTGGCTGCGCCCATGGTCAGGAAGGGGTAGGCCGTGGTGCCAGCGTTGGCTGCCTGGAAGTGAGCAAAGCAGGCTTGCGAAACCAGGCTCGGCAACTGCATGCCGCCGACGTCGAAGTCGCGGTTGGCGTTGAGGAAGCCCGCCTCGAGGAACGCCTCTACCGCAGGCTTGACCTCGGGAATCAGCTCGGCACGACCGTCGACATAACGCGGCTCGTGCTCGTCGCCCTTGCGGTTGTGCGGGGCGAAGTACTTCTCGGCAATCGTGCGAGCCGTACCAAGCGCTGCGTCGAAGGTCTCGCGGTTGTGCTCGGCGAAGCGTGGGCGCTGGGTCAGGGCCTCGGCGTCGAGGACCTCGTAGAGTTCGAAGGCGAGGTTGCGGCTGCTGAGAAGTTGCTCGGACATGGCGGGATTCCTGGGTTCGAGATGCTGCAAGTCTAGAGCCAGGGATAGTGGCTGCACAGGCTCATGGGTGTGCGTGATGACACTCCAGAAGGCTGAGCGCAGGTGTGCCATCAGTGGCGCTCGCTTGTCGAAATACCTTGCGCTGCTCCACTGGTATTTCTGTCAGGTGTGGCTTGTGCATCACTGGGGTAGCCTAGGCTCTGTCTGAAATGCACCTGCACTCGCCCATACTGCGTTGAGACGGGGCTCGGAATGCTCATGCACTCCAGTACCGTCGGGCGCGGCCCCGGGCGTTCCTTCCCCTGTTTCGCCTTGTCTGGCCTTCGCGCAGACACATTTAAGACAGAGCCTAGGCCTTTGCCGGATCCCCGTTGAGCTCTGATTGGGGGGCTGCTTGCCCTCTAGACCCGCACTGGAGCATTGCCCAATGACCAGCAACGCGCCATTAGTCCATTGCCAAACCCCATCGGTATCGGTGTTTGCTCGCAAGCTGAAGGTACGGGAAATCACCTGCCATCGTGATGGGCTTGCGCTTGGGCAGACCACCCTGCTCATCACGCGGCACAGGCATGATCCTCGTGATTTCCTGGATCGTAGCAGCGACCCGCGTATGGCTGGGCGCGGTCTGGTGAACTTCGCGTTGGCCAACGATTTCGCTGGCAAAGTGCTGCGTGTTCAGAGTGTCGACGCGGGCATTGAAGTTGCCTTGGCTGATA
Source organism: Pseudomonas sp. MNR3A (assembly GCF_009650575.1). Taxonomy (NCBI): domain Bacteria; kingdom Pseudomonadati; phylum Pseudomonadota; class Gammaproteobacteria; order Pseudomonadales; family Pseudomonadaceae; genus Pseudomonas; species Pseudomonas sp. MNR3A. Next base: position 104,058 of record NZ_VZZS01000025.1, on the reverse strand, counting down.
TCGATAGTCGGCCTTTGGTGCGTATCAGTGCAATCGCGGCAGGTGCAGAAGGGCGTGACGATTACAGCCAGGCGGTGGTGCGTCGATCGGTGTACGAGGCTCACGGTCTGGCGGGCCGTTTGTCGAGCATCAGCGATACAGTTGGCGGTGGTGTTCCCCGCATGACCCAGCGCTTTGTCTATGGGGGTAGCAGTGCACTGGAGCGGGGGCGAAACCTGGCGGGTCGCTGTATACGTCTTTACGACACTGCCGGCCTTGCCTTGCACGACGCCATCGCCATGACGGGGACCACGCTGTCTGTCACCCGACGTCTTCTGGGGCAGGGAGATGAAGTTCGGACAGTGGTCGATTGGCAAGGTGAGAGCGTCGATGAATGGGATCGCGCACTTGAGCCGATTGCACAGGCACGCACTACGTGTTCGGTCGTGGACGCAACCGGAACAGTATCGAGCATTGTCGATGCAGCAGGGCACCTGCGGCGTGTCACCTATGACATCGCGGGTCGGCTCCAGGCAAGCTGGCTGAGGCGCAAAGGCTCTCAAGAGTGCGAGATCGTCCGGTCGACGAGTTACCTGGCAGGTGGACATAAGACCCGTGAACTGCATGGTAACGGTGTGTTGAGCACCTATTTCTTCGAGCCACGAACGCAACGCCAGGCTCGGCTACGGATCGAGCGGCCTGCGAGTCATGCCCTGGGTGCGAGGCTCCTGCAGGATTTGCAGTATACGTTCGACCCTGTGGGCAATGTGGTGAGCGAACGTGACGAGACCGACAATAGGCGGTTCTGGCGCAACCAGGTGGCGGAACCGCAGACAACCTACCATTACGACAGCCTTTATCAATTGGTCAGCGCCTGCGGAAGGGAGCAGGTCAATGCGTCATCGCGGTCGGGAGAGTACGACACGCCGTCTCCTTCTCCCCATGATGAGACGCTCTTCACCTGTTATACCCGCAACTTTATCTATGACACTGCTGGCAACCTGACGCGCATGGTGCACCGGGTGCCTGCTAGCAATCACTGTCGTGTCGTCGAGATCGCAGTCAGTGACCGCAGCAATCGGGCGGTGCTGGGCACAATGGCGAAGACTCCTGCCGAGGTTGAGGCGTTGTTCACGGCCAAGGGTCAGCAGATCTCGCTGTTACCCGGCAATCCCCTGTGCTGGACGCCTCAAGGGGAGTTGCATCAGGTCATCTCCCAGCAACGCGAGGAGGGGCGGGATGACCATGAGCACTACCGTTATGACAATGCCAGCATGCGAGTCCTGAAAGTCAACACGCAGTGGAGCGCTGCAAGCCGGCACACGCTTCGAGTCACCTATTTACCCGGGCTTGAATTGCGCTGCACTACCCGCGATGCCTACCTTGAGGAGGAGTTGCAGGTTATTTCGGTCGGTGAGCCCGGTCATGCACAGGTGCGAATGTTGCACTGGTGCAGCGAGGTGCCTGAAGGGTTGGAGAACGATCAACTGCGCTACAGCTACGACACGCCACTGGGCAGCGGCATCCTGGAGGTCGACGGCGCGGGCAGACTGATCAGCCATGAAGCGTATTACCCTTTTGGGGGAACCGCGTTGTGGGCAGCCCGTAGCGAGCTTGAAGGGAGTTACAAGACCTTGCGTTATTCAGGCAAGGAACGAGATGCGACTGGGTTGTACTACTACGGTTATCGCTACTACCAGCCGTGGGTCGGGCGGTGGCTGAGCGCAGACCCGGCGGGTGCGGTGGATGGCCTTAACTTGTATTGCATGGTGCGCAACAATCCGGTGACGCGCAGGGATGCCAATGGATTACACAGTTTTGAGTCGGAGTTCGGGGCTGACTTCGCTGCGTTGGACAAGTTGATCGAGTTTCCGGAGATTTTTAAAAATCTGAAGCCTGGGGTTGTACTAAAGGGCAATGTCAGCCACGAGACGCAACGTCAAAAGAAATTAACGGTGTATTGGATGCGTGAGAGTGAAGCGTATCAACCCACTGAACTGGAAAGGGTCATAGGTCCGTCGGGCAACAGCGAGCAAGAAGCTCTTGGTCCGGCTGCGCAGCTCGCGGAGGATCTAGGGGTGACTGAACAGTTTGCCAAGGACTTTACGCGTAGCACGTACACTCTGATAGAAAACGGGGAGGAAATCCCCATGCTTGTACACAACGTTAGGGAGTATTTCAGCTCGCAGCAGCTAGAGATTATTTCGACGCTTGCACATCAAGCACTTGCTGCCGAGATGACCAGCTTACTCTATTCCATCGAGCCTGCCGGCGGGGCGTTCAACGAGAACGGCGAGGTGCGCGGCATATGGTCAGCGGCCCCGGGCGCGGCCTCTGAATACCAGATTCACAGGGGCGCAAGAGGCGAACGGGACGAGGTATCGATCACCTCGAGACAGGTCTTCAGCCTGAAGGATGTGGCGACAGGGGATTTTATAGCTAAGGTGGATGCGATTACCCAGCAGACTGTATTTCTGGCCACATCTACCGAGAATGGAACGGTAACTTATAACCTTCAGAAGCATGTGCCCAGCCTGCAAAAGATAACGCTTTTGCATGTTTTGCCGGAGCAACCGGTGACCAAAAAGTCACCCGTTTTATCCAGATTCAAATTCTGGAAATCGAAAAAAAAACAATAGGTGGGTTGCCCGCTGCCACCGTTTCGCTGCTGAACCGGTGGGAGCGGGCTTGCCCGCGATGGCGTCAGTACGTTCAGCCGATGGTCATCAGGCTGGCGTTACCCCCCGCAGCCGCGGTGTTCACGCTCACCGCACGCTCGATCACCAACCGCTCCAGCGCGATCTGCGGATCACCGCTGGACAGCCCATGCACACCCACGATGGCCCCGGCACGCTTGGCGACCTGCTGGCACACCGCGCGCAACTGGTCGGAGTCGCCGTGGTGGATGACCGCGTCGAACGCCACTTCATCCTTGCTCCAGTCGGCCACCAGCTTGATCTTGCCTTGCAGGTCTTTCGGCAGGCGACCGCGCAGGCCCTTGGCCGGCTCGCCGTCGGCCCACACCGCCGAGCTGCCCACTGCCAGCACCGCGGCGAGCTGCGCGAGCAGGTCAGCCTCATTGTCGGCCAGGCACAGCACATGCTCGCGAGGCAATACGGTGTAGGTGTTGCGCTCGCCGGTCGGTCCAGGCAGGACACGGGTGATGCCACTTTGCGACTGTTCGGCGAACTGCTCGCACAGTTCCACCAGCTCGGGCTGGTTGCTCGAAGCCCAGGCCTTAAGCACCTGCAGCGGCTTGAGCAGTTGGTCGCGCAGGGTGGTGTCGGCCTTGGTCTCACCGTCGGCGCGCTGGAAGTGGCGGGCGATGGCGTCAGCCGGACGGGTCGACAGCAGGCGGTACAGGTACAGCGGACCACCGGCTTTCGGGCCGGTGCCGGACAGTCCTTCACCACCGAATGGCTGCACGCCGACCACGGCACCGACGATGTTGCGGTTGACGTACATGTTGCCGGCGTTGACGTTGTCCACCACCTTGGCGATGGTCTCGTCGATGCGCGTGTGCACGCCCAGCGTCAGGCCGTAGCCGGAGGCGTTGATCTGCGCGATCAGTTGGTCGAGGTGCTTGCGGTTGTAGCGCACCACGTGCAGCACTGGGCCGAAGATCTCGCGCTTGAGCTCGTCGAAGCTTTCCAGCTCGATCAGGGTAGGCATGACGAAGGTGCCGCGCTTGCACTCCTCGGATTCGGCGATGGCCACCTGGTAGACGCTGCGACCTTTCTCACGCATGGCCTGGATGTGCTTCTCGATGCCAGCCTTGGCTTCAGCGTCGATCACCGGGCCGATGTCCACCGACAGGCGCTCGGGATTGCCCATGCGGTTCTGCGCCATGGCTCCCTTGAGCATCTCGATCACGCGGTCGGCGGAATCTTCCTGCAGGCACAGCACGCGCAGCGCCGAGCAGCGCTGGCCGGCGCTGTCGAAGGCCGACGACACCACATCGATCACCACCTGTTCAGTCAGCGCCGAGGAGTCGACGATCATCGCGTTCTGCCCGCCGGTTTCGGCGATCAGCGGGATCGGACGACCCTGGGCATCCAGGCGACCGGCGACGTTGCGTTGCAGCAGGCGCGCGACTTCGGTGGAGCCGGTGAACATCACGCCCTTGACCCGCTCGTCGCCGACCAGGCCGGCGCCGACGGTTTCGCCGCGCCCCGGCAGCAGTTGCAGCACGCCTTCAGGGATACCGGCTTCGAGCAACAGGCGCACGGCCTGGGCCGCGACCAGCGGGGTCTGTTCGGCCGGCTTGGCCAGCACCGGGTTACCGGCGGCCAGTGCGGCGGCCACCTGGCCGGTGAAGATCGCCAGAGGGAAGTTCCATGGGCTGATGCACACGACCGGGCCGAGCGGGCGGCAGGCGTCGTTGCTGAAGTCGTTGCGCGCCTGCACTGCGTAGTAGCGCAGGAAGTCCACGGCTTCGCGCACTTCGGCGATGGCGTTGGCGAAGGTCTTGCCAGCCTCGCGGATGAGCAGGCCCATCAGCGGCTGGATCTCGGCTTCCATCAGGTCGGCGGTGCGCTCCAGGATCGCGGCGCGCTCGGCCGGCGGGGTGGCTTGCCAGATTGGCGCGGCATTGAGGGCACACTGGATGGCGTTGTCGACGTCGGTGACGCTCGCCTCTTGCACATGGCCCACCACGTCGCGGTGATCGGCTGGGTTGAGCACTGGCGCAGCGGCTTCCTGGCTGGTGGCGCAGGCCAGCAGCGGGGCAGCCTTCCAGTCGTTGTGTGCGGTTGCCAGCATGGCGCAGGACAGCGACGCCAGGCGGTGTTCGTTGGCCATGTCGATGCCGGCCGAGTTGGCGCGCTCGCTGCCATAGAGGTCGCGCGGCAGTGGAATGCGCGGATGCGGCAGGCCGACGCTGCCTTCCTGAGTGGCCATGCGCTCGATGCTCGCGACCGGGTCGGCGACCAGTTCCTGGATGGAGATCGAGTGGTCGGCGATACGGTTGACGAACGAGGTGTTGGCGCCGTTTTCCAGCAGACGGCGCACCAGGTAGGCCAGCAGGGTTTCGTGGGTGCCGACCGGCGCATAGACGCGGCACGGACGGTTCAGCTTGCCATCGGCGATCTTGCCGACGACCTGCTCGTACAGGGGCTCGCCCATGCCGTGCAGGCACTGGAACTCGTACTGGCCTGGATAATAGTTCTGGCCGGCAATATGGTAGATGGCCGACAAGGTGTGGGCGTTGTGAGTGGCGAACTGCGGGTAGATGGCTTCCGGCACCGACAACAGCTTGCGGGCGCAGGCGATGTAGGACACGTCGGTGTAGACCTTGCGGGTGTAGACCGGGTAGCCCTCCAGGCCTTCGACCTGGGCGCGCTTGATCTCGCTGTCCCAGTAGGCGCCCTTGACCAGTCGGATCATCAGGCGGTGACGGCTGCGCTTGGCCAGGTCGATGACCGAGTCGATCACGTACGGGCAGCGCTTCTGGTAGGCCTGGATGACGAAACCGATACCGTTCCAGCCCGACAGCGATGGCTCGAAGCACAGGCGTTCGAGCAGGTCCAGCGACAGCTCCAGGCGGTCGGCTTCCTCGGCGTCGATGTTCAGGCCGATGTCGTACTGCTTGGCCAGTTGGGTCAGCGACAGCAGGCGCGGGTACAGTTCTTCCATCACGCGCTCGTATTGCGCGCGGCTGTAGCGCGGGTGCAGCGCCGAGAGCTTGATCGAGATGCCCGGGCCTTCATAGATGCCGCGCCCGTGCGAGGCCTTGCCGATCGAGTGGATCGCCTGCTCGTAGGAGGCCAGGTACTTCTGGGCGTCGTGCTCGGTCAGTGCGGCTTCGCCGAGCATGTCGTAGCTGTAGCGGAAGCCCTTGGATTCGAAGCGGCTGGCGTTGGCCAGGGCTTCGGCGATGGTCTCGCCGGTGACGAACTGCTCGCCCATCAGGCGCATGGCCATGTCGACGCCCTTGCGGATCATCGGCTCGCCACTCTTGCCGATGATGCGGGTGAGCGAGGAGGTCAGGCCGGATTCGTTGTGGGTGGAGACCAGCTTGCCAGTCAGCAGGAGGCCCCAGGTGGCGGCATTGACGAACAGCGATGGGCTATTGCCCAGGTGTGGCTGCCAGTTGCCCGTGCTGATCTTGTCGCGGATCAGCGCGTCGCGGGTACCTTTGTCGGGGATGCGCAGCAGGGCTTCGGCCAGGCACATCAACGCCACGCCTTCCTGGGACGACAGCGAGAACTCCTGCAGCAGGCCCTGGACGATGCCGGCGCGGCCGCTGGCGCTCTTCTGGTTGCGCAGCTTGTCGGCCAGGCCTGCGGCCATCTTGTTGGTCGCTTCGGCCAGCGGGGCCGGCAGGCGTGCCTGCTCCAGCAGCATCGGCACCACTTCCTGCTCGGGGCGACGGTACGCTGCGGTGATCGCTGCGCGCAGCACGGACTGCGGCAGAATGCTTTCGGCGAATTCGAGGAAGCACTGGTGGGCGTGGTCGGCCGGAAGTTCGCCGGCGTCGTCACCGAGCTGTGCGGCGTGGCCGTTGATTTCGTTCAGGGTTGCACCACCCTCGAGCTTCTCCAGGTAATTGAAGATCGCTTGCTTGATCAACCAGTGCGGGGTGCGGTCGATGGACTGCGCAGCCGCTTTGAGTCGCTCACGGGTCGGGTCGTCGAGTTTGACCCCAAGGGTGGTCGTCGCCATTTCTTATCCTCGTTATTGCCACGGGCGTGGCTAAGCTGGCGGCAAGATTAGCGCCAGGCACCTCTCGGGTGCAACCGGGTGCAACCCGAATTTTTCATGAAAAAGGTGCAACTCGTCTGGCGCAAGACGCTAAACAGCGGAAAGGGTCGTTTTTGCTGCCTTTGCTTATTAAAAGCGTCGCTTTTGCTTCAAAAAGGAGCAAAAAAGGGGTTTTAACTGAAAAGACATTTCCAGGTGCAACTTGCAAATGAAAAATGGTTGCACCCGATTCATGTTGTTGCATAGGATTCGCCGCCTGGGTGCAACCGTCTTATGAAGGTCGGGTGCAAGAGATAACAACAACGCCAGGGCACAACCATGGGCAATCCAATCACGATCACCTTTGTGATCTACATCGCGGCAATGGTGCTGATCGGCTTCGCGGCCTATCGCTCCACCAAGAACCTCTCCGACTACATCCTTGGCGGTCGCAGCCTTGGCAGCGTGGTCACCGCGCTTTCGGCTGGCGCTTCCGACATGAGCGGCTGGCTGCTGATGGGCCTGCCGGGCGCCATCTACATGTCGGGCCTGTCGGAGGCCTGGATCGCCATCGGCCTGACTGTCGGTGCCTACCTGAACTGGCTGTTCGTCGCCGGCCGTCTGCGGGTGCAGACCGAGCACAACGGTGATGCGCTGACGCTGCCCGACTACTTCGCCAGCCGTTTCGAAGACAACAGCGGCCTGCTGCGGGTGATCTCGGCCATCGTGATCCTGGTGTTCTTCACCATCTACTGCGCCTCGGGCATCGTTGCCGGCGCGCGTCTGTTCGAAAGCACCTTCGGCATGTCCTACGAGACGGCGCTGTGGGCCGGTGCTGCGGCGACTATCGCCTACACCTTCGTCGGTGGTTTCCTGGCGGTGAGCTGGACCGACACCGTGCAGGCCTCGCTGATGATCTTCGCGCTGATCCTCACGCCGATCATCGTGCTGATCTCCACCGGCGGCTTCGACACCACGATGCTGGCGATCGAAGCGCAGAACGCGGCGAACTTCGACATGTTCCGCGGCGCCACCTTCATCGGCATCATCTCGCTGATGGGTTGGGGCCTGGGCTACTTCGGCCAGCCGCACATCCTGGCGCGTTTCATGGCTGCCGACTCGGTGAAGTCGATCGCCAACGCACGCCGCATCTCCATGACCTGGATGATCCTGTGCCTGGCGGGCACTTGCGCCGTGGGCTTCTTCGGCATCGCCTACTTCTCGGCCAACCCTGATCTGGCCGGCCCGGTCACCGAGAACCACGAGCGTGTGTTCATCGAGCTGGCGAAGATCCTGTTCAATCCGTGGGTCGCCGGTGTGCTGCTGTCGGCCATCCTGGCGGCGGTCATGAGCACCCTGAGCTGCCAGTTGCTGGTGTGCTCGAGTGCGCTGACCGAGGACTTCTACAAGGCTTTCCTGCGCAAGGGGGCTTCGCAGACCGAGCTGGTCTGGGTCGGTCGAATGATGGTGCTGGCCGTGGCATTGATCGCCATCGCCCTGGCGGCGAACCCTGACAACCGTGTGCTGGGCCTCGTGGCTTATGCTTGGGCGGGCTTCGGTGCTGCGTTCGGGCCGGTGGTGCTGCTGTCGGTATTGTGGAAGGGCATGACCCGCAACGGTGCCCTGGCGGGGATCGTGGTGGGTGCACTGACCGTGATCCTGTGGAAGAACTACGTCGGGCTTGGCCTGTACGAAATCATCCCGGGCTTCCTGTTCGCCACCATCGCCATCATCGTGGTGAGCAAGCTGGGGCGTCCGAGCGGCAGCATGGTTTCGCGGTTTGAAACGGCTGATGCTGCATATCACGCAGACAAGTAACACCTGCTGATTCGGCGACAGCTGCTTCGCGGGCGGGCCCGCTCCTGTGGGGGGCGGGCCTGCCCGCGAATGGCCCTTGTGCCGATCGACGGCCAGGCCTGACTCCGCCCGCAAGGCAAGGTAAACTTGCCGCCCCCGCAGGAGTTGCCATGAACTATCGTCACGCCTTCCACGCCGGCAATCATGCCGACGTCCTCAAGCACATCGTGCTGACCCGCCTCATCGCCTTGATGTCGCGCAAGGAACAGCCGTTCGCCTATATCGACACCCATGCCGGCCTGGGTCTGTACGACCTGCAAGGCGACCAGGCCACGCGTACCGGTGAATATCTCGAAGGCGTTGCCCGCCTGTGGAATCGTGAAGACCTGCCGGCTGCCACCGCTGACTACCTGCGCATCATCAAGCGCCTCAACGCCGATGGCGAGTTGCGCTACTACCCCGGCTCGCCGGAGTTGGCACGGCGCCTGATGCGCCAGCAGGATCGCGCACTGCTCAACGAGAAACACCCCGAAGACGGGCCTTTGCTCAAGGAAAACATGAAGAAGGATCCGCGGGTCACCGTGCACCTGGGCGAGGGCTGGCATGTGCCGCGCGCGCTGCTGCCGGTGCAGGAAAAGCGCGCGATCATGCTGATCGACCCGCCCTTCGAGCAGGCCGACGAACTCAAGCGCTGCACCGTGGCGATGAAGGAGGCGATCGGTCGCATGCGCCAGACCGTCGCGGCCATCTGGTATCCGATCAAGGACCAGCGCTCGCTGACCCGTTTCTACCAGGACCTGACCAGCACCGGCGCGCCCAAGCTGCTGCGCGTCGAACTCTATGTGCATCACCAGGACAGCCCGCAGGGGCTGAACGGCTCGGGCCTCGCCATCGCCAACCCGCCATGGGGGCTGGAGGAGGAGCTCAAGGAGCTGCTGCCCTGGCTGGCCAGGGAGCTGGCACAGACGGCGGGCAGCTTCCGCATGGACTGGCTGATCGCCGAATAACCCCGCTCCCACAAGGGGCAGTGTGTCCCTGATCTTTGCGTTATAATCCCGCCCTTTAGCCGCCAGCCGCCCACGAGGCCGCTGGCGCATCTCTACCGAATGAAGAGGCTAGTCCCTTGGCATTGACGATTCTTGGCCTGTCCGGCGCCCTTAGCCATGACCCTTCCGCGGCCTTGTACATCGACGGCAAGCTGGTTGCCGCTGCAGAAGAAGAGCGCTTCGTGCGTGACAAGCATGCGAAGAACCGCATGCCCTACGAATCGGCGAAGTTCTGCCTGGAGCAAGCCGGTATCAAACCGTCCGACGTTGATGTGGTGGCCATTCCGTTCGCCCCCATCAGCCTGTTCGGCAAGGCCCGCTGGCACTACGCCAAGCGCTACTGGTACGCCCCGGACCGCGCCCTCGATGCGATCCTGATGGGCAACCGTCGCTACAAGCGCTACCGCAAGAAGATCGTCTGGTGCCTGGAGCAACTGGGCTTCGACCCGAAAAAGGTCAAGATCGAACCGGTCGAGCACCACCTGGCCCACGCCTCCAGCGCTTATCACTGCTCGGGCTTCAAGGAAAAGACCGCGATCCTGGGCATCGACGGCAAGGGCGAGTACGCCACCACCTTCTTCGGCTACGGCGAAAACGGCAAGATCCACAAGATCAAGGAGTTCTTCGACCCGGATTCGCTGGGCGGCCTGTACGGCGCGATCACCGAGTTCCTGGGCTTCGAGATGCTCGATGGCGAGTTCAAGGTCATGGGCATGGCCCCGTATGGCGACGCCAGCAAGTACGATTTCTCCCGTCTGGCCAGCTTCGAGAACGGCGAACTGGTGATCAACACCGAGTACGCCAACGTTATCGGCCTGCGTCGCTATAAAGAGAAGGGCAAGGGCTTCTACTTCTCACCCAAGCTGATCGAATGGCTGGGCCCCAAGCGCGAAGGCGATATCGCCGACGAGCCGTACATCCATTACGCGGCCAGCATGCAGGCGCTGTTCGAAAAGCTCGCCTTGCAGATGATCGACCATTACCTGGGCGACATCCTCAAAGAGACCGGCAAGCTGGCCTTCGCCGGTGGCTGTGCGCTGAACGTCAAGCTGAACCAGAAGATCATCGCCCGCCCCGACCTCAAGGAGCTGTTCGTCCAGCCGGCCTCCGGCGACGCCGGTACCGCGGTCGGTGCAGCGGCCTACGTGTCCCACGCCCGTGGCGTGCCGGTCGAGAAGATGGAGCACGTCTACCTCGGCCCTGCGTACTCCAACGAGGACGTTATCGCTGCCTGTGCCCGCCATCCGAATGCGCCGAAGTGGCGCAAGCTCAGCGACATGCCGCAGCGCATCGCCAAGATCATGGTCGATGGCAATCCGGTGGCCTGGTTCCAGGGTCGCATGGAGTTCGGCCCGCGTGCACTGGGTGGTCGTTCGATCATCGGCTGCCCGAGCGTGCCGAACGTTGCCGATCGTATCAACGAGCAGATCAAGTTCCGCGAGCGCTGGAGACCATTCTGCCCGTCGATGCTCGACACCGTTGCACCGCAGATGATCAAGATCGACCATCCTGCTCCGTTCATGACCTTCACTTTCGAAGTGGCCGAAGAGTGGAAGACCCGTGTGCCGGAAGTGGTGCACGAGGACGGCACCTCGCGTGCCCAGGTGCTCAAGCGCGAGTACAACCCGCGCTACTACGACATGATGAAGGCGCTCGAGGAGCTGACCGGCAACGGCGTGTCGCTGAACACTTCGCTCAACCGCCGTGGCGAACCGATGATCTGCTCGCCTACCGACGCGTTGAACATGTTCTACGGTTCGGACCTGCAATACCTGATCATGGAAGACATCCTGGTGGTCAAGGACGGCGCGGCCGCGTATGACCAGCCGCTCTGACCTGCGTGTCCTGCAGTTCTGCCATGGCTACGACGGGCCGTTCCTCGACTGCGCCCGTCAGTACGCCAGCCTGTTCGAGGGGCGTGGCTACAAGGTCACCACGGTCTTCCTTACCGGCAAGGCCAACGCGCAGGTGGCTGCAGGCTGTGCATCCGACGAAGTGCTGTTTCTCGAGTTCAGCTCCAAGGCCGTACGCGGCCTGAAGCTGGGCGCGATCCGCGCGCTGCGCAAGATCGCGGCCGAGCGCCGTTTCAGGTTCTGCATCGCCCACCGCTTCAAGCCGATCTATGTCGCGCTGCTCGGCACCGGCTTGCCGGTGATCGGCGTGCATCATGCCTTCGGCGATTACCAGCGCAAGGGGCGACGTCTGTTCGCCAACCTGTTTCGCAAGCGCTTGAGTCTGCTGGGTGTGTCCGACGCGGTGCGTGACGACATGCGCCGCTGTCTGGCGCAGTGGCCGCACGAACGCATCCAGACGCTGTACAACCGTATCGACGTCGAGGCGCTGCAGGCCAGTCTCGTGCCGCGCGACGAGGCACGGCGTGCTCTGGGGCTCGATGCACAGGCGTGGATCGTCGGCAACGTCGGCCGTCTGCACCCGGACAAGGACCAGGCGACCCTGCTGCGAGGTTTCGCCGAGGCGTTGCCGGGCCTGCCGGCCAATGCGCGTCTGGTGGTGCTGGGCAAGGGGCGGCTGGAAGACACGCTCAAGGCCCAGGCAGCCGAACTGGGGATTGCCGACCGTGTCGACTTCCTTGGCCAGGTGCCGGATGCCCGTCGCTATTTCCAGGCGTTCGATGTGTTCGCCCTGAGTTCTGACCACGAACCCTTCGGCATGGTCCTGCTGGAGGCGATGGTCGCCGGCGTGCCGTTGTTGGCCACGGCCTGTGGCGGTGCGCGCGAAGTGGTCGAAGGGGTAGGCGTGTTGTTCCCGCTGGGCGACGCCGGGCAACTGGCGCAGGGGCTGAAGCACATGGCCGGGCTGAGCGACGATCAGCATCGCGAATGCGCGCAACTGATGCTGCAGCGTCTGCGCGAGCGATTTTCCGACGCAGCCGTGCGCCAGGCGTTCTGGCAATTACCACAGGTGCGTGCACTGGAGGCTCGCAGCTGATGCTCAATCATCTGAAGGCCTGGCGCGAGCGCGGCTGGGCCGTTATCGATGCGAACGAGTATGCGCACACCTGGCAGCGTTTCGGCGGCAGCGTCGCCACTCATCCGTTGGTGGTCGAGCAACTGGCTGAACTTGCACAGATTCCGGTGCGCTACCTGGGCTGGCGCCAAGGCGGCGAGCTCGTGGCGGCAGTCCCCACCTGGGGACGGCACCTGGCGTTGTCCAAGGATGTTCTCAAGCGTCATGGCAAGAAGGGGCTGTTCGACCTGGGCAATGCCGAGCTCATCCTGCCTGCAGCGGTTGATGCTGCTGCGCCCTTGCGCCACGCCGGACGCTACCTGTCGGAGCTCAATCACGGGCGCTTCGAGGGCTTGAAACCCCAGGCCGAGCAATTGGCCATGGCGCGCCCGCATGAAGATCTGTCGAAGAAGTTTCGCTACAACCAGCGCCGCGAACTGCGCCTGCTGGAGGAGGCCGGTGGCGTGGTGCGTCCGATCACCGACTTCAGTGGTGCCGAGATCGCCGCGATGTACTGCGACCTGTTCCAGCGCCGCTGGAGCTTCCCCGCGACCGGCGCTGCGCGTATGGCTGAGGTGGTCGAGCGCTTGCGCGAGCTGCTGATCGGCTCGGTGCTGTTTCTCGAGGACAAGCCGATTGCCATCCAGCTGATTTACCGGGTCGAGTCGCCCGAATGGATCAGCGTCGAGTACGTCAACGGTGGTGTGGACCCTGAAACCAAGGCGTTCAGCCCCGGCAGCGTGCTGAGCTTCCTCAATACCCAGGCCGCCTGGGAAGACGCCAGCGCCCGTGGCAAGGCCCTGCGTTTCTCATTCGGCCGTGCCGACCGTGAATACAAGGACCGTTGGTGCAACCCGGTCCCGGTGTACCAGGCATGAGTCGCAAGCAGCAATTGCTCAAGCGCCACCGGCGCAACAAGCGCCTCGGGCTGGTGATCGGGTTGTTGCTGCTGATCGCATTGGGCGCGCTGAGCTGGTGGTGGCTGCCATTGTTGCTGCTGCCGCTGGTCTGGGCCGCCCACGAAGCCTGGTTCGCCGATCATCTGTTCTACGCGCCCGGCGAAGATTATGTCTTCGACTTCGGCGAGCATAGCCGTGTCGAGGCCGTCGGCATTCAAGACGGCGTGCTGAAGAGCGCTGCATCGTTCAGCGAAGATGACACGCTGATCCTCGAGGTTCGTGTGAGGTCCGGGTGGCTTGGTCGCTTTCTCGATCCTCGGGTCGAGCTGGTCGCGGACGCCACGCATGACAGCCAGACCTTCGAGCGCGGCGTCGATGGCGTGCGTTTTCTCAACCTGACCGGCCTTGGCGCGGCACTGCGCGATGGGCGACTGCGCCTGCTCGGGCGCCACTGCCGACTGCTGGGCGAGCCGCGCCTGTGGATAACCGCGGCTGTGGAGTTGCGCCGTCGCCGGGTCATGGTGATCGCCCCCCATGCTGACGATGCAGAGCTGGCGGCTTACGGGCTCTACAGCCAGGCCGACGAGGCCTGGGTGGTCACACTGACCGCTGGCGAGATCGAGGCCGAGCACTACCAACAGATGGGTCTGGCCAAGGCCGAGGCGGCGCAGCTCAAGGGGCGCCTGCGCGCCTGGGACAGTATTGCCGTGCCACGTTGGGCCGGGGTGCCGGAGGCCCGTTGCGTGCAGTTGGGCTATTTCTGTCTGCAATTGCCTGCCATGCAGGCTGCACCCGATCAGCCTGCGGCCTCGCGTGAGGCGGACATGGCCGATATCCGGCCTTTCCGTCGTTTCAATCCGTTTCCGCTGCCGGCCGATGCCGATGGTGCGCCGACCTGGAACAACCTGCTGGCCGACTTGCGCGTGCTGCTGCAGATGGCCCGCCCAGAGATTCTGGTCATGCCGCACCCGCAGCTCGATCCACACCCGGATCATCTCTGTGCCCAAGCGGCCGTGCTCGAAGCCTTGCAGGGGTTGGACTGGCAGCCGCAGACCTTGTTGTGCTACGCCAACCACCTGCACGACAACGACCGCTGGCCCATGGGTGACAGCGGTGATGGCATTGCCCTGCTGCCGCAACTCGAAGCAGGCCAACCCTGGGCGCCCTGCAGCCTGGTGCTGGACGTACCGACCCAGCGCGACAAGGCCATGGCGCTGGGCATGATGCACGACCTGCAGCCTCCGGCGCCGTTCAAGCGTCGCCTGCGGCGCCTGTTGCAGCGCTGGCTGGCCGGGCGTCGGCCGTCGCCTTATGGGGAGAACGAATTCTTCCGCAAGGCGGTGCGTCGACATGAACTGTTCTGGCGCCGCGAGCTGTGAGTGCCCGATGATTGACCGCGATGGCGTCACGCCCCCAAGGAATGCAATGAAAGTCCTATTTCTGGTGCAGAAGGAACAACGGGCCATCCTCGATCGCCTGTACGACGGCGTCGCGGCCAACTGCGAGTGCGATTTGCGCTGGTTGTCGAGCGACGACCAGCGCAACCTGCGACGCTACTTCAAGCGTGAAGTGGACGTCGAGCGCTATGACCGTATCGTCTTTTTCCTGCGCTTCAAGCAGGAGATCCGCCAGGTCGGCTTCATTCGCACGATCCCTAATCTGGTGATCCTCGAGCACGACGCCTACCAGAACTACATTCCCTGCAAATACACCGGCAAGTTCAGCGCGCACTACCGCAAACTGCCTTGGGCGCGAGTGATCAGCTCTGGCTACATGGTCAGCGAGCGCCTGCGCCAGGAAGGTTTCGATGCGGTGTTCGTGCCCAAGGGCTATGACGAGCAATTGCTGACCGACCAGGGGCGTGAGCGTGATATCGAACTGGCCTTTGTCGGCAGCACCAAGAGCGTCGCCTATAGCGGCCGCAAGGCGTTGCTCGATGAACTGGGGCAGGTGGAGAACCTGGTCGTGACTCGTACCAAGTCCGGTGAAGACTACTGCAATACGCTCAACCGTATCCGCTTCTTCGTCAGTGCCGACGTTGGCATGGGCGAGTACATGATCAAGAACTTCGAGGCCATGGCCTGTGGCTGCGTGCTGCTGGCTTTCGACCAGGGCGAGGCGGAAAACCGTGCGTTGGGTCTCGAGGACATGCACAACGTGGTGCTGTACGACAGCATCCCGGTGCTGCAGGAGAAGTTGCGGACATTGCGCGCCGATCCGGCACTCGCCGAACGCATCGCCGCCAATGGCCGCGAACTGGCGGTTTCTGGCTTTAGTTTTGCCCAGGTCGGGCGTAGCATCGTCGACCACATGATGCCCCCCCTCAGACCACGAGCGCCGCTCAGTGCGTGGCAGCGTCTGCGTCTGAAACTGGGGTTTTGAACCACATCAACCTGTCCATCGGACGGATTGGAAATGGCCGCAAGGCGGAGGGAGCCCAGTGCGCTTCTCGGAAAACAGTGACATCACGCTGGTGGTAACCAGCTGCGGGCGTTTCGACCTGCTCAAGGCAACGCTGGAAAGCTTCGACCGCTACAACACCGCGTCGATCCGTGAGGTGTTCATCACCGAAGACTCGGGAGACGATGCGGTTCACGCTGCCGTCCCCGAGCATTGGAAGGCCCACTGCAAGGTGTTCGTCAACCGGCCCAAGCTGGGGCAACTGGCGTCGATCGACCTGGCCTACAGCCACGTCAAGACGCCCTACATCTTCCATTGCGAGGATGACTGGAGCTTCTATCGCCAGCACTTTGTCGAGGACTCCCGGCTGATCCTCGAGGCCAGCCCGCAGATCCTGCAGGTATGGCTGCGCAGCCATGCTCACGACCTGGCGATCCATAGCCCGTACATCCGCCTGGGAGACCGTCAGGTTATCGCCAATGTGCCGTGCTACCCCTTGCTTTCAGAAAAAGCCGATTGGCAGGCTTTCTCTCTGAATCCAGGATTGCGTCGGCTGAGCGATTACCAGACTTGTGCACCATTTGCGGGGTATCCCGGAGAAAAAGCACTGTCTCGGCGGTACGCCGAGCTGGGCTTGACCGCAGTCACGCTTGAGGGGGACGCGGTCTTGCATACGGGTTTCGGTAGTCATGTGACATTGCCGGGGGAGGCCCAGCGCAAGGCCAAGCGTCGCCAGCGTGACCGGATGAAACTTGTGGCTATGCTCGTAATAGGCGCATTGGTCGGTATCGGAATCGGCTTTCTTGCTCATTGAATCGGTTGACCCAGCGGTCGGCCTGCCGCGTACGAGGGAGCTCCACCGATGAATGTCATCAATGTGATGTGGTCGGGTGGTGCCCCGTACATGTCCGTTCACAAAGTACACCGACAGATCTTGTGTCATGTCGCAGACGACGCCGAGATCAGCAACTGGTTGTTGCTTGGCGAGGGCATGTGCTCTGGCATGGGGGCCATCCGCGAATGGCATATGCCGGCACGTGTACTCAAGGGGCGCAGGTTCTGGCGCCTGTTGATGCCTTGGCTGCACAGACGTTTGCGTGTGGCGCTGGAACACGCCCGACCTGATGTACTGCTGCTCGACGGCATGGGGGTAGCGCGGCTGATTTTGCCGCTGATGCACCACTTCCCGAATACCCGGGTTGTCGTACTGTTTCATGGGACGACACGTATGCGAGGGCGCGACATTCGTTTGCTGCGCATGCTGCCGGCGAATCGCCTGAGTATCGCTGCGGTGTCGCGCACGCTTGGCCAGGCACTTGAGCAGGCACTCGGGCGTCCTGTGCATACCCTGCGCATCGCGCTGGATCCGCAGGTCTTTGCCGCATCGCTGTTCGACCGTGACCAGGCTCGACGCTCGCTGGCTTTGCCGCAGCAGTCGAGGCTCGTGTTCGGTGCTGTCGGACGCCTGGTAGAGAGCAAGGGTTTCGAGATGCTGATCGAGGCTTTTGCAAGGGTATGCAGACAGCACTTGGATGTCCGCCTGGTCATCCTTGGCGACGGTGAATTGCGCGAGCGCCTGAGTGCGCGGGTCGAGGCCCTGGGGCTTGGCGACAGCGTGCAGCTTTGCGGCTACCGTTCAGACCTGTCGCAGCTGTATAGAGCTTTCGACTGGTTGCTGGTGCCGTCGCGCTCCGAGGGCTTGGGGCTGGTGCTTCAGGAAGCCGTGCTGGCCGATGTGCCGGTGCTGTGCAGCGACCTGCCAGTGTTTCGCGAGCAACTGGGACAGGCCGGACGCTATCTCCCGGTTGGTGACGAGTCTGCATGGGTGCGTGCCATCGAAGAATGCAACACGCTCAATGAACAGCAAACGGCGGCATCACAACGCCGCGCCCTGGACCCGGAGCAGGCCTGGCAAGCTTTCAGCCAGGGCTCCCGGGCGGTGTTCAAGAGCTCAGGCTCAGCGCCCGAGCAGCGCTGACTTCAGCTCGGCGAGCGGGAAGTGCTCGCCGAGCCGCTCCCGCTCGATGTAACTGGCCAGGTGCTGAACGTTGCGCCGAACCATTCGTGCAGACAACGGTGGACGCAGGAAGCGCATATCGGCGACGTCGATCAGCCCCAGCCGTTGCTCTGGAGTGACAACGACATTGCCCAGGTGCAACGAACGAAAGTAGACCCCTGAACGATGCAGGTGCTGGATCAGTTCGATCAACGGTGGCAGGTAGTCGTTCCAGCTGAATCCCGGAAGGCGGGAGCGCTGCAGGAGTGTTTCACCGGGCAGCGGACGGTAGAGCACGGCCGTGCGTCCAGGCAGATCCAGTTTGTGGTGGCTGATCACATCGAGGGTGGGAATGCCCAGTTGGGTCAGGCGTACTGCGTTTTCGATGAAACGCTGCGAGTAGGGGCGCAGCAGCGCAGATGAAATCAGACGTTTACGACGAAAAACCTTGAGGATATTCCCATCCTCTAGCAGGTAGACTTTGGCGCCGTGACTGTCAGCTTCCAGAATCCTGGCACCATGAGTCAGCTGGTCGAAGTCGGCCTGGGGGAGACGGGAGCATTGCATGGATGTGTGCCTTGTCTTGTGCAGCAAAATGACTGGCAATAATGCCGAAAATAACGTGGTAGCACCATGACGGTGTCATCGGATTGATCGGGGAGAAGCGATGTTGCATGAAAAGCGCTGGGCCCAGGCCTGGCTCGGATTCGGTTTTATCTGGTTCCTTGCGGCGATTGCCCTGGCGCCGAGCAACAAGCTCTACCAGCAAGGTCTGATCCTGTTTCTCTGGTTGCCGACGCTGGTGCTTGCCTGGCCCGCACGCCATCTCCTCCTTGCAAGCTGGCGCCTTCAGCCGGCGCTTTGGACGACGGTGACGCTGCTGTTGGGCTGGGGGGCGATTAGCTTGGCCTGGTCGCCCACCGACGAAGGGGCGCGCGAGGGCAAGCGGCTGGTGTACATTCTGTTGTTCCTGATGTCTTTCCCGCTGCTGGCGCAAATGAATGCCAGTCGTGTGCGACTGTTGCTGCGCGTCGGCGGAGTATTGCTGGCGATTGCCGCGTTGATTTCGATCTATCGCTTCTATCTGCTTGCCGGCAAACCTTTGGCTATGCGTCTTGAGGGTATCGGTCAGATTAGCCATCCGATTCTGGGAGCCTATGTGATAGGGGTCATGGCGGTAGCAATGCTCTATGACGTTCCCCGCGATCGTTTCCTGCAATTGGGCTGGGTGCTGGCACTGGCTTGCATGGGGGTTTTCATCGCCCTTTGCCAGAGCCGCGGCGCAGCCATCGCGTTGCTGCTCACCGTATTGCTGGCTCCTTTCTGGATGCGTGAGCGATTCAGCAAGCTGATCGCCATACTTGCCCTGATTGCCTCCGCGCTGACGCTATACCTGTTCCACGATCAGGCCATGCAGCGAGGCTCGTCCTATCGTCCGGAGATCTTTCACGCGGCATTGCAGATGATCAGCCAGCACCCCTGGACCGGGCTGGGCCTTGGTGCGTTCTATCGGGTCGAGGTGCCAGGGATGGAGTTCGACCATACCCATAACCTGATGACGCATGTCGCCGTCGAGCTTGGGCTGCCAGGCATGCTGCTTTGGCTCGCGACATGGTTGTTCGCCCTGCGTGAAATCTGGCGCGCCAGGGATACCATGTTGGGCAAGTTGGCACTGGGGATGTGGCTGTTCTCCACCGTGGCCATGCAACTTGACGCCGCAAGCCTCACCGGTACCCCCCGCGCGGAGTGGTTCATCAGCTGGTTGCCGGTCGGCCTGGCGATGATGTTGCCGTGGGTGCATGCCGAGCGAAAAGCCTGTGGTAAAATTTCCGGTTCAATCTGAACAGCGAGCTCGATGATGGCCGAAACACCGCGACCGGCGGACAACCCCACCAGCCTGAAGATCTATTTCAGGCTGCTGGGCTATGTGAAACCCTACATCGGCATTTTCCTGCTGAGCATTATCGGTTTCGTGATCTTTGCCTCGACCCAGCCGATGCTGGCGGGGATCCTCAAGTACTTCGTCGATGGCCTGAGCAATCCGCAAGCGGTGTTGTTCCCCGACGTCCCCTACCTGCGCGACTTGCAATTGCTGCAGGCGGTGCCGTTGCTGATCATCCTGATCGCTGCCTGGCAAGGGCTCGGGTCGTTCCTCGGTAACTACTATCTGGCCAAGGTGTCCCTCTGTCTGGTCCACGACCTGCGCCTGGAGCTGTTCAACAAGTTGTTGGTGCTGCCCAACCGCTACTTCGACAGTCATAACTCCGGGCACCTGATCTCGCGCATCACCTTCAACGTCACCATGGTCACCGGTGCCGCCACCGACGCGATCAAGGTGGTGATCCGTGAAGGCCTGACCGTGGTGTTCCTGTTCATCTACCTGATGTGGATGAACTGGAAGCTCACCCTGGTGATGGTTGCCATCCTGCCAGTCATTGCAGTGATGGTGAGTACTGCCAGCAAGAAATTCCGCAAGCAGAGCAAGAAGATCCAGGTGGCCATGGGGGACGTCACCCACGTGGCCTCCGAAACCATCCAAGGCTACCGCGTGGTGCGCAGCTTCGGCGGCGAAGCCTACGAAGAGCGTCGTTTCAGAAATGCCAGCCAGAGCAACACCGACAAGCAGCTGCGCATGAACAAGACCGGCGCCCTCTACACCCCGGCCCTGCAACTGGTGATCTACAGCGCCATGGCCGCGCTGATGTTCCTGGTGCTGTTCCTGCGTGGCGATGCCTCGGCTGGCGACCTGGTCGCCTACATCACGGCGGCAGGCTTGTTGCCCAAGCCGATTCGCCAGCTTTCGGAGGTCAGCTCGACCATTCAGAAGGGCCTGGCCGGCGCCGAGAGCATCTTCGAGCAGCTCGACGAGAAGCCCGAGGTGGACGGCGGTACCGTGGAGAAGGAGCGTGTCGAGGGCCGTCTGGAGGTGCGCAACCTGAGCTTCACCTATCCAGGCACCGAGCGTCAGGTGCTGACCGACATCAGCTTCGTCGCCGAGCCCGGGCAGATGATCGCCCTGGTGGGGCGTTCTGGCAGCGGCAAGTCGACACTGGCGGCGCTGATCCCGCGTTTCTACCACCACAACAAGGGCGAGATCCTGCTCGATGGTGTGGAAATCGAGGATTATCGCCTACGTAACCTGCGCCGACATGTGGCTCAGGTGACCCAGCATGTCACCCTGTTCAACGACACCGTGGCCAACAATATCGCCTATGGCGACCTGGCCGGTGCGCCGCGCGAGGCCATCGAGGCTGCCGCGGCCGACGCCTACGCCAAGGAGTTCGTCGACCAACTGCCCAAGGGCTTCGACACCGAGGTCGGCGAGAATGGTGTGCTGCTGTCCGGTGGCCAGCGCCAGCGCCTGGCAATCGCCCGGGCGCTGTTGAAGAACGCTCCCCTGCTGATCCTCGACGAGGCGACCTCGGCACTGGATACCGAGTCCGAGCGTCATATCCAGGCGGCGCTCGACCATGTGATGGAAGGGCGCACCACCCTGGTGATCGCGCACCGCCTGTCGACCATCGAGAAGGCCGACCTGATCCTTGTCATGGACCAGGGGCGCCTGGTCGAGCGTGGTACCCATGCCGAACTGCTTGAGGCTAATGGCCATTATGCCCGCCTGCACGCCATGGGACTCGATGAGCCGGACAAGGCCGATATCACCTGAAACCCTCATGAATCGGGGCGTGTGCGCCCCGATTGTCACTGGAATTGCCCCCGCCGCAGTTGGCGTTAAAGCCGCCGGCTGCCGTGTGCTAATATCCTGCCCCTGTTCATTTTTCCATATGGGTTGCCCATGAAGTTGTCCATGCCGCGTTTCGATCAAGCCCCGGTACTGGTGGTCGGCGATGTGATGCTCGACCGCTACTGGCATGGCGGTACCTCGCGTATCTCGCCTGAAGCGCCGGTGCCGGTGGTCAAGGTCGACCAGATCGAGGATCGGCCCGGCGGTGCGGCCAACGTTGCCTTGAACATCGCGGCGCTTGGCGCCCCGGCTTCGTTGGTGGGCGTCACCGGCCAGGACGAAGCGGCCGACAGCCTGGCCAACAGCCTGCAGGCCGCTGGTGTGCGCTCGGTGTTCCAGCGCATTGCGCACCAGCCCACCATCGTCAAGCTGCGGGTCATGAGCCGCCACCAGCAACTGCTGCGCATCGATTTTGAAGAGCCCTTCGCCACCGATCCGCTGTCGCTGGGGGCCGAGGTCGATGCGCTGCTCGAAGGCGTCAAGGTGCTGGTGCTGTCGGATTACGGCAAGGGCGCGCTGAAGAACCACCAGTCGCTGATCCAGGCTGCTCGCAGCAAGGGCATCCCGGTACTGGCCGACCCCAAGGGCAAGGATTTTTCCATCTATCGCGGTGCCAGCCTGATCACCCCCAACCTCAGCGAGTTCGAGACCATCGTCGGGCGTTGCGCCGATGAAGCCGAGCTGGTCGCCAAGGGTTTGCAATTACTCGACGATCTTGACCTCGGCGCGTTGCTGGTGACCCGCGGGGAACATGGCATGACCCTGCTGCGCACCGGTCATCCGGCCTTGCACCTGCCGGCCCGCGCCCGCGAGGTGTTCGACGTCACCGGTGCTGGCGATACCGTCATCTCGACGCTGGCGGCTGCCATTGCCGCAGGCGAGGACCTGCCGCACGCGGTGGCCCTGGCCAACCTGGCTGCGGGCATCGTCGTCGGCAAGCTGGGTACCGCAGCCATCAGCGCTCCGGAGTTGCGCCGGGCGATCCAGCGCGAAGAAGGCTCCGAGCGCGGGGTGCTGGGGCTCGAGCAGTTGCTGCTGGCCATCGACGACGCGCGTGCGCACAACGAGAAGATCGTCTTCACCAATGGTTGTTTCGACATTCTCCATGCCGGGCATGTGACGTATCTGGAGCAGGCCCGTTCCCAGGGGGATCGCCTCATCGTTGCGATCAACGACGATGCTTCGGTCAGCCGTCTCAAGGGGCCTGGGCGTCCGATCAACAGCGTTGATCGCCGCATGGCGGTGCTCGCCGGCCTGGGGGCGGTGGACTGGGTCATCAGTTTCCCTGAGGGAACGCCCGAAAACCTGCTGCGCCAGGTCAAGCCGGATGTGCTGGTCAAAGGCGGCGACTACGGGATCGACCAGGTGGTCGGTGCGGATATCGTCAAGGCCTATGGCGGCACGGTGAAAGTGCTGGGTTTGGTCGAGAACAGCTCGACCACTGCGATCGTCGAGAAGATCCGCAAGAACTAAGCAGGTGCTGCATCGCGTATCACCGGCCTTGCCTGTGATCGCGGGGCAGGTTGCAGCGGCCAGGCGCCGCTGCTGCTATTTATGCAGTGTGGTCTTTGCCCGCTGCAGCAACGCCCGCGCCTTGTCGCTGAACCGCTGCAGGTGCGAAGGCTTCTCGGGCCGGCTCTCCACCAGCCCTTGCTGACGCACCCAATCCCGCCAGCGCACGCGCTCTTCCCTCACCACCCACCCATCCTGCAGGGCGAAGCTTTCGGCCAGGTATAGCCCGCGTGTGCTCGCGGGTATCAACTGATCCTTCTTCAGGGTGTACAGCTCCGCCAGTGGCTTGCCGTCCTTTAGGGGCATCAGATACAGATCAGGGCGCTTGCGGTTGAGCCGAGCCACCAGTTGGTCGCCTTCCAGGCGCTCGTCGACGTGAAACAGGCTGAGCGACTTGGCCTCTTTGGGTATTTGCAGACGCAGATCGTAAATCAGTTGCAGCGAGGCGGTGGGCAGGTGCACATAGGCCCGTGGTCGCTCGAGCAGCATCAGGTTGCCGCAGTGTACCGGCCGCGCCGCGCCCGAGGCCGGGCTCAGGGTGAAGGGCAGGGCTTCGCGGTAGTGCAGGGCCGCGGCATAAGGGGCGGGTAGCCAAGTGTCGTTGAAACGTCCGCCCAACCAGCCTTCCGGGGTTTCCAGCAGGCATTCTTCTGCCACTTCCTGGATGGCCGTGTGCAGCGGGAGGTTGAGCTCCTGGGCAGGTACGTAACCGGAGATCAGCTTGAGTACGACATCGCCGCGGTCCTGGCGGCGCTGGCGCACCAGCACCCAGTAGTCGCGGTTCTGCCAGTTGAGGGTCAGGCGTACCGAAACGCCCAGGTTGGCCAGTTCGATGACGAAGCGTTCGCTGTCATCCAGCTGGATCGCCTTGCGCCGTTGCAGGGTCTGCGCGAAGTTCAGCGGCATACCGATGCTCTGGTAGCTCAGGCGTTCCGGGGTGGCTTCGACATGCAGCGGCAGGGTCTTGAAGTTGCTCGGGTTCTTGCGGATAAGCGTACGCGCCACGAGGCTCCTCCTTGCATTCGGCGGCCGCGTGAGCGGCTCAGGCCTGGCCCAGAATACGGGCGACGGTGGCCACGTTGTGGGCCAGGTGCAACGGATTGATGGTGCCGACAATAGCACTGCTGACCCCCGGATGGGCGAACAGCAGCTCGAAGCTGGCCTGGACCGGGTCGACTCCAGGAGACAGACAGATATGCCCGCTGGCCAGGGCCTTCTTCACCAGGATGGCCTTGCCGTGTTCGGCAGCGTAGTCCAGCACCGGACGCTCCGCCTGCTCGTTGAGGTTGTAGGTGATCATCGCGCAGTCGCCCTGTTCCAGTGCTTTCAGGCCGCCGGCGGCGGTCTTGCCGGAAAAGCCATAGCCGAGGATCTTACCCTCCTG
The DNA here is from genome assembly GCF_009650575.1 of Pseudomonas sp. MNR3A. Lineage (NCBI taxonomy): Bacteria > Pseudomonadati > Pseudomonadota > Gammaproteobacteria > Pseudomonadales > Pseudomonadaceae > Pseudomonas > Pseudomonas sp. MNR3A. The sequence goes on along the minus strand of NZ_VZZS01000025.1, from coordinate 79,652 downwards.
CTTGAGTGCGGCGAGTGTCTGGTAGACCTCTTGCTGCTCGAGGATGGCCAGGTCGTTACCGTCGGAATGCACCAGAACCAGCTCGATACGGTCGGTTTCCAGGCGCTTGAGGCTGCGCTCGACCGAGCGTCGGGTATGGGCGGCGCTGAAATCGAAGTGGGACAGGCCGTTTTCGAACTCTTCGCCGACCTTGCTGACGATGATCCAGTCGTTACGCTGGCCACGCAGCAATGGGCCGAGACGCTCTTCACTGCGACCATAGGCCGGCGCGGTGTCGATCAGGTTGATGCCCAGCTCGCGCGCCTGCGACAGCAGCAGGCGGGCCTCGTCGTCGCCGGGGATGGTGAAACCGTTGGGATACTTCACGCCCTGGTCGCGGCCAAGCTTGACCGTGCCCAGCCCCAGTGGCGATACCTTCAGGCCGGTGTCGCCCAAGGGACGGTGGAAATCGTGCAGGGTCGGCAGGCTCATGGCAGCAGTTGCTCCCAGGCCGGCACGCCGAGTGGTGGACGCGGCAAGTCCGTCAGGTCGGCCTGGGCGCTCGGGCAAATACCATCGCGCTCGAAGGCGGCCAGGACGCGGTCGGAGAAGTCTGGCGCCAGCGCCAGCTTGGTCGGCCAGCCAACCAGCAGGCGCTCCTGCTCGCTGAGGAAGGCGTTGTCGGGGCGTACCAGGCCCGACTGTGCGGGCTCTGCGCGATCGACGCGCAAGGTGGCCCAGCGCACCTGGCTTTGATCGACCCAGGGCAGCAGGCCGGCGATCTCTTTTTGCGCTGCGGCAATCTGCGCGGCCGGCTCGCGTGCCACGCCATCGGCTTCGGCGAGGTCGCCGCCCAGGTACCAGACCCACTGGCCATCGGCCGCCGGGTGGGTGGTCACGGTGACCCGTGGCTTGGGACCGCCGCCCAGGCAGTGGGCGTACAGCGGCTTGAGGTTGGGGCCTTTGGCCAGGACCATGTGCAGTGGCCGGCGCTGCTGCGCGGGCTGGCTCAGGCCGAGCGCATGCAACAGGTCCTCGGTGCCGCCGCCAGCACTGAGCACGATGCGTTGGGCGCGAATCTCGCGACCATCGACCTTCAGGCCGACCAGCGCCTGGCCTTCGTGCAGGGGCTCGATCCGCTCGCCAGCGAGCAGGCTGTCACCGGCCAGTTGCGCGAGGTTGCCGAGCAGGCTGGGTACATCGATGACCAGCTCGGCCAGACGGTAGACCTTGCCTTTGAAGGCGCGGTCCTGCAGGGCCGGTGGCAACTGCTCGCCCTTGACCTGATCGACCCGGCCGCGCACGGCCTTGCTGGCGAAGAAGCTGGTGAGGTTGCCGGCCAAAGTGCCGGGCGACCATAGATAGTGGGCATCGGAGAGCAGGCGGGTGTCGCGCAGGTCCAGCTCGCCGCTGCCGGCCAGGGCCTCGCGCCAGCGCCGCGGCATGTCGGCGATGGCCTCCGAAGCGCCGGTCAGCGCGCCGTGCAGGGCGTACTTGGTGCCGCCATGGATGATGCCCTGGGACTTGATGGTCTGCTCGCCGCCAAGGCTGGCGCGCTCCACCAGCACCGTCGAATAGCCCTGGCGACGTAGCCGGGCATTGAGCCAGAGGCCTGCGACCCCGGCGCCGACGATGAGTACGTCAGTGGAAATGGCGGATGGCATGCGGGCACCTCGAAAACTGGAACGATTGCCCAGTATACAGCCCGTGCCCGGCAATGTTGCCTATCGATCAATGCCCAGCAGTCTTGGAGAAGAGCTGGATCACCACCACACCCCCTACGATCATCGCCATCCCTAGCATGGCCGGTACATCCAGCTTCTGCCCATAGATCACCAGCGCTGCGATGCTGATCAGCACGATCCCCATGCCGGACCACACCGCGTAGGCGATACCCACTGGAATGCTGCGCACCACCAGCGTGAGCATCCAGAAGGCCACGGCATAGCCACACACCATCAGCAGCAACGGCAACGGCGTACTCAGGCCCTTGACCGCTTTCATCGAAGCGGTGGCGATGACCTCGGCGCAGATGGCAATGGCGAGATAGGTGTAGGCATTCATGATCGGTTTCCTCTGGTTACTGGTCGGGCATTCTAGGTTGTTCCTGATTGCGGTAAAGTCATTACCTATCGATTCTGGAGATAGGTAATGGCCGAACAGTGGAACCTTGAACAGTTGCGGCTATTCGTCCAGGTCGCCGAGCTACGCTCGTTTTCTGCCGTGGCCCGTGCCCAGCGCAAGGCGCAGTCGGCCGTGAGCAACGCCATTGCGCTGCTCGAAGCAGACCTTGGCGTGATCCTTTTCGAACGCAGCAGTGGTCGCCAGCCGCGTCTGACCGAAAGTGGTGAAGCCTTGCTGCGTGACGCTCAGGAGTTGTTGCGCCAGTGCGAGCGGCTCGATGGTCGCGCCCAGGCCTTGATGCGCGGCCAGGAACCGCTGCTGCGGGTGGCCCAGGACGAAGCCATGCCCTACCAGCCGGTGATCGACAGCCTTGATGAGCTGGCCAGCCAGTTCCCCTTTCTCCAGGTGCAACTGGCCAGTGGCGCACAGGGCGACGTGGCGCGCAAGCTGGTCGGGCGGCGGGCAGATCTCGGCTTGTTTTTTCATCACGAAAGCATCCCGGACTCGCTGGAGCGCCGTACCCTGGGCAGTGTCGAGATGGTCACGGTCTGTGCTGCGCATCATCCGCTTGCCCATGCCGGACGGGTAACCTGTCAGCAGCTGGCGCGTCACCGGCAGTTGCTCATCGCCCCACAGGACAGCGACTATCCGGGCGGCGAGCCGGTCAGCGCTCAGGTCTGGCGTGCCGACAGCTTCTACGTCATGGCCGAGTTGCTGATGCGCGGTCTGGGCTGGGCCTGGCTGCCACGGCATGTGGTCCAGTACCCGACGTACCAGGCGCACATGGTCGAGCTCGATAGCGAATGGCGCCCGCCGGCGCTGGTTGCCGAGCTGGCCTGGCGGCGCGACGAGCCGCTTGGGCCGGCAGCCCAATGGCTGGCTGAGCGCTTTGCCAAGCACCTGCGGGCAATCGGCTAGTCTGACAGACCTTTTTCCTGTGAATCTGAGGGGCTGTCTTCAACGTAGTAGGGGCGAGTGCAGACACATTTCAGGCAGACCCTAGTAAACTGCGGCGCCATGAACAGAACCCTCTACACCCTGCTGTTTCACCTGGGCCTGCCGCTGGTTGCGCTGCGCCTGTTCCTGCGTGGGCGCAAGGCGCCAGCGTATCGCCAGCGCATCGCCGAGCGCTTTGCCTGCAAGCTTCCGGCCATGCGCCAGGGCGGTATCTGGGTGCATGCGGTATCGGTGGGCGAGAGCATCGCTGCGGCGCCGATGGTCAAGGCACTGCTCACGGCTTACCCGGACCTGCCCATCACGCTGACCTGCATGACCCCGACCGGCTCGGAGCGTATCCGCGCGATGTTCGCCAGCGAGCCACGAGTCCAGCACTGCTATCTGCCCTATGATCTGCCCTGGGCAGCGGCGCGCTTTCTCGATCATGTGCGTCCGAAGCTGGGCATCATCATGGAAACCGAACTGTGGCCCAACCATATCCACCAGTGCGCCAGGCGCGGTATTCCCGTGGCCCTGGCCAATGCGCGGTTGTCGGAGCGTTCGGCACGCGGTTATGCCCGTTTCGCCGGCCTGACCCGGCCGATGCTCGAAGAGATGAGCCTGATTGCGGTACAGACCGAGACCGAGGCCGAGCGTTTTCGCAGTCTGGGCGCCCGCGCGCAGTGCGTGCAGGTGACCGGTTCGATCAAGTTCGACCTGAAGGTGGACGATCAGCTGCTGCCACGTGCACGCCAGTTGCGCGAGCAGTGGTCGGCCCTGCAGCGGCCGGTGTGGATCGCTGCAAGCACTCATGAGGGCGAGGATGCGCTCATTCTCGAAGCCCACCAGCGCCTGCTGCAGGTGCATGGCGATGCACTCCTGATCCTGGTGCCACGTCACCCGGAGCGTTTCGATGCGGTGCATGAGCTGTGTCGCGAACGTTTCACCACGGTGCGACGTTCTTCGGGTGCGGCGGTAGACGGGCAGGTCCAGGCCTTGCTTGGCGATACCATGGGCGAGTTGATGTTCCTCTACGCCTTGGCCGATATCACCTTCGTCGGCGGCAGCCTGGTGCCCACTGGCGGGCACAATCCGCTGGAGCCGGCAGCGCTCGCATTGCCGGTGATTACCGGCCCGCACGTGTTCAACTTCCTCGAGATCAGCGCGATGTTGCGTGAGGCCGGTGCGTTGCAGCAAGTTGACGATGCCGAAGGGCTGGCTGCTGCAGTCCGACGCCTAGTTGAGCTTCCACAGGATTGCCGGCGCATGGGCGAGGCGGGCAGGGCGGTGATGCAGGCCAACCAGGGTGCCCTGCAACGATTGCTCGAGGCCCTTGGGAGGCTCATTCAGACGCGCTCATGATGTCCTCTTTCGACCATCTCCATGCATGTGTTCGGCACGAGATCAGGGTGGTAATTATGTGGCGATGTGGCTGAGTGGGATGGCAGTAGGCTCGACATGAGGATGCCGCTGGGGCATCTCTAATGGAGAACTACAACATGCGCTCTTTTATCCTGTCTTTTGCTTTGCTCACGGCGTCGCTTCCCGCATTCGCGTACCTGGCACCTCGGCCGATCGAGGCCGGGGGTTTCGACAGTCCCTGGATTGAGATGCTCGTGGATCATGCGGATCCTAACGCAAACGTCGATGTGAATGGTGACACCTTCGTTGTGGACGACCAAGCTTCGTACAACGTGGACGATGAAAGTCGGGGAGGGTTGTTTTTCGTTCCGCGGGAGCTGGGGAGTGAAGACTTCCACGAGTCGTTCTCGCTGGGTAGCGGTGCCCGCACCTGCAGCTACTCTATCAAGTACACCGTCGAAACATCGAGTCTGCAGCCCTCTGCAAGCTCGACGGGCCCCGAGTTGGCCTCCTGCACGCATGAGCTGACGCAGAATGGTAATCGAAATACCGTGAAATTTGTCATGGACTGAACTGCACAAGGGGCGAGCCGCCAGCTCGCCCCTTGTCATGTTCTTCAGGGCCGCCGCTCGAAGTTTTTCGCGGCTGCGGCCGCAAGATCCGGTGGCAGGAAGTCCTTGTCCGGGTTGTAGTCGGCTTTAAGGTAGCGCCCCAGGTCTTGAAGGTCTTGCGGGCTCAGCGTGCCGGCGGCCTGCTTGAGGCGAAGGTTGTCGAGGATGTAGTCGTAGCGGCTGTTGTTATAGTCGCGCACCGAAGTGTAGAGCTGGCGCTGCGCGTCGAGCACGTCGACGATGTTGCGGGTGCCGACCTGGTAGCCGATCTCGGTGGCTTCCAGGGCGCTCTGGTTGGAGATGATCGACTGTTTGCGGGCCTGCACCTGCTCCACATCGGTATTCACCGCGCGGTGCAGGTTGCGAGTGTTCTCCACCACCTGGCGGCGCAGGCTTTCGCGCTGCTGTTCGCTTTGGCTCAGGCGGGCATAGGCTTCACGCACCTGTGAGCTGGTCAGCCCGCCGCTATAGATCGGAATGTTCAGTTGCAGGCCAATGCTGGTCTGCTCCACGTCACCGCCGTAGCGCACGCCGGGTTGCGGCGCAGGGTTGGTGAAGCCGAGGTTGTCGTTGTCGCCCTTCTGGTAACGCGCCACGGCATCGAGGGTCGGGGCGTGGCCGGCCTTGCGCTGGCGCAAGGTTTCCTCGGCGGCATCGACGGCGTGGTTGGTCGCCAGCAGGTTGAGGTTCTGCCGTGCGGCGGTCTCCACCCAGGCCTTGGCGTCGTTGGGCGCCGGTACCTGCACCGGCAAGCTGTGGACCACACCTTGCAGCGACCCGTACTCGCGGTTGGTCAGGGTCACCAGCGCCTCGAAGGCGTCCTGCACCTGGCGCTCGGCGATGATCCGATTGGCACGGGCGGTGTCGTAGCTGGCCTGGGATTGCAGCACGTCGGTCTTGTCGGAGAGCCCGACGTCGAAACGCTCGTTGGACTGGTCGAGCTGGCGCTTGAACGCTGCTTCCTCGGCTTTGGTCGAGGCCAGGTTGTCCTGCGCGCGCAAGACGGCGAAATAGTTTTCGGCCGTTTGCAGGATCAGGTTCTGCTCGGTGGCCGACAGCTCCAGCGCCGCTTGCTCGTTGACCGCCTCGGCGGCCTGCAGTTGGAACCAGCGGTCGGCACGGAAGATCGGCTGCGACAGCGTGGCACTCCAGGAGTTACCGCTGCGGTTGGAGGTGATCGAGGGTTCGTCCAGCTTGGTGCGGGTGTTCATCATTTCCGCACCGGCGGACAGATTGGGCAGCAGGCCTGCCCTGGCCTGCGGCACCACTTCACGGCGGGCGCCGTAGTCGGCGCGGGCGGCGGCGAGATCGGCGTTGTTGTTCACCGCTTCCTGGTAGACGCTGACCAGGTCGGTCTTCACCGTCGTGGGCACATCCGCTGCCCAGACCACTCCGTTGGACGCACAAGACACGGCAATCGCCAGTGAAAGTTTGCGCAGCATAGGGCAATCCTTGTACGAAATTGAATTTCTGAACTGTTGAGTATCGTGCGATGCGCCAGTGTAGTGCCGCTGGCTGTCGGCAACAATCCGCCTGTTGCACCTTTCGTCTCTCGTGCATTTACGCGCTTGGCTTTGCCGACCACTCCAGTCTAGACTGCGCACGTTCTTGTCGGGGTGCCTTGAATCGAAGGCTGAGATCGGAGAGTTTCCGGATCCCGTTGAACCTGATCAGGTTAGCGCCTGCGTAGGGAACAAGATTGCTCGCCTTCCCGGGGAGCCTCTTGTGCCAGGTCCGGGAATGTCAGGCTGTCATGCAGCCAAGGCACCCCATGTATCCGGCACTGCACTCCATCCAAGGGGTGCGTCCGCGCCTTTCAGGTTCTCCCCGACATTCCGCCCGCTAGGAAGCTGTCTGGAGAGCCTGTGATGAGTAAACAAGAAAAAGCGATCAGCCTGAGCGAGTCGGCCAAAGTCGACCAGCAGTCCGTGCAACCCTTGCCCAATTCGCGCAAGGTCTACGTCCAGGGCTCGCGCCCGGACATCCGCGTGCCCATGCGCGAGATCAGCCTGCACGACACCCCCACCGACTTCGGCGGCGAGAAGAACGCGCCGGTGCTGGTCTATGACACTTCCGGCCCCTACACCGATCCCAACGTCATCATCGATGTGCGCAAGGGCCTGGGCGATGTGCGTTCGGCCTGGATCGACGCGCGTGGCGATACCGAGCGCCTGGAAGGCCTGAGCTCGAATTTCGGTCAGCAGCGCCTGAACGACGCCGAACTCGCCAAGCTGCGCTTCGCCCACGTCCGCAACCCACGCCGCGCCAAGGCCGGTGCCAACGTCTCGCAGATGCACTACGCGCGCCAGGGCATCATCACCGCCGAGATGGAATACGTCGCCATCCGCGAGAACATGAAACTGCAGGAGGCCCGCGCTGCCGGCCTGCTCGACCAGCAGCACGCCGGTCACAGCTTCGGGGCCAGCATCCCGAAGGAGATCACCCCCGAATTCGTACGTGAAGAGATCGCCCGCGGTCGCGCGATCATCCCTGCCAACATCAACCACACCGAACTCGAGCCGATGATCATCGGCCGCAACTTCCTGGTGAAGATCAACGGCAACATCGGCAACAGCGCCCTGGGTTCCTCGATCGAGGAGGAAGTGGCCAAGCTGACCTGGGGTATCCGTTGGGGCTCGGACACGGTCATGGACCTGTCCACCGGCAAGCACATCCACGAGACCCGCGAGTGGATCATTCGCAACTCGCCGGTCCCGATCGGTACCGTGCCGATCTACCAGGCCCTGGAAAAAGTCAACGGCGTTGCCGAAGACCTGACCTGGGAGCTGTTCCGCGACACCCTGATCGAGCAGGCCGAGCAGGGCGTGGACTACTTCACCATCCATGCCGGCGTATTGCTGCGCTATGTGCCGCTGACCGCCAAGCGCGTCACCGGCATCGTCAGCCGTGGCGGTTCGATCATGGCCAAGTGGTGCCTGGCGCATCACAAGGAGAACTTCCTCTACACGCACTTCGACGAGATCTGCGAAATCATGAAGGCCTACGACGTCAGCTTCTCGCTGGGCGATGGCCTGCGTCCGGGCTCGATCGCCGACGCCAACGATGCAGCCCAGTTCGGTGAACTGGAAACCCTCGGCGAGCTGACCAAGATCGCCTGGAAGCACGACGTGCAGTGCATGATCGAAGGCCCAGGCCATGTGCCGATGCAGTTGATCAAGGAGAACATGGACAAGCAGCTGGAGTGCTGCGACGAGGCGCCGTTCTACACCCTCGGCCCGCTGACCACCGACATCGCACCGGGCTACGACCACATCACCTCCGGTATCGGTGCGGCAATGATCGGCTGGTTCGGCTGCGCGATGCTCTGCTACGTCACGCCCAAGGAGCACCTGGGCCTGCCGAACAAGGATGACGTCAAGACCGGCATCATCACCTACAAGATCGCCGCGCATGCTGCTGACCTTGCCAAGGGCCACCCGGGTGCACAGATCCGTGACAACGCGCTGTCCAAGGCGCGCTTCGAGTTCCGCTGGGAAGACCAGTTCAACCTCGGCCTGGATCCGGACACCGCACGCTCGTTCCACGACGAGACCCTGCCCAAGGAATCGGCCAAGGTTGCGCACTTCTGCTCGATGTGCGGGCCGAAGTTCTGTTCGATGAAGATCACCCAGGAAGTGCGCGAGTACGCGGCCAAGATCGAAGCCGTGGATGTGACCGCCGAGCAGGGCATGCGCGAGCAGGCCGAGCGGTTCCGCCAGGAAGGCAGCCAGCTTTATCACAAGGTGTAAGTGATGCCGGCAGGGTGGTGGTGAGCCACTCTGCCGTTGCATTTGTATCGAGGCCTCCGGCCCTTTCGCGGGCAAGCCCGCTCCCACAAGCTCGTAGGAGCGGGCTTGCCCGCGAAAGTGCCGGAGGCTTCACCACACATCCCAACCCCTTTGGCGCCCCTTCCAATGACCACCCCCAGCCATTTCTCCCCCGATCACCCTGTCCCCTCCAGCCAGCGCCTGTTCGGCGCCCGCGACCTGTTCTCGTTGTGGTTCTCCCTCGGCATCGGCCTGATGGTCCTGCAGGTCGGTGCCTTGCTCGCACCGGGCCTGGGCCTGGCGGGCTCGGTGCTGGCGATCGTGCTCGGTACGGCGGTCGGGGTGCTGTTGCTGGCGGCAGTGGGGGTGACCGGCAGCGATACCGGCCTCTCTGCGATGGCCGGTCTTCGCCTGTCGCTGGGGCGCCATGGCGCGCGTCTGCCGGCGCTGCTCAACCTGCTGCAACTGGTCGGCTGGGGATCGTTCGAGATCATTGTCATGCGTGACGCCGCCAGCCTGCTGGGCGCACGCACCTTCGGCGAAGGCAGTGCCTGGAACAGCCCGCTGCTCTGGACCCTGTGCTTCGGCGCGCTGGCAACCCTGCTGGCCGTCAGCGGCCCGTTGGCCTTCGTGCGCAAGGTGTTGCGCAAGTGGGGGATCTGGCTGCTGCTCGGCGCCTGCCTGTGGCTGACATGGAATCTGTTCGCCAAGGCCGATCTTGCCGACCTCTGGCGGCGCCCGGGCGATGGCTCGCTGTCGCTGGCGGTGGGGTTCGATATCGTCATCGCCATGCCGCTATCGTGGCTGCCACTGATCGCCGACTACTCGCGCTTCGGCAAGCGTGCCAGCCGAGTCTTCGGCGGCACCGCGCTGGGCTTTTTCATCGGCAACGCCTGGCTGATGAGCCTGGGCGTGGCCTACACCCTGGCGTTCGCTCCGAGCGGTGAGGTGAATGCCTTGCTGCTGGCGCTGGCCGGTGCAGGGCTGGGTATCCCGCTGTTGCTTATCCTGCTGGACGAGTCGGAAAACGCCTTTGCCGACATCCATTCGGCGGCAGTGTCCACGGGGCTGCTGGTGAAGCTGAAGGTCGAGCACCTGGCGCTGGCGATCGGTCTGCTGTGCACCCTGATTGCACTGTTGGCACCGCTGGCCCAGTACCAGAACTTCCTGCTGTTGATCGGTTCGGTGTTCGCGCCGCTGTTCGGTGTGGTGCTGATGGATCACTTCGTGATCCGCCGTCGCCGCCTGCCGCAGCAGGTGCCGGGGCTGCATTGGCCGGCGCTGCTGGCCTGGCTGGCGGGGGTGGTGGTCTACCACCTGCTGGCGAACGAGGCGCCGGAGCTTGGGGCGACCCTGCCAGCCTTGCTGCTGGCAGGTGGCCTTTATGGGGTACTGTGTGCTATCCGCGGCCGGGAAACAGTTCGGGCTTGATGACGCCGTTCAGGCGCGGATAAGGGATCTTCAGTTCGACGTGGCCCATGGAATAGGGCGCGATCGCGTAGACCTCATACTTCACCACCACCGCGCCGTACGTCAGGGCGATGTGCGGCGAACGCTTGAATGGCCAGGTCTTCACGAACTCGGCGTCCTTGTCCATGCCGGTGCTGATCAGCCAGGCGCGGTGCGACTCCTCGACGGTCTTCCAGAACGTCTCTTCCTGGCCAGGCACCAGCATGTCCTGGAGCGTGAGCACCTTGTCCTGCTTGCGTGAATAGTTGATGAAGGCCCGCCCCGGCATGCCGTGGGCACCGCCGCTGTCCAGGTAACTGGACAGCTCGACGATCACCAGTCCGTCATGCTGCTCGCGTACCTTGGCCTGCAGGTAGCTGCTGTTGCGCGCTTGTGCGCTGGCCAGGTATTGCTGCTCATACTGCTGCAATGTGGTGGGTGTGGTACCGCGCTGGTTGTCTTCGGTCAGTTGCAGCAAGCGACGCTCGACGATGGCATCGAGCTTGGGCAGCGCCGGGAAGTGCACGGTGTCGATGTTCACCAGCGGGCAATCACGCTCGCTGCAACCGGGTTTGACGTGTTCCCAGGCGTCGCGCTTGACCTCGAGCGGTGCGCGATAGTTGGGCGTGAACAGGCTCTGGCAGGCGCCGAGGGTCAACGCCAGCAGGGCGACGGCAGTCAGTTTGACGAACGTCATGGTGATCCTTGCAGAACATGGATGATCGGCCTTGGACCGTCGGCAGGGCCTTCGGTTCGCCACTAAGCTAACAGAGTGAGGACAGCCTGTCCCGGTCGCCGGAAAGGGATGAAAGGTGGCGGCACGCAGAGTAGGATGGCGCGACGCAGTCGTTGATGTAATGAGGAATTCCATGTCAGACACCTTGAATTCGGTGCCCAAGGCGGTCGAGATCGTCGAACGGGCCAATTGCTTCCAGGGCTTCTACAAGCTCGACAAGGTGCGCCTGCGCCACGAGTTGTTCGCCGGTGGCATGGGGCGCGAGATCAGCCGTGAGCTGTTCGTGCGCCACGATGCCGTCTGCGTGCTGCCCTACGATCCGCTGCGTGACGAAGTGGTGCTGATCGAACAGTTTCGCGTCGGTGCGCTGGACAAGACCGACAACCCCTGGCTGATCGAGCTGGTCGCCGGGCTGATCGACAAGGATGAGCAACCTGAGGAGGTCGCCCACCGCGAAGCCGAAGAAGAGGCAGGCCTGAGCTTCTCCGCGCTGTGGCCGATGACCCGATACTTCCCGTCGCCTGGCGGCAGTGACGAGTATGTCCATCTGTTCCTCGGGCGATGCAGCAGCGAGGGCGCCGGTGGCCTGCACGGGCTGGAAGAAGAGGGCGAGGATATCCGCGTGCGCGTCTGGTCGTTCGAGGATGCCTTGCAGGCGGTTCGCGACGGGCGCATCGCCAACGCGGCAAGCATCATCGCCTTGCAGTGGCTGGCGCTGAACCGTGACGAAGTCCGGGGGATGTGGAAGTGAACCTGCTGCGCGAACGCTACCGGGTCGACCTCGTCGGCCTGCAGGCTGCCTGCGAGGCCAATTACGCACGGCTGATGCGCCTGCTGCCGGACATGCGCACCACGCAAAGCTCGCGACGCATCGGCATGACCCAGGGCGACCAGATGCTTGGCGTGCTGGTGCTCGACGTAGTGCTGGCCTGCCCCTACACCACCACGCTGCGGATATGCCAGGAGCACAGCCTGCCGTGGCTGCCGGTGCCGCAACTCGAGGTACAGGTCTATCACGATGCGCGCATGGCCGAAGTGGTGAGTGCCGAGCACGCTCGGCGCCTGCGCAGCATCTATCCGTACCCCAACGCGGCCATGCACCAACCCGATGAGAAGGCCCAGCTCAACCTGTTCCTCGGTGAATGGCTGAGCCATTGCCTGGCCTGCGGCCACGAGTACGAAACCGTGCGTTGAAATGTGACGTCGGTTGGTTTCGAGTATTTGCTCCAACGCTTTCTACGGCCATAATCGTGCCGAATCCGATCAAGGAGACGGCCTTTGTCGCATTCACCAATTCCTTCCGTACAGGCTCCGGTGCATGTGGTGCAGCTCACCGACGCCCACCTGTTCGCTGATCCGGCTGGCACCCTGCTGGGCCTCAACACCCGTGACAGTCTGCGCCACGTGGTGAGCCAGGTGCGTCGCGAGCAACCACGCATCGACCTGTTGCTGTGCACCGGGGACCTGTCCCAGGACGCCAGCGTGGCGTCCTACGCTGCGTTCCGAGAGCTGACGGATGGTTTTGCCGTGCCGACCCGTTGGTTGCCGGGCAACCATGACGAGGCCAGGGTCATGGCGCGTGTGGCGCCAGATCTGGTCCATGCCGTTACCGACATTGGCGCCTGGCGCGTGGTGATGCTCAACTCGGCGGTGCTGGGTGCTACCCATGGGCTTCTTGAACAAGACCAGCTCTCGACCCTCGATAACGCGCTGGCATCGGTGGGGGAGCGCCACTGCCTGGTGTGCTGCCACCACCAGCCGGTGGATATCGGCTGCGCCTGGATTGCACCGATCGGCTTGCGCAATGCCGATGAGCTGCTGCAGCGTCTGCGGGCATATCCACAGGTGAAGGCGTTGCTGTGGGGTCACATCCATCAGGAGTGGGACGAGGTCCGCGACGGTATTCGCTTGCTGGCCACGCCCTCGACCTGCATCCAGTTCGCCGCGCGCAGCGAGGACTTCAAGGTCAGTGAAGAGCAGCCAGGGTATCGCTGGCTACGGTTGCATGCCGACGGACGGCTGGAGACCGGCGTCGAGCGGGCGAGGGATTTCGTTGTGACCCTGGATTTCAACAGCCCGGGTTACTGACAGGTTTACCGCTCCTGCGAAGGTCGCGCCTGTCGTTGGATTTGAAGATTGTGTTGCGAAAATCCCACCCTTGCGCCAAAACCCGGCGAACGCGCTACACTGCGCGTCCCTGTGCCCGCATCGTCGGGCGCGAAGCCACAGATTCCGGGGGCAGCATGTCGGGTTCCATCCTCTATATCCATGGCTTCAACAGCTCGCCGCTGTCCACCAAGGCGCGCCAGCTCGCGGCGGTGATGCAACAGCTCGGTTTGAGCGCGCAGCTGCGCGTCCCCGAACTGCACCATCATCCGCGCCAGGCGATGGCTCAGCTCGAAGCGTGCATCGCCGAACTCGGCACGCCGCTGCTGGTCGGCAGCTCCCTCGGCGGCTACTATGCCACGCACCTGGCCGAGCGCCATGGCCTCAAGGCCTTGCTGGTCAATCCGGCCGTGACCCCGCACAAGCATTTCGACGGCTATCTCGGTACTCAGCGCAACCACTACAGCGGTGAAACCTGGGAGCTGACCCACGATCACGTGCAGGCCCTGGCCGAACTGGAAGTGCCACCCCCCGAGGATGCCTCACGCTATCAAGTGTGGTTGCAGACCGCCGATGAAACGCTGGACTATCGCCATGCCGAGCGTTATTACCGTGCCTGTGCCCTGCGTATCGAGGCCGGCGGCGACCACAGCTTCCAAGGCTTCGCCCAGCGTCTGCCGGCCTTGCTGGCCTTCGCCGGCATTGCCAGGGCGCAGTATGACGCGCTTGATTTTTCTGTATTTTGACCTTTTTGCATTCACCAGACTGACGACGAGAACCCATGGCCAATCCCAGCGCTAGCGCCTATAACGCAGACGCCATCGAAGTCCTCTCCGGCCTTGACCCGGTCCGCAAGCGGCCGGGCATGTATACCGACACCAGCCGGCCCAACCACCTGGCCCAGGAAGTCATCGACAACAGCGTCGACGAAGCCCTCGCCGGTCATGCCCGGTCGATCCAGGTCGTGCTGCACGCCGACCACTCGCTGGAAGTCAGCGACGATGGTCGCGGCATGCCGGTGGATATCCATCCTGAAGAAGGCGTCTCGGGCGTCGAGCTGATCCTTACCAAGCTGCACGCCGGTGGCAAGTTCTCCAACAAGAACTACCAGTTCTCCGGCGGCCTCCACGGCGTGGGCATTTCGGTGGTCAACGCCCTGTCGACCCAGGTCCGCGTGCGGGTCAAGCGTGACGGCAACGAGTACCAGATGACCTTCGCCGATGGCTTCAAGGCCACCGAGCTTGAGGTGATCGGCACGGTCGGCAAGCGCAACACCGGCACCAGTGTCTACTTCGCGCCCGATCCCAAGTATTTCGATTCGGCCAAGTTCTCCATCAGCCGCCTCAAGCATGTGCTCAAGGCCAAGGCGGTGCTGTGCCCAGGGCTGTCGATCAGCTTCGAGGACAAGGGCACCGGCGAGAAGGTCGAGTGGCACTACGAGGATGGTCTGCGCTCGTACCTGGTCGACTCGGTCAGTGAATTCCAGCGCCTGCCCGACGAGCCGTTCTGCGGCAGCCTGGCCGGTCATAAAGAAGCTGTGGATTGGGCGCTGCTGTGGCTGCCCGAGGGTGGCGACAGCGTCCAGGAAAGCTACGTCAACCTGATCCCTACCGCCCAGGGTGGTACCCACGTCAACGGCCTGCGCCAAGGCCTGCTCGATGCCATGCGCGAGTTCTGCGAGTTCCGCAACCTGCTGCCGCGAGGCGTCAAGCTGGCGCCCGAGGACGTGTGGGAGCGCATCACCTTCGTGCTCTCGATGAAGATGCAGGAACCGCAGTTCTCCGGCCAGACCAAGGAGCGCCTGTCGTCCCGCGAGGCCGCGGCGTTCGTTTCCGGTGTGGTCAAGGATGCCTTCAGCCTGTGGCTCAACGCCCACCCGGAGCTGGGCATGCAACTGGCTGAGCTGGCGATCAGCAACGCCGGCCGACGCCTCAAGGCGAGCAAGAAGGTCGAGCGCAAGCGCATCACCCAAGGGCCGGCATTGCCCGGCAAACTGGCCGACTGCGCCGGACAGGATCCGATGCGTGCCGAACTGTTCCTGGTCGAGGGCGACTCTGCAGGTGGTTCGGCCAAGCAGGCGCGTGACAAGGAGTTCCAGGCGATCCTGCCCCTGCGCGGCAAGATCCTCAACACCTGGGAAGTCGATGGCGGCGAAGTGCTTGCCAGCCAGGAGGTGCACAACATTGCCGTGGCCATCGGGGTCGATCCGGGTGCCACCGACCTGTCGCAACTGCGCTACGGCAAGATCTGCATTCTCGCCGACGCCGACTCCGACGGCTTGCACATCGCCACGCTGCTGTGCGCGTTGTTCGTCCAGCATTTCCGCCCGCTAGTCGAGGCCGGACACGTCTATGTTGCCATGCCGCCGCTGTACCGTATCGACCTGGGCAAGGAGATCTACTACGCCCTCGACGAGGCCGAGCGAGACGGCATTCTCGACCGTCTGGTCGCCGAGAAGAAGCGCGGCAAGCCCCAGGTCACCCGATTCAAGGGGCTGGGCGAAATGAACCCGCCACAATTGCGCGAAACGACCATGGACCCGAACACCCGGCGCCTGGTGCAGCTCACCCTGGATGACCTCGCCGGTACCACCGAGATCATGGACATGCTGCTCGCCAAGAAGCGTGCGGGCGATCGCAAGAACTGGCTGGAGACCAAAGGCAACCTGGCCGAGGTCCTGGTTTGATTCGTCTGCTTGTCGCAGCCTTGCTCGCGCTGGCCAGCTTGACGAGTTTCGCCAGCGACTGGCCGGAGCTCAAGCTCACCGCCGAGCACCCGATCGAGGGCATGCGCGGCGGTAACCTGTCGGGCCTGGCCCAGTGCCGTGGCGCCCTGTGGGGCGTCTCGGACCGCGACGACGATCGAATCTACCGGCTTGAACAGCAAGATGGCGTGTGGCGTGCCGAGGCCCTGGTGTTCACCCCGCCGCCGGTACCGGAGAGCGGGCTGCCCTGGGGGCTGAAGTCGCGAAATTGGGCAGTGTCGTTCATCCGTGGCGGCGAGCTGGATTTCGAAGGCATCACCTGTGACAGCGCGGGCAACTTCTATGTGGTCAGCGAGGCGCATGCGGCGGTGCTGCAATTGCCGGTCGAGGGCGAGCCGAACTGGCTGAGGATCGATCCGGCCATGGTTCGCCAGGCCCGTGCCAGCGGCATGCTGTTGCACTTCAATGCCTTGTTCGAGGGCCTGGCCATCAATCCGGCCGGTGACCGCCTGTGGTTGGCGGCCGAGCGCGAGCGTCGGGGGCTGATCGCCGTGCAGCGTCAGCAAGCGGTATGGACCTGCGGACGCAGCTGTGTGCTGCTCAGCGAGGCAGGGGTGGAGATGCAACCGTCACAGATGCCAGGCTCGCGGGCGCTGTCGCGAGATTTCGCGGACCTTGCACTGTTCGACGGCAAACTGTTTACCCTGGAACGCAATGCCTTCCGCATTTGTCGGCGTGACGCCGACACCGGTGCGGTCGAGCGCTGCTGGTCGTTCGCCGCCGATGCCCTGGTCGACACGCGTCGCTACGACCAGCCGTTCGGCTTGGCCGAAGCTCTGGTGATCGACAAGGACGGTGCCTGGATCGGCCTGGACAACAACAACGGCACCCGTGCCGATGGTGAAAACCGCCCTATCGTCTGGCGCTTTGCCGCGCCAGCGGGCGGCTGGAGCTCGAAGCCTTGAGCCAGCCAGCGGGCAAGCGGGCGGGCCGGGTCCTGATGGTCCTCGCTTGGGCGGCAGCGATGTTTCTCGCCACGCGCTTTTTCGGGCAGTGGGAGGATCGCCAGCAGAACCCCAACAGTGTCGTGCAGTCCGAACGCGGCGAAGACTTTATCGAGGTGCGGCTGCTGAGCAATGGCCAGGGCCACTTCGTCGCCGATGGCGCGATCAACGGCAAGGTCGTGCACTTCATGCTCGATACCGGCGCCACCGATGTGGCGATCCCCGAGGCACTGGCTCGTGATCTGGCGCTGCAGCGCGGCGCGCCGGTGATGCTCAGTACCGCCAATGGCCGCACCGAGGGCTATCGCACGCGGCTCGACAGCCTGCAACTGGGCGATATCCGCCTGCGCGATGTCCGTGCCCTGGTGGTGCCGGGGCTGGACGGACAGACGGTGCTGCTCGGCATGAGCGCTTTGAAACAACTTGAATTTACTCAGCGCGGCGGCACCATGCTGCTGCGCCAGAACCTGAAATGACGAGGCTCGCATGAGCGACTTACTGGACAGTCTCGAAGGCGTCGAACGCCGTTCCCTGGCCGACTTCACCGAACAGGCCTACCTCAACTATTCCATGTACGTGATCATGGACCGCGCCTTGCCGCACGTCGGCGACGGCCTCAAGCCGGTGCAGCGGCGCATCGTCTATGCCATGAGTGAGTTGGGGCTGGATGCCGACTCCAAGCACAAGAAGTCGGCGCGTACCGTCGGCGACGTGCTCGGCAAGTTCCACCCCCACGGCGACTCGGCGTGCTATGAAGCCATGGTGCTGATGGCGCAGCCGTTCAGCTACCGCTACACGCTGGTCGACGGTCAGGGCAACTGGGGTGCGCCGGACGATCCGAAATCGTTCGCCGCCATGCGTTACACCGAGGCGCGGCTGTCGCGCTACTCGGAAGTGCTGCTCAGCGAGCTGGGCCAGGGCACCGTCGACTGGGTGCCGAACTTCGACGGCACCCTGCAGGAGCCGCAGGTATTGCCGGCGCGTTTGCCGAACATCCTGCTCAATGGCACCACCGGCATCGCCGTGGGCATGGCCACCGACGTGCCGCCGCACAACCTGCGCGAAGTCGCCAGCGCCTGCGTGCGCCTGCTCGACGAGCCCAAGGCGACCATCGAGCAACTGTGCGAGCACATCCAGGGCCCTGACTACCCAACCGAAGCGGAGATCGTCACGCCACGGGCCGAGATCCAGAAGATCTACGAAACCGGCAAGGGCTCGATTCGCATGCGCGCGGTGTACCGAGTCGAAGACGGCGACATCGTTGTCACCGCGCTGCCGCATCAGGTTTCCGGCGCCAAGGTGCTGGAGCAGATCGCCGCGCAGATGCAGAACAAGAAGCTGCCGATGGTCGCCGACCTGCGTGACGAGTCGGACCACGAGAACCCGTGCCGCATCGTCATCATCCCGCGCTCCAATCGTGTGGATGCCGACGAGCTGATGCAGCACCTGTTCGCCACCACCGATCTTGAAAACAGCTACCGGGTCAACGTCAACATCATCGGCCTCGATGGCCGTCCTCAGTTGAAGAACCTGCGCGCGCTGTTGCAGGAGTGGCTGCAGTTCCGCATCGGCACCGTGCGCCGGCGCCTGCAGTTCCGCCTCGACAAGGTCGAGAAGCGCCTGCACCTGCTGGACGGCTTGCTCACCGCCTTCCTCAACCTGGATGAAGTGATTCACATCATCCGCACCGAGGATCATCCCAAACAGGCGCTGATCGAGCGTTTCGAGCTGACCGAGATCCAGGCCGACTACATCCTCGAGACCCGCCTGCGTCAGCTGGCGCGCCTGGAAGAGATGAAGATCCGTGGCGAGCAGGACGAGTTGCTCAAGGAGCAGGCCAAGCTGCAGGCCTTGCTGGGCAGCGAGACGAAGCTGCGCAAGCTGGTACGCAGCGAACTGATCAAGGACGCCGAAACCTATGGCGACGATCGCCGCTCGCCAATCGTCGAGCGCGCCGAGGCCAAGGCTCTGTCGGAAAACGAGCTGATGCCGACCGAGCCGGTCACCGTGGTGCTGTCGGAAAAAGGCTGGGTACGTTGTGCCAAAGGTCATGACATCGATGCCACGGGCCTTTCGTACAAGGCTGGCGATGGCTTCAAGGCCGCAGCGGCGGGGCGTTCGAACCAGTTTGCGGTGCTTATCGACTCGACTGGGCGAAGCTATTCGCTGGCAGCCCACAGCTTGCCATCGGCCCGTGGCCAGGGCGAGCCGCTGACCGGCCGTCTGACGCCACCGCCGGGCGCCACCTTCGAGTGCGTGCTGTTGCCGGACGATGATGCGCTGTATGTGGTGGCGTCCGATGCCGGCTACGGTTTCGTGGTCAAGGGCGAGGACCTGCAGGCCAAGAACAAGGCGGGCAAAGGGCTGCTGAGCCTGCCCAACGGCGCCAAGGTGATGACGCCGCGGCCGGTCGCCGACCGCGAGCAGGACTGGCTGGCAGCGGTCACCACCGAAGGCCGCCTGCTGGTGTTCAAGGTTGCCGACCTGCCACAACTGGGCAAGGGCAAGGGCAACAAGATCATTGGTGTACCGGGTGATCGTGTGGCCAGTCGTGAAGAATACGTCACCGATCTGGCGGTGATTGCCGAGGGATCGACGCTTGTATTGCAGGCTGGCAAGCGTACCCTGTCACTGAAGCCGGATGACCTCGAACATTACAAAGGCGAACGCGGACGTCGTGGTAGCAAATTGCCACGTGGATTCCAGCGCGTCGACGGCATGGTGGTGGAGCGCCCGGAGTAAACCGGTTGTTCGTCTGGAACGGCGTTTTCAGCGTCGTTCCGGGCGGAAATGCTGGAGTCCGGCGACTATTTCGCGGATGATACACCCCTTGCGGGGCCGGCGTGGCCGTGTGCCCGCGGGAATCCACACGAGTATCACTGCGGTTGCCGGGCGGCGGCCGCTTGGATGGGATGATGAAATTTCTGCGCCTTCCATTTGCGCTGCTGATGACGGGTCTGCTGGGGCTGAGCGGGTGCAGCATGCACCAGCCGGTGGCCCTGTACCAACTCGACAGCGGCGACCCCGGCCAGCCTTCGCAGGCTGCCGGCATGGCGGTCGTGCTCGGTCCGGTATCGGTAGCCGACTACCTGCAACGTGAAACCTTTCTGCAACGTCAGCCCGATGGCAGTCTGACCGCGGCGACCGACGGTCGCTGGGCCGGCAGCCTTTCGTCGGATATCGACCAGTTGCTGGTGCGTCAGCTCGCCTGGCGCCTGGACAGCCAGCGCGTCGTGCTTGCACCTGCCAGCACCGGCTTCACGCCGGATGTGCAGGTACTGCTGTCGATCACCCGCCTGGACTCGGGCGCCAACCAGCCGGCGATCCTCGATGCCCAGTGGCGCGTACTGGATCGTCGTGGCCATGTGCGCGACAACCGTATCGTCCACCTCGAGCAACAGCATGAGGGCAGCGAGGCCTCGCAGGTCCAGGCCCAGGGGCAGTTGCTGCAGAAGCTGGTCGAGCAACTGAGCGTTGCCGTCAAGCCGCTGGCGAATCAGCCAGCGGTCGCTGAAGAGGCGCCGAAAAAGCCAGCGGCTCCGGTCCAGGTCAAGAAGGAACCGGAGAAGTCGAGGATTCCGATGGCTTCGCCGATCCGCACCGATATGGAAGTCTATCGATTCTGATTCGACAGACATGAAAAAGCCCGCAGCGATGCGGGCTTTTTTGTGGGTGCCGGATGGCAGGCCTTTCGCGACACAAGGCCGCTTTTACAACTGCACCGCGGATCAGGCCATTCAGGCCCGACGCTCATGCATCCGCGCCAACTGGCGCTCGAGCATCGACGGGTAGGGCTCCATCAGTCGCTCGACACAGCAGGCGCCTTCAGGGCTGGCGATCGGCCGAATGCGCGCGCGCTGGCGGATCAGGGCGTCGTCGCTGACCTGGCGCTCGACCAGCAGCAGGTTGCGGCTGTGTTGTGACAGGGCCAGGGCATCCTGGGCCTTCTCGGTCATCAGCAGGTCGACCTGATCCATGCCCAGCAGGTCTTCACCCAGCGCCAGGCCCAGTTGCAACTGCAGGGTGATACCGCTGTCGGCGACCTCGATCTGCAGGGCGTGGCCCAGGGCGCGCAGCAATTCGCCACAGCAGATGGCATTGGTGAGGTAGTCCTCGCCGCTGTCACGGCTGTGGAACAGCAACAGCGTGCTGCCGTCGTCAAGGGTGTGCACTTCACCCTCGTACAGCGACGCGGCCTGGTCGAGGCAGTCGCGGTAGCGCTCCAGCAACTCGGTCAGGCGCGTGCGCGGCAGACGGCGCAGTTGCTCCTGGGAGCCGAGTTGCACGGCGAGCACGGCGCTGGTGTTCGGTTCGTCAGACTCTGGGATGGCCAGTGCCTTGGGGCTGTGCACGGTGTCGTCGATCAGGTCGGCAAAGGCGTCGTCGTCTGCGTCGTCGTCCTGGGCGGCCACCCTGGCCGCTACAGGCTTGGGTGCGGCCTTGCGTGGCGGCTCCTCCACATGCAGGTCGGCAAAATCATCTTCGTCGTCTTCCTGTTCTTCCGGCTCCGGCGGTGGCGGCGGGGCCAGGCGGGCATGAAGCTGACGAGCGAGATCGCCGATTTCGTCCTGGCGCTCGATGGCCGGGGTATAGGGGTGCGGGTCACGCAACCAGACACGCAGTTGCAGCAGCGGCGTTGAGATGAAGCGGCCCAGGCGCAGGCTGAGGGTGAGCGCCAGCGCCAGCAGGATGGCCGCGAGAATGCCCATGCTCTGCAGGCTGATCAGCATCGGTTGCTGGAACTGGCTCATGTCCAGGCTGATGCGCAGTTGCCCGGCGGTCACGTCCTGGAAGGTGATCTTGGTCTGGTAGACCCCTTCGGCCTCGCCCAGCAGGCTATTTTTTGGCCGTTGCCCGGCCTCGGCGAGGATTCGGTTGTCGACGCTGTAGATCGCCGCGTGGGCCACCAGCGGGTTCTTCACCAGATTGCCCAGCAGCACGTTGAGGCTGAGGATGTCGTTGGACACCAGCAGCTCGGTAGCCGAGGTCGCGGTCTGCACGGTCAGGCTCTGGCCGACGGCATCGGCCTGCTCGTGCATGGCCTGCTTGAACTGCAGGCCCATCACGCAGGCATAGATCACCAAGGCCAGCGCCACCAGGAAAATGTTGTGGCTGGCGATGCGCAATGCCAGGGGAATACGACGCTGGCGCAGGGCTCGGAAGATCATCAGAAAGAAATTGTCGGTTTTGACAGGCGTGGGCCGGTTCACAGAGCGCGGCTCTTTATGGCGGAAAAGATGCTGGGCAGTATAGCGACCCGCGTTTTGTCGGCAAAGTATCGATGGCGCCCGATGGTCATGGAAAGTGGGTAGAATGCGCATTTTTCATCGAGTTGGAGCCCGGTCTTGCGCGAAATCGTCCTGATCAACATCACTGGTGAAGACCGTCCGGGTCTCACTGCGGCCATCACCGGCGTCCTGCTCCAGGGCGGTGTGAACATCCTCGACATCGGTCTTGCGGTCATGCATGGCACGTTGTCGTTCGGCATTCTGGTCGATATTCCCGACAATGAAGTCGCCACCGGCCTGCTGCAAGGGGTGCAGTCCAAGGCCCATGAGCTGAACCTGCAGGCGCGGTACACGCCGATCTCCGAGGCAGACTACCAGCAATGGGTGGACGGCCATGGCGACAATCGCCACATCGTCACGCTGCTCAGCCGCAAGGTCACGCCCGAACAGTTGCAACGGGTGAGTGCAGTCATCAGCCAGTATGGCCTGACCATCGAGCGGATCGAGCGCCTCTCGGCACGTGTGGCGCTCGACGCCAGCACCGACAAGAGTCGCGCCTGCCTGGAAATCTCCGTGCGCGGTGAGCCGACCGACGCCCAGTCCCTGCGCGCCGATTTCTTCGCATTGTCGGCCGAGCAGGGTATCGACATCGCCTTCCAGCAGGATGACCTGTTCCGTCGCAATCGCCGCCTGGCGGTGTTCGACATGGATTCGACGCTGATCGAAGCCGAGGTGATCGACGAGTTGGCCAAGGCTGCAGGTGTCGGCGAACAGGTTTCGGCGATCACCGAGCGCGCCATGCGTGGCGAGCTGGATTTCCGTGCCAGCTTCAAGGAGCGCATGGCATTGCTCAAAGGCCTGGACGTCGGCGTGCTGGACGAAATCGGCGCTTCGCTGCGCCTGACCGAGGGTGCCGAACACCTGTTCGCCGAACTCAAGCGCCTGGGCTACAAGACTGCAATCCTCTCCGGCGGTTTTTCCTACTTCGCCAAGCAGGTGCAGGCACGCCTTGGCATCGACTACGTGTTCGCCAATGAGCTGGAAGTGGTGGATGGCAAGGTGACGGGCGTGGCGATCGAGCCGATCGTCGATGCCCAGCGCAAGGCTGACCTGCTGCAGGAGCTGGCGCACAAGGAAGGGTTGCAACTGGAGCAGACCATCGCCGTGGGCGACGGTGCCAACGACCTGCCGATGCTGTCGCTGGCCGGCCTGGGCGTGGCCTTCCGCGCCAAGCCGCTGGTGCGTCAGTCTGCCAAACAGGCGATTTCCACGCTGGGGCTGGATGGCGTGCTGTATTTGCTGGGCTGGCGTGACCGCGACGGGCGCGTGTGAACCGTTGAAACAGCGGGGCTGCAAAGCAGCCCCAGCGATCCTGGGTCAGCCCTGCACTGGCAGCGCCAGTTGCTCGCCCATGCGCACGGCAGACCCGGCGCCCAGGGCTTCGGCCCATTTCACCTGCTCTGGCCCGAACAGCACGATCGCGGTCGAACCCAGCTTGAAGCGCCCCAGTTCCGCGCCTTTTTCCAGATGGATCGGAGCGCGGCTGGCTTCGTCGTAGCGGAAGGTCTTCAGCTCGCGCTTGGGCGGTGTGACCAGCCCGGCCCAGACCGTCTCGATCGAGGCAACGATCATCGCACCCACCAGCACCACCGCCATCGGCCCGCGCTCGGTGTCGAACAGGCAAACCACACGCTCGTTGCGGGCGAACAGCTCGGGGACGTTCTCAGCCGTGGTCTGGTTGACCGAGAACAGGCGGCCCGGCACGTAGACCATCTCACGCAGGGTGCCGGCCAGCGGCATGTGCACGCGATGGTAGTCCTTCGGCGACAGGTAGATGGTGGCGAACTCGCCGCCCATGAACGGCGCGGCCAGCGCCGGGTCGCCGCCGAGCAGCTCGAGGGCGCTGAAGCTGTGGCCCTTGGCCTGGAAAATACGGCCGTGCTCGATCGGACCGAGCTGGCTGACCGCACCGTCGGCCGGACACAGGATCGCGCCCGGGGTTTCATCCAGGGGGCGCGCCCCCGGCTTGAGGGCACGGGTGAAGAAGGCGTTGAAGTGCTCGTAGGCGGTGAGGTCCTCGACCAGCGCCTCGGACATGTTCACCTGGTAGCGTTTGGCGAACCAGGCGGTGAAGGCATTTTTGAACCAGCGAGCGCGGCACTCGGCGACGCAGCCGGCCAGGCGCGACAGCAGGTGGTGCGGCAGCAGGTGCTGGCTGATGATGAACAGACGGGATTTCATGCAGTTTCCTTAAACTTCTACAGGCGTGTCCGGGTGATTGCCCCACTCGCTCCACGAGCCGGCGTAGGCCTTGACCCGTGGATAGCCGAGTGACTTGGCCACCAGGTAGGTGAATCCGGAGCGACGGTGGGTCTGGCAGTGGGTGATCACTTCCTTGTCAGGGGTGATGCCCAATTGCTGCAGTACTTCGGCGATGTCCTTGCGAATGCGCAGGTGGTCGTTGAGGTCCATGCCTGCAGTCCACTCGAAGTTGACCGCGCCGGGGATGTGACCGGCCTTGGCTGCCAGGACCTTCTCGCCGTTGAATTCCTGCGGGCCGCGGGCGTCCCAGACCACCAGGTCGTCGGCGCCCAGGCGGCTTTGCAGGTATTCGCGGGTGGCGGTGGGTTCGGCGCGCAGGCGCAGGCGCACAGGCGTGCTGGCGGCTGCTGGCACTTCAGTGACGAGCTTGTCCGCAGGCCAGGCCTGGATTCCGCCGTTGAGGTAGTGGTAGTGCGCGTGGCCGATCACGTCGAGCAGCCAGATGAAGCGCCCGGCCCAGCCGCCCCCTTCGTCGTCGTATACCACGTACACCGCGTCGTCTCGGTGGCCGAGCTCGCTGAACAGCTTTTCCAGGTCGGCCTGGGCCGGCAGCAGGCCGGGAGCCGGAGGCTGGCCCAGCTGGGTGCGCTTGCCCTCGACGAACCGCGCGCCTGGGATGTGGCCGCTGACATAGCGGTTGGCGCTGCTCAGGTCGACCAGGATCAGCTCGGGCGAATCCAGGCGTGGCAGCAGGTCGGCGGCTTCGATCACCAGGGGCAAGCCGGAAAAATCAGTCATCCACGGTCTCCGGGGAGCAAGGGAGGTGCGATTGTAGCGCAAGGTTCAGGCATTGCGGTTGGCGAAGCTGGCCAGCGCGCGCTCGATACATTGTGCGGTTTTTCCGAAGGCCTGCACGCTCACGTCCGCAAGCGGCCTGCCGCCCTGGTCAGCGATCGCCAGCATCAATACCTGGTCGTTCACGGCCAGCGAGCGCAACAGCAAGTGCTCGCTGGGGAACAACGCTCGCAGCGGTGCGGGCAGCAGGGCGGAAAACTGGGCATGATTGTCGGGCGTCAGGCGCAGTTGCGAGGCTTTGCTCAGCAGTTTTTGCAGCAGCTTGCTCTGGCCTGGTGCCAATGTCAGCGCTGAGGCTTCGCGCGGCAACCCGGCGCTCTGCTGTACGCGCAGGCAGTCATTGGGTTTGTCGAGCAGCAGCAACAGCACCCGCTGCATGCCGCAAGCCAGCAGTGCCTCGCGCGCCTGGGTGGCCAGATGCACGGTGTTGGTGAACGGGCTGGGCTGGGCCAGCAGGTCGCCGCACAGCGTGCGCCAGCGTTGCAGGTCCTGGGCAGGTGGCGGTGGCGGGGTGAGCATGTCTGGGTGCGGGCGCCGCTGCTGCCAGGGCCAGATCAGCGCCTCTGCCGGGTGGAACAGTGCATGCCGGGCATGGTGGCGCGCGCTGGCCGCTGCTTGCTGGTGCACTTGCTGTTGCACATCATCCAGCGTGGTTTGCAGGTACATGGCGGTGAGCAGTTGCCAGCGCAGCAAGTGCGGGTTGTCCCAGCCGACCTGCGCCGACAGCGCCAGGCCGTTGGCCAGCAGCACGGTATTCGCCGGCTGGTTGAACCAGCGGCGCAGCCCGGGCTCTTCGTCCAGTCGATGCTGCTTGCTCAACTCGTCAGGCTCGCGGGCGATGTTCAGTACCTGGGCCAGTTGTTCGCGTTCTTCGAGCAGCAGGCGATAACCCTGGGTGACCCATTCCGGCAGGCGCCAGTGCGTGGCGACGGCGCGGCACAACTCCATGATGCGCACGCCGAACAGCGCATGCTCCACCTCTGAAGCCTCTTCACCCTTGTGAATGACCCGCAGTTCCCAGGTGTCGAGCAGCTTGGGGTAAGCCAGGGCCAGTGCCCACAGTGGCGAGAGGAACAGCAGGCTGCCCCAGTGGATCTCCTGCCACAGGCGCGCCAGGCGGCTGGCGAACAGGCCGTTGGCTTGCTGGGTGGCGTGCTGGCTGATCAGCAGGAATTGGCGCAGCACCGGCGGGATGTCGTCTCCCGGTATCGATGGCAGGCGCCCCATCAATTGCAGGATGCGGCTCAGGCCCAGGCGGTTCAGGGCGATCTCCAGGCTTTCGGCGGGCTCGGCCTGGCTGGCATGGTTCGGGTGATTGGCTTCGCGCATCACGCACAGCACCAGCGACGGGCTGTCCTGCATCAGTTCGGCGATGTCGCGCAGCGAGCGGCGATTGTCGTTGATGGCCGCCAGAACCCGGTCATGACTCTCTTTGGGTACCGGCACGCGGATACCGTCGAGCAGCCTTACCCAGGCGTCTAGAGAGGAGGGGATCTGCGCTGGCACCTTGGTTTCGATTGGCATTTTGACATCAGTCCAAACTGGCTTTTCGCATTGAGTGGCTATAGTCTGGCGCAGTTCTGCCGATAAGGAGAAGAAGAGTTTCCAAGCTTCCGCCCCTGACCCTGACCACGACAGCAAGTGCTTCCAATCTATGGCTAAAATTATCGGCATCATCGTCGTATTCGCGAGTGTCCTCGGCGGATACGTCCTCTCCCACGGCAAGATCGCGGCGCTGATCCAGCCGTTCGAAGTGCTGATCATCGGCGGTGCGGCCTTTGGCGCGTTTCTCCAGGCCAACCCTGGCTACATGACCATGCACGTCATGAAGAAGTCGCTGAAGATGTTTGGCAGCCGCTTCACCCATACGTTCTATCTGGAAGTGTTGGGCCTGATCTACGAGATTCTCAACAAGAGTCGCCGCGAGGGCATGATGGCCATCGAGGGTGACATCGAGGATCCCGCGGCCAGCCCGATCTTCGCCAAGTACCCTGCGGTCATGGGCGATGCGCGGATGACCGCGTTCGTCTGCGACTACCTGCGCATCATGTCGACCGGCAACATGGCACCCCATGAGCTCGAAGGCCTGTTCGACATGGAACTGCTGAGCCTGAAGGAAGACCTCGAGCACCCGTCCCATGCGGTGACCAGCGTTGCTGACGCCATGCCCGGCTTCGGTATCGTGGCGGCGGTACTGGGCATCGTGGTGACCATGGCCTCGCTGGGCGATGGCGACCAGAAATCCATCGGCCTGCACGTCGGTGCTGCGCTGGTCGGGACCTTCTTCGGTATTCTCGCGGCCTATGGTTTCTTCGGCCCGCTGGCCAACTGCCTGCGCCACGACGCCAAGGAAGAACTGAACGTCTACGAGGCGATCAAGGCTTCGCTGGTGGCCTCGGCGTCCGGCATGCCGCCGTCGCTGGCCGTCGAGTTCGGGCGCAAGGTGCTGTACCCGGCGCACCGTCCGAGCTTTGCCGAACTGGAACAAGCGGTTCGCGGTCGCTAAGCCATGGAGAACAATCAGCCCATCATCGTCAAGCGCGTCAAGCGCTACGGCGACGGCCACCATGGCGGCTCCTGGAAGATCGCCTTCGCCGACTTCGCCACGGCGATGATGGCGTTCTTCCTGGTGCTGTGGTTGCTGTCCACGGCCACCCCGGAGCAGAAGATCGCCATCGCCGGCTACTTCAAGGATCCGATCGGCTTCTCCGAAAGCGGTACGCCCTACGTCATCGACCTGGGCGGCTCGCCGCAGCTGGCCCCGGAAAAGACCATCAACCCGGAGGAGAAGTCCGAGCCGACGCCTGACACCAGCGTGCAGATGGACAAGGACCGGATCGAGACCATGGCAGACCAGGTCGAGCAGGAGCGGCTGCAACTGCTGCTGCAGGAGCTGCAGAACAAGGTCGAGGAAAATCCGCAACTGCAGAAGTTCAAGGACCAGATCCTGTTCGAGATCACCCAGGACGGCCTGCGCATCCAGATCATGGATGCCGAGAACCGGCCGATGTTCGACCTCGGCAGTGCGCGCCTGAAGCCCTACTTCGAAGACATCCTGCTGGCCATGGCCGACACCATCAAGGCCGTGCCGAACAAGATCAGCGTCAGCGGCCACACCGATGCCAAGCCTTATGCCGGTACCGGTGATTTCGGCAACTGGGAGCTGTCGGCCAACCGTGCCAACGCCGCGCGGCGTGCGCTGGTGGCGGGTGGTTATCCGGATGGCCAGGTGGCGCGAGTGGTGGGTTACGCCTCGTCGTCGCTGTTCGACCGCGAAAACCCGTTCAACCCGGTCAACCGCCGGATCGACATCATCGTGCTGACCAAAAAAGCCCAGCGGGATATCGAGGGCGAGCAGGGTGCACCTGAGGCACCGGCCAACCCAACCCCGCCTGCCGATGCGGCGCCAGGAGCCCCTGGAGCCTCCGCCGCGCCGGCCGATGGCTCGACGCCGATGCAGCCGCGCGAGCTGCGCCAGAAGCTGAACATCTTCGAGGATGGCGTGCTGAAGATGGACGAGCCCAAGGAAAACTGAGCCCGTCATCTGCAGGAGCGGCGCAACGCCGCTCCTGCATCTTCAGTAGGTGTCTTGCGTCAGGCTTGCCACGATCGAGCGGTAGCTGTGCATCCGCTGCGCCGAGATACGCCCTTCCTCCAGCCCTTTGAGCAACGCACAGCCAGGCTCGCGGTCATGCTTGCAGTCGCGGAAGCGACAGTTGCCGAGCAGATCGCGGAACTCGATGAAGCCCGCCTCCACATCGTCACGGCTGACATGCGCCAAGCCAAACTCGCGGATACCGGGGGAGTCGATCAGGTCGCCGCCGTTGGGGAAGTGGTAGAGCCGTGCGGTGGTGGTGGTGTGGGTACCCTGGCCTGACCACTCCGACAGATCGCCCACCCGCGTTTGCGCCTGCGGCAGCAGGCTGTTGACCAGCGACGACTTGCCCACGCCCGACTGCCCGACGAACACGCTGACGTGCTCGTCCAGTGTCTGCTGCAGGCGCTGCATGCCATCGCCGTGGTGTGCGGACACTTCGAGCAGCGGGTAACCGAGATCTCGATACACCGCTAACAACGCATTGAGCGTCGCTGCGTTGTCGTCATTGATCAGGTCGGCCTTGTTCAGCAACAGCAGCGGGCGGATGCCAGCGTGCTCGGCAGCAACCAGGTAGCGGTCGATGAGATTGGCCTGGGGCTCGGGTGCCGGGGCGAAGACGATCACGATCAGGTCGACGTTGGCCGCGACCGGCTTGAGCTGGCCGTGGTTGTTCGGCCGACACAGCTCGGTGCTGCGCGGCATCTGCGCGACGATCACACCGTTGCCCTGGTTGCCGGCCCGCCAGACCACCTTGTCGCCTGTGACCAGGGCAGGCAGGTTGGCGCGCAAGTGGCAGCGGAACACCTGGCCTGCGACGTCGCCGTCCTGGGCCTCGACCTCGACCGTGACGCCGAAGTGGGCGATCACCAGGCCCAGCTGCTCGGGCCCCAGGTCGCCGCCTTCGAGCTCTTGCAGGGCGTGCTGCTCGCGTTTGGCGGCGCGGGCGGCGCGTTCACCCTGGATCTTTTCGATGCGCCAGTTCTGGCGGCGGTTGAGCTGGCGTTTGGCCATGGAGGTTCCGTGTTGGCGGGGCAAAAGAAAACGGCAGGCAGTTTAGCACGCTCCACTAGGCTAATATGTTGGCCTATTCGAGGAGCTCATTCATGCACAACCCACAGAACCTGATCTGGATCGATCTGGAGATGACCGGCCTGGATCCGGACAACGACGTCATCATCGAGATGGCCACTATCGTCACCGACAGCGAGCTGAACACCCTGGCCGAGGGCCCGGTGATCGCCATTCACCATAGCGACGAAGTGCTGGCGCGCATGGACGAATGGAACACCCGCACCCACGGCGCCTCGGGCCTTACCCAGCGCGTGCGCGAAAGCCGTGTCGGCATGGCCGAAGCCGAAGCCCAGACCATCGCCTTCCTCGAGCAGTGGGTGCCAAAGGGCAAGTCGCCGATCTGCGGCAACAGTATCTGTCAGGACCGCCGCTTCCTCTATCGTCATATGCGCGCGCTGGAAGGCTACTTCCACTACCGCAACCTCGATGTCTCCACGCTCAAGGAGCTCGCTGCGCGCTGGGCGCCGGACGTGCGCGACAGCTTCAAGAAAGGCAGCACCCACCTGGCACTGGATGACATCCGCGAGTCGATCGCCGAGCTGCGTCACTACCGCGAGCATTTCATCAAGGTCTGATGAATCAGGGGGGGGGGCATGCGCCCCCTTTTGGTGCCACGCGCGACTGAGTAGACTGCGCGCCTTTTCTCGCACGGATCTGCGCCATGCTGTTGATGCTCTACCTCATCGCCATCACTGCCGAAGCCATGACTGGCGCCTTGTCCGCTGGCCGGCGCGGCATGGACTGGTTCGGCGTGGTACTGATCGCCTGCATCACCGCCCTGGGTGGCGGCTCGGTGCGCGACGTACTGCTTGGGCACTACCCGCTGACCTGGGTGAAACACCCCGAATACCTGGTGCTGACCAGTTTCGCCGCATTGCTGACGATCTTCATCGCGCCGCTGATGCGTCACCTGCGCTCGCTGTTCCTGGTCCTCGACGCCCTCGGATTGGTGGCCTTCACCTTGATCGGCTGCATGACTGCACTGGAAATGGGCCAGGGGATGCTGGTGGCGTCGATCAGCGGGGTGATCACCGGTGTGTTCGGCGGCATCTTGCGCGATATCTTCTGCAACGACATTCCGCTGGTGTTTCGTCGGGAGCTGTATGCCAGCGTGTCGTTCGCTGCGGCCTGGTTCTATCTGGGCTGCGTGTACTTCAAGGTGCCGGCCGAGCAGGCGATGCTGCTGACGCTGTTTGGCGGCTTCCTCTTGCGTTTGCTGGCCATCCGCTTTCACTGGGAAATGCCCAAGTTCCACTACAACGACGAGCATTGAGTCTTCGGGATCGAATGCGGTCTTTTCGCGGGCTTGCCCGCGAAAAAGTTGTACTTTGCCTGTCAGCCCCCCGCCTCGTGCCGCGCCAACGCCCACTCCACGTGCTCCCTGACCAATGCCGAAGGATGCTCGCGCCGCGCTTTCAGGGCCTCGAGCACGGCGATCGTCGAAGGTGCATTGCCCAGCCCGACCGCCAGGTTGCGCAGCCAGCGCTCGTAACCGGCGCGACGTAGCGGCGAGCCTTCGGTGCGGCTGAGAAAGGTCTTTTCGTCCCACAGGAACAGTGCCGCCAGCTCGGCGTTGTCCAGCCCATGGCGCGGCTTGAAGTCGTCCTCGCCGGTCGATTTGGCGAAGCGGTTCCAGGGGCAGACGATCTGGCAGTCGTCGCAACCGAACACCCGGTTACCGATCAAGGGGCGCAGCTCCAGCGGGATCGCGTCCTTGAGCTCGATGGTCAGGTACGAGATGCAGCGCCGCGCATCGAGCTGGTAGGGCCCGACGAAGGCCGCGGTGGGGCAGATGTCCAGGCACGCCTGGCAGCGCCCGCAATGCTCGCTGGTCTGGGCTTCGTCGGCGGGCAGTGGCAGATCGACAAACAGCTCGGCGAGGAAGAAGTAGCTGCCCGCCTTACGGTTGAGCAGCAGGGTGTTCTTGCCGATCCAGCCGAGCCCGGCCTGTTGGGCGATGGCCTTTTCCAGTACCGGAGCGCTGTCGACGAAAGCGCGGTAGCCGAAGGGGCCGATGGTTTCCTGGATGCGGTCGGCCAGGTGCTGCACGCGCTTGCGCACCAGCTTGTGGTAGTCGCGGCCCAGTGCGTAGCGAGAGATATAGGCTTTTTCCGGTTGAGCCAGGCGCTGGGCCATCTGCGTATCGCCGGGCAGATAGTCCATGCGCAGCGAAACCACCCGCAAGGTGCCGGGGATCAGTTCGGCAGGGCGCGAACGTTTCGTGCCGTGCGCTGCCATATAGTCCATCTCGCCGTGATGGCCAGCCTCAAGCCAGCGGTGCAAGTGCTGTTCATGCTCGCCAAGCTCGACATCGGCGATGCCCACGTGGGCAAAACCGAGTTCGCGGCCCCAATCCTTGATCGATTGGGCCAGTACTGGGAGGTCTAGAGAGGAGGCGGACATTGATGGACAAGGCATTGCAGGCTCAGGTGCGTATAATTCTGCCAGACATCGGAGCCTTTGACCCCATGCCTCAGACCAAACACCACGCCAATACCCCGCAAACGCTCAGCAGCGTGACCGTCGCGCACCTGCCTGCGCGGCCGGCAACTGCCCACAAGGGCGATTTTGGCCATGTGCTGGTGGTTGGCGGCGACTTGGGTACCGGCGGCGCCGTGCTGCTCAGTGCCGAGGCGGCGCTGCGCTGTGGTGCCGGGCTGGTCAGCGTGGCGACACGCCCCGAGCATGTGGCCGCGAGCCTCAGCCGTCTGCCGGAAACCATGTGCCTGGGCGTCAGTTCGGCCAACCAGTTGATGACGGTGCTGGAGCGCGCTTCGGTGCTGGTGGTCGGGCCTGGTCTTGGCCAGGCGGCCTGGGGCCGCAGCCTGCTTTCGGTAGTCGCCAATGCGCACCTGCCGCAGGTCTGGGACGCCGATGCGCTCAACCTGCTGGCGCGCACGCCCCTGGCCTTGCCGGGCGGCAGCATCCTGACCCCGCATCCTGGGGAGGCCGCGCGCTTGCTGGGCATTTCCACCGAGGCCGTGCAGGCCGACCGGCCCGGGGCTGCGCGTAAACTGGCGCGTCGCTACGACAGTGTCTGCGTGCTCAAGGGCGCCGGAACCCTGGTCGCCGACCCGAGCGGCCAGTTGCGGCTGTGCGAGCGAGGCCACCCGGCCATGGCCGGTGCCGGCCTGGGCGATGTGCTGACCGGTGTGCTGGCCGCGTTGCTCGCCCAGGGGCTGGACGCCTGGCAGGCGGCGGGCCTGGGCGTCTGGTTACACGCCTGCGCTGGCGAACGCCTGGGCGCGCAGGGCAGAGGTCTGGCGGCCAGCGATCTGGCTCCGGTCATTCGAGAATTGTTGGAGGAGCATTCAGCGTGTCAGGCATAACCCTGTTTCTGGCCGACGAGCCGGCTACCGTTGCGTTCGGCGCAGCGCTCGCCAAGATCACCGGCGGCCATGGCGTGATCTTTCTGGAAGGCGACCTGGGCGCCGGCAAGACCACCTTGTCGCGAGGCCTGATCCGTGGATTGGGTCACACTGGCGCAGTAAAAAGCCCGACCTTCACTGTGGTCGAACCTTATGAAATAGGCGATATCCGCGCCTTCCATTTCGATCTTTACCGCCTGGTCGACCCAGAAGAGCTAGAGTTCATGGGGATTCGCGACTATTTCGAAGGCGATCCGCTGTGTCTTTTCGAATGGCCGCAGAAGGGCGCGGGCGTTTTGCCAAAGCCCGACCTGACCATTACCATAAGCCCCCAGGCGGGCGGCCGCTCGCTGAACCTGTCGCCGCAGGGGGCTCGCGGCGAAGCCTGGTGTGCCGCTCTGGCTGCCGAAAACAAATCGTAAGTGGGGAAAGGTATGCTGCGCATTCGCGCACTGGTCGCCGTCGTTGGACTGCTGCTGACAGCGGTGACCGTTGACGCTCTGGCCGTCACACAAGTCAAGAGCATGCGCCTGTGGCGCGCGCCGGACAACACGCGCCTGGTCTTCGATCTGTCGGGCCCGGTGCAGCACAGCGTCTTCACGCTCAGCGCGCCTGATCGCCTGGTCATCGATATCAATGGTGCGACGCTCGCCTCGCCATTGAACGTCTCCACCTCGAACACGCCTATCACCAGCGTGCGCTCGGCCCAGCGTACCGCCACCGACTTGCGCGTGGTGGTCGACCTGAAAAAGGCTGTCACGCCCAAAAGCTTCACCCTTGCACCCAACGCCCAGTACGGCAATCGCCTGGTGGTCGACCTGTACGACCAGGAAGCCGATGCGGTTGCCGCCAGCAACCCCACGCCGCCGCCGGTCACCCAGGCGCCAGCCACCACGCCCGCAGTACCGGTGACACCGGCGCAACCGGCGATCAAGCTGCCGCCGGTGCCCAACGGCAAGCGTGACATCGTGGTCGCCATCGACGCCGGCCATGGCGGGGAAGACCCAGGCGCCTCCGGCTCGCGTGGCCAGCACGAGAAAGACATCGTGCTCGATATCGCGCGCGAGCTTCAGCGCCAGATCAACACCGAAAAAGGTTATCGCGCCGAACTGACCCGTACCGGCGATTACTTCATTCCGTTGCGCAAGCGCACCGAGATTGCCCGCAAGAAGGGCGCTGACCTGTTTATCTCCATCCACGCCGACGCCGCGCCGTCGAAAGCGGCCTTCGGCGCCTCGGTATTTGCCCTGTCCGACCGTGGCGCTACCTCCGAGACCGCGCGCTGGCTGGCCGACAGCGAGAACCGCTCCGACCTTATCGGCGGTGCCGGTAACGTCAGCCTCGATGACAAGGACCGCATGCTTGCCGGTGTGCTGCTC
Source organism: Pseudomonas sp. MNR3A (assembly GCF_009650575.1). Classification (NCBI taxonomy): domain Bacteria; kingdom Pseudomonadati; phylum Pseudomonadota; class Gammaproteobacteria; order Pseudomonadales; family Pseudomonadaceae; genus Pseudomonas; species Pseudomonas sp. MNR3A. Next base: position 45,113 of record NZ_VZZS01000025.1, on the reverse strand, counting down.
GACCTCTCGATGACGGCCACGCTCAGTTCCAGCCTCAACGTGGGCCAGAAAGTGCTGGGCAACATGGGCCGCATCACGCCGCTGCACAAGCAGCGCGTGGAACAGGCGGGATTCATGGTGCTGAAGTCGCCGGACATTCCGTCGATCCTGGTCGAGACCGGTTTCATCTCCAACGCCAACGAAGCCAACAAGCTGGCAACCAAGAGTCACCAGCAGGCGCTGGCCCGCTCGATTCATAGCGGTGTGCGCCAGTTCTTCCAGCAGAACCCGCCGCCAGGCACCTACATCGCCTGGTTGCGCGATTCCGGCAAGATCGCCCAGGGTCCCCGTGAACACAGCGTGCGCCCGGGCGAGACGCTGGCGATGATCGCCGTGCGTTATCAGGTCAGCGTTGCCAGCCTGCGCAGCACCAACAACCTCAAGAGCGATGAGCTCAAGGTCGGTCAGCACCTCGATATCCCGGCCACTACCCTGGCGTCCCAGCAATGAGTGGTGGTTCGCGAATCCAGCTGCTCAGCCCGCGGCTGGCCAACCAGATCGCCGCCGGCGAGGTGGTCGAACGCCCTGCGTCGGTGGCCAAGGAGCTGCTGGAGAACAGCCTGGATTCCGGTGCCCGGCGCATCGACGTGGATGTCGAACAGGGCGGCGTGAAGCTGCTGCGCGTGCGTGACGATGGCAGTGGCATCGCCCCGGACGACCTGCCTCTGGCGCTGGCGCGCCACGCGACCAGCAAGATCCGCGAGCTGGAAGACCTTGAGGGCGTGCTCAGCCTGGGCTTTCGTGGCGAGGCACTTGCGTCGATCAGTTCGGTAGCGCGCCTGACCCTGACCTCGCGTACCGCCAATGCCAGCGAAGCCTGGCAGGTCGAGACCGAGGGCCGAGACATGCTCCCGCGGGTTCAGCCGGCGGCGCACCCCATCGGTACTTCGGTCGAAGTACGCGACCTGTTTTTCAACACCCCGGCCCGGCGCAAGTTCCTCAAGGCCGAGAAAACCGAATTCGATCATCTGCAGGAAGTGATCCGGCGCCTGGCGCTGGCGCGCTTTGATGTGGGCTTTCACCTGCGCCACAACGGCAAGAGCATCCTCAGCCTGCATGAGGCGCCCGACGAGCTGTCGCGCGCGCGGCGGGTCGGGGCGATCTGCGGGCCTGGCTTCCTCGAGCAGGCGCTGCCGATCGAGGTCGAGCGCAATGGCCTGCGCCTGTGGGGCTGGGTCGGCTTGCCGACCTTCTCGCGCAGCCAGGCAGACCTGCAGTACTTCTTCGTCAATGGCCGCGCGGTGCGCGACAAACTGGTCGCCCACGCGGTGCGCCAGGCCTACCGCGACGTGCTGTTCAACGGCCGGCACCCGACATTCGTGCTTTTCCTGGAGCTCGATCCCACCGGTGTCGATGTCAACGTGCACCCGACCAAGCACGAAGTGCGCTTTCGTGAAGGGCGGATGGTCCACGACTTCCTGTACGGCACCTTGCACCGTGCGCTGGCCGATGTGCGCCCCGAGGATCAGCTCGCGGCGCCGGCGGCAACGACTGAGATCGTGCGTCCCAGCGGCCTGCAGGCCGGTGAGTTCGGCCCCCAGGGCGAGATGCGCCTGGCCGCCTCGGTGCTCGAACAGCCCCAGGCGCAGCAGCAGCCGTCGTTCTCCAATGGTGGCGCGGGCGCAGGCTACCAGTACCAGTACACGCCGCGCCCGTCGCAGCCGGTGCCGGCAGCAGAGGCGCAAGCAGTCTACCGCGAGTACTTCGCCCCGCTGGAGACCAGCGCCCAGCCTCCCGTGGCGCTGCCGGAAAGCCAGGGTGACATTCCACCGCTGGGCTATGCCCTGGCTCAGCTCAAGGGCATCTACATCCTGGCCGAGAACGCCGTGGGCCTGGTGCTGGTAGACATGCACGCCGCCCACGAGCGGATCATGTACGAGCGCCTGAAGCTGGCGATGGCCAGCGAAGGGCTCAGTGGCCAGCCGCTGCTGGTGCCCGAGTCACTGGCGGTGAGCCAGCGTGAGGCCGACTGCGCCGAGGAACATGCCCAGACCTTCCAGCGCCTGGGCTTCGAGCTGCAGCGCCTGGGCCCGGAAACCCTGGCGATCCGCCAGATCCCCGCGTTGCTCAAGCAGGCCGAGGCCAACCGCCTGGTGCAGGATGTACTCGCCGATCTCATGGAGTACGGCACCAGCGACCGCATTCAGGCGCACATCAACGAGCTGCTCGGCACCATGGCCTGCCACGGTGCGGTGCGTGCCAACCGACGCCTGGCGATCCCCGAGATGAACGCCTTGCTGCGTGACATGGAGAACACCGAGCGCAGCGGCCAGTGCAACCACGGCCGACCGACCTGGACCCAGATGGGCCTGGATGATCTGGACAAACTTTTCCTGCGCGGTCGATGACATGAGTGGCAAGCCCCCAGCGATTTTTCTCATGGGCCCGACGGCTGCCGGCAAGACCGACCTGGCCATTGCCCTTACACAGTCCCTGCCTTGCGAGCTGATCAGCGTCGACTCGGCCATGGTCTACCGCGGCATGGACATCGGCACCGCCAAGCCTTCGCCCGAGGTGCTGGCTGCCCATCCGCACCGGCTGGTAGACATCCGCGACCCGGCCGAGAGCTATTCGGCGGCGCAATTCTGTGGCGATGCGCTGCAGGCCATGGCCGAGATCACTGCGCGTGGCAAGATCCCGCTGCTGGTCGGCGGCACCATGCTGTACTACAAGGCGCTGGTGGACGGCCTGGCCGATATGCCGCCCGCTGATGCCGAGGTTCGCGCCGAACTCGAGGCCCAGGCCCGCGAGCTGGGCCTGGGGGAACTGCACCGGCAGTTGGCCGATATCGACCCGGTATCGGCGGCGCGCATTCATCCGAACGATCCGCAGCGGTTGATCCGTGCGCTGGAGGTATACCGGGTGAGCGGCCAGAGCATGACCGCCCACCGCGAGCGTCAATCAGCCGAAACCCGCGGTTCAGACGCAGGCGCGGGCGGGCATTTGCCCTATACTGTCGCCAGTCTGGCGATTGCGCCTACAGATCGTCACATTTTGCATGAGCGAATTGCGCTACGATTTTCGCAGATGCTGGAACAGGGCTTCGTCGACGAGGTCCGAGAGCTGCGGGCCAGAAGTGACTTGCATGTCGGGCTGCCGTCTATACGGGCAGTGGGGTACAGGCAGGTATGGGACTATCTGGACAGCAAACTGACAGCCGAGCAGATGCGCGAACGCGGTATCATCGCCACCCGCCAGCTGGCCAAGCGGCAGTTCACCTGGTTGCGTAGCTGGTCCGACGTACACTGGCTGGACAGCCTGGCCTGCGACAATCTGTCCCGCACCTTGAAATACCTGGAATCGGTCTCCATATTGAGCTGAGTCCCTGCGATTGCCGTCTATTCTTGCGACTGACGGCCTTAATGAACGAATTTTTTCAGTTTTTTACTATTGATCCTTACAGGAGTGCGGCATATGTCAAAAGGGCATTCGCTACAAGACCCTTACTTGAACACCTTGAGAAAAGAAAAGGTCCCGGTCTCGATCTACCTGGTCAACGGCATCAAGCTGCAAGGCCAGATCGAATCTTTCGACCAGTTCGTCGTGCTGCTGAAGAACACCGTCAGCCAGATGGTCTACAAGCACGCGATTTCCACTGTCGTACCTGCCCGTCCGGTTCGTCTGCCAAGCCCGTCCGATTCCGAGCACGGCGACAGCGAGCCAGGCAACGCCTGATAGGAGCCTGCATTGTTCTTTGAGCGCCACGGTGGTGGTGAGCGGGCGTTGCTCGTTCACTTGGAAGGTCAGAACCCTGAGGCGCGCGAAGACCCGCAGGAGTTTCAGGAGCTGGCACTGTCGGCCGGAGCGGACATCGTCCACCTGGCCACGGTTGCCCGGCACCAGCCCACAGCCAAGTTTCTGATCGGCAGTGGCAAGGTCGAGGAACTGCGCGACCTGGTCAAGGCCGAAGAAGCCGACCTGGTGATTTTCAATCACACCCTCACCCCCAGTCAGGAGCGCAACCTCGAGCGCGTCTTCGAGTGCCGCGTGCTTGACCGTACCGGTCTGATTCTCGATATCTTCGCCCAACGGGCGCGGACTCACGAAGGCAAGCTGCAGGTCGAACTGGCCCAGCTCGAGCACATGAGCACGCGGCTGGTGCGCGGCTGGACCCACCTTGAGCGACAGAAAGGTGGTATCGGTCTGCGCGGCCCGGGTGAAACCCAGCTTGAAACCGACCGCCGCCTGCTGCGGGTGCGCCTGCGTCAGATCAAGGCGCGTCTGGAGAAGGTGCGCAGCCAACGCGAGCAGGCCCGGCGCGGACGCAAGCGCGCGGACATCCCCTCGGTGTCGCTGGTGGGCTATACCAACGCCGGCAAGTCCACGCTGTTCAACGCCCTGACGCAATCGGAGGTGTACGCGGCCGACCAGTTGTTCGCCACACTCGACCCGACATTGCGCAGGCTCGAGCTGGACGACCTGGGGCCGATCGTGCTGGCCGACACCGTGGGCTTCATTCGCCACCTGCCGCACAAGCTGGTCGAGGCTTTTCGGGCTACGCTCGAAGAGTCGAGCAACTCCGATCTGCTGCTGCATGTGATCGATGCGCACGAGCCCGAGCGCATGGAGCAGATCGAACAGGTGCTCGCGGTGCTGGGCGAGATCGGTGCCGAAGGCTTGCCGATCCTCGAGGTCTATAACAAACTCGACCTGCTCGAAGATGTCGAGCCGCAGATCCAGCGCGATGCCGACGGCAAGCCGGAGCGGGTCTGGGTTTCGGCCCGCGACGGGCGCGGTCTTGAGCTTGTGGGGCAGGCGATAGCCGAATTGCTGGGGGATGATCTGTTTGTCGGAACCCTGCGCCTGGAACAGCGACTTGCACGCTTGCGCGCGCAATTCTTCGAACTGGGGGCAGTGCAAGGCGAAGAACACGATGAACAGGGCAGCAGCTTGCTGAGCGTGCGTCTGCCCCGGGTCGAGCTCAATCGCCTGATCAGCCGCGCAGGCCTTGAGCCTGAAGTGTTCATCGAGCAACACACTTTGCAATAAATGCCCGTCGAGGTCGCCGGGCAGCCGTGACAGGCATTCTGTAGCATTGGACGGCGCGCCGTGGGCGCGTCTTTGCTTTATCAGATGGAGAGCGCTATGGCTTGGAACGAGCCGGGTGGCAACTCGAACAATCAGGATCCCTGGGGCGGCCGCCGTGGTGGCGGTGGTGGTGGCGACAAGAAGGGACCACCGGATCTCGACGAGGCCTTCCGCAAGCTGCAGGACAGCCTGAACGGCATGTTCGGCGGCAGCAAGAAACGCGGTGGCGGTGGTGACCGCAACATCGGCAAGGGTGGCGGCTACGGCTTGCTGGGCATTGGCCTGGCAGTTCTGGCGGCAATCTGGCTGTACAGCGCCGTCTACGTGGTCGACGAGCAGGAGCAGGCCGTGGTGCTGCGCTTCGGCAAGTACTACGAGACCGTGGGGCCGGGCCTGAACATCTACTTCCCGCCGATCGACCGCAAGTACATGGAAAACGTCACGCGTGAGCGTGCGTACACCAAGCAGGGCCAGATGCTCACCGAGGACGAGAACATCGTCGAGGTGCCGCTGACCGTGCAGTACAAGATCAGCAACCTGCAGGACTTCGTTCTCAACGTCGACCAGCCGGAAGTAAGCTTGCAGCACGCCACCGACAGTGCCCTGCGCCATGTCGTGGGCTCCACCTCGATGGACCAGGTGCTGACCGAAGGTCGTGAGCAGATGGCCGTGGATATCCGCGAACGCCTGCAGCGCTTCCTCGACACCTACCGCACGGGTATCACCGTCACCCAGGTCAACGTACAGAGCGCGGCAGCCCCGCGTGAAGTGCAGGAAGCCTTCGACGACGTGATCCGCGCCCGTGAGGACGAGCAGCGTGCGCGCAACCAGGCCGAGTCCTACGCCAATGGCGTGGTGCCTGAGGCCCGTGGTCAGGCGCAGCGCATCATCGAGGATGCCAACGGCTACCGCGATGAAGTGATCGCCCGTGCCAAGGGTGAGGCCGATCGCTTCACCAAGCTGGTCGCCGAGTACCGCAAGGCGCCGGACGTCACCCGTCAGCGTCTGTACCTGGAGACCATGCAGGAGGTGTACAGCAACACCAGCAAGGTCATGGTGGCCACCAAGGACGGGCAGAACAACCTGCTCTACCTGCCACTGGACAAGATGGTCGAAGGCAGCCGCAACACTGCAGCGCCGTCCAGCAGTGTGTCGCCGTCGGTCAACGACGCCGCCACTCGCGCTGTACAGGACCTGCAACAGCAACAACAGCCGCTGCGCACTAGGGAGAGCCGCTGATGAGCAATAAATCGCTGTTCGCCCTGATTGCCGCCGTGGTGCTGGCGATCGTCGCCTGGAACTGCTTCTACATCGTGTCGCAGACCGAGCGGGCGGTATTGCTGCAGTTCGGCCGTGTGGTCCAGGCGGATGTCCAGCCGGGCCTGCATGTGAAGGTTCCGTACGTCAACCAGGTGCGCAAGTTCGACGCCCGTCTGATGACCCTCGACGCCCCGACCCAGCGTTTCCTGACGCTGGAGAAGAAAGCCGTGATGGTCGATGCCTACGCCAAGTGGCGGGTGAAGGACGCCGAGCGTTTCTACACCGCGACCTCGGGCATGAAGCAGATCGCCGACGAGCGCCTGTCGCGTCGTCTGGAAAGCGGCCTGCGTGACCAGTTCGGTAAGCGCACCCTGCATGAGGTGGTATCCGGTGAACGTGACGCGCTGATGGCCGACATCACCGCTTCGCTGAACCGCATGGCCAACAAGGAGCTGGGGATCGAGGTCATCGACGTCCGCGTCAAGGCCATCGACCTGCCGAAGGAAGTCAACCGCAGCGTGTTCGACCGTATGAGCACCGAGCGTGAGCGTGAAGCGCGCGAGCACCGTGCCAAGGGTAATGAGCTGGCTGAAGGTATTCGTGCAGATGCCGACCGTCAGCGCCGTGTGCTGCTGGCTGAAGCCTACCGTGAAGCTGAAGAAACCCGTGGTGATGGCGATGCCCAATCGGCTGCCATCTATGCCAAGGCCTACGGCCAGGACGCTGATTTCTATGTGTTCTACCGCAGCCTGCAGGCTTATCGCGAGAGCTTTGCCAGCAAGAGCGACGTGCTGGTCCTGGATCCGAAGAACGAGTTCTTCCGCTTCCTGGACAAGAGCAAGCCGTAACAGGAAAGACCCCCGCCGGGCAGCTAAAACGCCCGGTGGGGTGCATCCCGAATCAAAAGGGGTGTATGATGAGTCAGCCGGGAAATTCCCGGCTTTTTTGCGTCTGCAAGGTTGATTGGCCCCCGGCTTTTTGACGACTTGGACAGGACGCGCAGTTTTTCGAGGGTGTTGGCACGGCGGCGGCGCTGGGATCGGTGCTGCCTGCTGTTGTGCGCCAATGCCTGCTTCACAGACGGCTAACCTGTTGGGCGGCCGCCCGGACCAGAGGGGAAATGGCGTAATGGCAACGGTAGACCGCTGGCTTCTGCCAGATGGCATCGAGGAAGTACTGCCACCTGAAGCGGCGCGCATCGAGATTGCGCGTCGCCAGGTGTTGGACCTGTTCCAGAGTTGGGGTTATGAACTGGTCGTCACCCCACATATCGAGTACCTGGAGTCGCTGCTTACCGGCGCTGGCCAGGACCTGGATCAGCGTACCTTCAAGGTGGTCGACCCGCAGTCCGGTCGCCTGATGGGTTTCCGTGCCGACTTCACGCCGCAGGTGGCGCGCATCGATGCCCACACCCTGCGCCGCGAAGGCCCGAGCCGCCTGTGCTACGCCGGCAGTGTGCTGCACGCCGAGCCGCGTGCGCTGTCGACCTCGCGCAGCCCGATCCAGTTGGGTGCCGAGTTGTATGGCGACGCCAGTCCGACCAGCGACGTCGAAGTGATCAGCCTGATGCTGACCACCTTGCAACTGACTGACGTTGCCGATGTGCACATGGATCTGGGGCACGTCGGTATCTACCGTGGCCTGGCGCGTGCCGCCGGCCTGTCGGGCGCGGTCGAGCAGCAGTTGTTCGATGCGCTCCAGCGCAAGGCTGTCGATGAAGTTCACGAGCTGACCGCCGACCTGCCGAAAGACCTGGGCAACATGCTGCGTGCCCTGGTTGAACTGTGCGGTGGTCGTGAAGTGCTGGCCGACGCCCGCGTGCGTCTGGGCCGAGCTCCGGCCAGCGTGCTGGCGGCCCTGGACGACCTGCTGGCGATCGCCGATCGCCTGGCGGCGCGTTACCCGGACTTGCCGCTGTACTTCGACCTGGGCGAGCTGCGCGGCTACAACTATCACACCGGCGTGGTGTTCGCGGTGTTCGTACCCGGTGTCGGCCAGTCGATCGCACAGGGTGGACGCTACGATGACATCGGCGCCGACTTCGGCCGGGCACGTCCGGCCACCGGTTTCTCCACGGATTTGAAGACCCTGGTCACACTGGGGCGAGCGGAGGTCGTATTGCCTTCTGGCGGCATCTGGATGCCGGACAGTGGCGACGCGGCCCTCTGGCAGCAGGTCTGCCAGTTGCGCAACGAGGGCCAGCGTGTGGTCCAGGCACTGCCTGGCCAGCCGCTGAGTGCTGCTCTCGAGGCGGATTGTGATCGGCAATTGATTCAGCAAGACGGGCGCTGGCAGGTTCTGCCGCTGACCCATTGAGATTCTTCGCCGGCAATGGGCCGGCAACCAAGTTGCGTGAATGAGGACAAGTGTTATGGGTAAGAATGTCGTCGTCCTGGGCACCCAGTGGGGTGATGAGGGCAAAGGCAAGATCGTCGATCTGCTGACCGAACATGCTGCCGCCGTCGTGCGTTACCAGGGCGGCCACAACGCGGGCCACACCCTGGTGATCAACGGTGAGAAGACCGTTCTGCACCTGATCCCGTCGGGTATCCTGCGTGAAGGCGTACAGTGCCTGATCGGCAACGGCGTCGTCGTCGCACCGGACGCCCTGATGCGCGAAATCACCAAGCTGGAAGAGAAGGGCGTACCGGTTCGCGAGCGCCTGCGCATCAGCCCGGCTGCTCCGCTGATCCTGTCGTACCACGTGGCGCTGGACCAGGCCCGTGAAAAGGCCCGTGGCGAAGCCAAGATCGGCACCACCGGCCGTGGTATCGGCCCAGCCTACGAAGACAAGGTCGCCCGTCGCGGCCTGCGCGTGGGTGACCTGTTCCACCGCGAGCGTTTCGCCGCCAAGCTCGGTGAGCTGCTGGACTACCACAACTTCCAGCTGGTCAATTACTACAAAGAGCCGGCCATCGACTTCCAGCAGACCCTCGACGAGTGCATGGCCTATGCCGAGCAGCTCAAGCCGATGATGCTCGACGTCACCGCCGAACTGCACAACCTGCGCCGTGCCGGCAAGGACATCATGTTCGAAGGCGCCCAGGGCTCCCTGCTGGACATCGACCACGGCACGTACCCGTACGTCACCAGCTCGAACACCACTGCTGGCGGCATCTCCACCGGTTCGGGCGTTGGCCCGATGTACCTGGACTACATCCTCGGTATCACCAAGGCCTACACCACCCGCGTGGGTTCCGGTCCGTTCCCGACCGAACTGTTCGACGAAACCGGTGCTACCCTGGCCAAGCGTGGCCATGAGTTCGGCTCCACCACCGGTCGTGCCCGTCGCTGCGGCTGGTTCGATGCCGTGATCCTGCGTCGTGCCATCGACGTCAACAGCATCTCGGGTATCTGCCTGACCAAGCTGGACGTGCTGGACGGTCTGGAAACCATCAACATCTGCGTCGGCTACAAGAACGAGAACGGTGCGGTGATCGACGCGCCTTCCGATGCCGACAGCTACATCGGCCTGGAGCCGGTGTACGAAGAGATGCCAGGCTGGAGCGAGTCGACCCTGGGCGTGAAAGCCCTGGAAGAGCTGCCGCAGGCCGCGCGCAACTACATCAAGCGCATCGAGGAGCTGGTCGGTGCCCCGATCGACATCATCTCCACCGGCCCGGACCGCAACGAGACCATCGTGCTGCGTCATCCGTTCGCCTGATCTGCCTTCTGGCTGATCCAGCGCCGCAGCCCTGCAAGGGGTTGCGGCGTTTTTGTTCCTGGCTGCAGTGGTCTTTCGCGGGTAAGCCCGCTACCACGGTTCATCGGGCTGCTAGACCTTGGCGTATTTCCCTCCTGCTTCAGGCATGACCCTTGCTGTAAGAAGATTCTGTAGATGCCATCAAAGTAATGGCGCCAGAAACACGGGGGTTCAAACGTGTCTGCCATCCTCTCTCTGTTACGAAGCCGCCTCCTGCGGCCTGTTTTTGTTGCACTTGGTATCGCTCTTCTGGTGCAAGTCGTGGTCGCCGTCGTGCTGACCCGCAGCACTGTCACTGCGCTGGAGGCCGACCTGGGCGAACGCCTGGGCGCTGACAGTCGCAAGCTGGCAGGTGAGCTGGAGCAGGCCGGGCAAGATGTGCGCTCCGGTCTCGACAGCCTCTCGGCCAGTACCCGGCAACGCCTGAGCGCGGGGCTTTCCACGCGATTACAGAGCGAACAGCAACAGCTACGCACCACGCTGGAGCAAAGCCTCAAGGAGTCGGCCAACGATATGGCCGAGTTGCTGGCCTCGGTGGCACCGAGGGCGATCTGGGACAATGACGTCCCCACGCTATCTGACTTCGCTCGTCGCGCGCAGCGCAATCCCAACGTGTTGTTCGTGATCTACGACAACGCCGAGGGCGAGCACCTCACCCGTTACCTCAACCGCCAGAACCCGATCAATCAGGCGCTGATGGAAAAGGGTCAGGGCGAGCGGGCGCTGGACAAGGTGCTCGACGCTGCGCGCCGGGATCCATCGGTGTACTTCGTCGAGGCTTCGATCAGCCCCAATGGCGCCCAGATCGGCAAGGTACTCATGGGGGTCTCGACCGCCGCCGTCGATCAAGAGCTCAAGGCGCTCGACCAGCGCTTTGCCGCCCTGATCGCAAGTGGCGAGCAACTGGTCGGCGAGAGCCTTGGCGCTGCCGCGGCCGATAGCGGCAAGACCCTGCAGGCTCGTCTTGAGACGGCGCAGAACAGCGCCACTGCCATGCAGGCCAATACCGCGCAGACGGTTCGCGACGCGGCCGGCGAGCTGCGTTGGCGCATCGGCGTCGGCCTGGTGCTGGTCGGGCTTGGCGTGCTGTTGGTGGTTGCCGTGGTGCTGGGGCGACGAGTGGTCAGCAAGCTGCGCCTGCTCATCGCTGCCCTCGACGACCTGGCCGCCGGGGAGGGCGACCTGACCAAGCGTGTGGCGCTCGACAGCCGTGACGAGATCGGCGACATGGCGTCGGCGGTCAACCGCTTCGTCGACAAGCTTCAGCCGATCGTTCGCGAAGCCGGTGAAGTGGCCCAGCGTACCGGGGTGGAAATCGGCACCATGGCCCAGCGCAATGCGGGGGCCGATGCAGCGGCAGCGTTGCAGCGCGACGAGGTGGCGGCGAGTCTGCGCGACCTGTCGAGCATGGCCGACGAGGCTCAGGCCGAGAGCCACGCCATGCAGGCGGCGTTGCAGCAGGTCGTGGATATCCGCCAGGCTACCGACGAGAACAGTCGCGCCTCGACCCAGCTGGCCAAGCTGATCGAGAAGCTGGCGGGGGAAGTGGAAAGCGGCTCGCAGGTCATCGAGCGCCTCGCCAAGCAGAGCGAGCAGATCGAAGTGGTGCTGACCGTGATCCACGGCATTGCCGAGCAGACCAACCTGCTTGCGCTCAACGCGGCGATCGAGGCGGCGCGTGCCGGTGAGACAGGGCGCGGTTTTGCAGTGGTAGCCGATGAAGTGCGGGCTCTGGCAAGCAAGACGCAGAGCTCCACCGGCGATATCCAGGCGCATATCGTTGCCTTGCAACAGGGGGCGAAAGAGGCTGTGGCCACCATCGGCCAGGCGGGGCGCCAGGCCAGCGAAGGGCTGCTGGTGTTGCGTGATAACGAACGCCGCCAGCAGTCGGTGCAGGCGGCGGTGGAGCAGGTGCATGCCGCCATCGGCCTGGCGACTCGCGCCGCCGAGCAGCAGGCCAACGGCGCCCAGGCGGTGCGGGGGCGGGTCGAGAATATCCACGCGCAGGCAGAGCGCTCGGCCGAAGTGGTGATGCAGACCACGGCCAGCAGCAAGGTGCTGGATGATCTGGCGGCCCAGTTGAGGGCGAGTCTGGGGCAGTTCAGGGCTTGAGCAGGCGTCAATCCAGATAGGCAGGAGATATCGGTGAATCGCCCGGGGGCGCCAGCATTTTTGTAACGCTGTGCTTGTATCATCAGCGCCAAGGTGCCGAACCGACCAGGCTGGCCACGGGATAAATACCGCGCGGTAGTATTCGTTAACGTTGTGGCGAATTGATATCGCTCAATGTCCGGCTGTTGCAGCTCCGCTAGGCTCGCACCTTCAGGGGGGCGGCTGCAGCAGCTTCACATTCATGGAGAGAATAATAAATGCAATGGATGGGCGACATGCTGGCGGCGGTTTATGACGCGCGCGATACGCAAACGTTGTTGGAAGAGGTCAAGGCAGCGGCGCGCCGTCTGGGCTTCGATTACTGTGCTTATGGCCTGCGCACGCCGCTGCCTGTCACCAAGCCGCGGATCGTCATGCTCAGCAACTACAGCCGGTCATGGTGTGATCATTACCATGCCAATGGGTACCTGCTCCTTGACCCGACGGTCCGCCACTGTCAGCGCTCGATGCAGCCAGTGGTCTGGGGCGACGAAATATTCGCCGACGCTCCGCAGTTGTGGGATGAGGCACGGCAGGCCGGTCTTCGCCACGGTTGGGCGCAATCGTGTCTGGAGGGGAGCAAGGGCGGGGGTATGCTGACCCTGGCGCGCTCCGGCGAAGGGATCGGCGCATGTGAGTTGCGTGCCCATGAGACGCGGATGCGCTGGCTGGCGAATGTCGCCCACCAAGGCTTCTCGCGGCTGCTCTCGGACTCCTGGCAACCGCAGCCGCAGTCCCCGCTTTCCGAACGTGAGCGCGAAGTGCTGCGTTGGGCTGCCGATGGCAAGACGCTCAACGAGGTTGCCGACATCCTCACCTTGTCGATTGAAACGGTGAAATTCCACACCCGCAATGCCGGCGCCAAACTGGGCGCTGCGAATCGTACGGCAGCGGTAGCGCGGGCGGCGCTTCTGGGGTTGCTGGCCTAGCGCGAACGGCCTGCGCTTATGTGCAGAAGTACCCTGCCAAATAGTGCAGTTTTGCTATCACCCTACTTCGAGTCGAATACGCGTCCTTTCCACATTGGCCGGAGGACGCGAGATGGAAATCGTCGTTGGAACACAGCAGGAGCTGGGGCAGGCGCGCTTGCTGCGGATGGACCGTTATCGTTATCGGGTATTCGTCGACACCCTGGGGTGGGAGCTAGCGTGTGATCCAGGTCGCGAGCGTGATCAGTTCGACCATGACGAGACGCTCTATGTGCTTGCCTTCAATGATCAGGAGCAGGTCATAGGCACGGCGCGCGTGCTGCCAACCAACCAACGCTACCTGCTTGCAGAGGTATTCCCGCAGTTGATGGGCGATCAGACACTGCCATGTGATTCGCGGATCTGGGAGCTGTCGCGTTTCTCCGCCATGGATTTTGGTCTGGCCGGGCGGACCTCTGGCGGCCAATTTTCTTCCGTCGTCGCCACGCAGTTGCTGGATGCCGTGTTGCGCTGTGCGGCCGCTCGGGGCGTGCGGCAGTTGATCACCGTGTCGCCACTAGGCATCGAGCGATTGCTGCGCCGTGCAGGCTATCGCGCCCGTCGAGCCGCGGCGCCGGTGCGCGTGGGCGACCATTGGCTATTCGCTTGCTGGATCGACGTCCCGACCCAGGCCTGCACAATTGGGGAGGTTACAGATGCCGCGGACTATCGTTCAATCCACCGCGCCGCATGACCCCCCCTGGCTGCGGCCTGGACACCATCACTTGAAAGGACTTCTCCATGGATAACATTCTGGTCGTAATCGGTCATCCTGACTTGAGCAGCTCGCGGGCCAATGCCGCCATCGTCGAAGCCCTGCAAGGTAGCAATGTCACGCTGCACCCTCTGTCGGCCGCACTGGGCAGCAATGGCTTCGACATTGCCGCCGAGCAGAAGCTGCTGTGTGCCCACGAACGCATCGTGCTGCTGTTCCCGCTGTACTGGTACTCGTGCCCGGCGTTGATGAAGCGCTGGATCGACGATGTCTTCACGCCCGGTTTTGCCTATGCGCGCGGTGGTGACAAGCTGCAGGACAAGGAGTTTCTGATCGTCACCACCGTCGGGGCGCCAGCGTCCGGCTACCGTGCGGGCGGGTTCAACCGTTTCACGCTGGACGAGCTTCTGCGACCGCTGCAGCAGACCGTCGCCTACGTGAAAGGTCATTACCTGCCGCCGATTCCGTTGTTCGAGTCGGTGTTCATCGCCGATGAGCCGCTGGACGAGTCTGCGCGTGAAATCGCGGGCTTGATCACCAGCCGCCAGGAGTCACCCGACGAGGCCTACGAGAAGCTGCTGCTCAAGGCCGAATTGGCTGCCATCGCCCTGCTCCAGCAATGACAGGGGCGTGCAGATGATGCCCGCGGCCCTGATTTGCGCCCCCAAGGATGTTCGCCTGGTCGCCGAGCTTGCGCAGCTGGATTTCCTGCACTGCGCTGCGGTGCGCATCGGCGGGCGCGTCACGGCCCTGCAGGCTTACTGCGCGATGACTGCGCATATCCCGGCGTGGCTCTCTACGGCTTTTCGCCTTCGTGACTTCGTTTCCCGCCGGTTCCGTGTGGCCGACATCCATGGTTTCACACCCCGAACGGCCGAGCGGGAACCTGCGGTGGGCGAGCGCCTCGACTTCTTCACGGTGGAGGCGATCGATGCGCATCGGCTGGTGCTCACTTCGCGCGATACGCACTTGGCGGTCATGGTCTGCCTCGATCTCACGCCCGCAGGCGAGGGCGTGCAGCGCTTGAGCGTGACGACCTCCGTCCAGCGGTACAACGCCTTCGGAAGGCTTTACATGATCCCGGTCGGCCCTGCTCACGGCCCCATCGTCAAGCGCATGCTGAAGAACGCTGTGCTCGCCTTCCCCGTCGAACCCTATTAGGTAATCAACATGGAACGTCAGTTACCCCTGACTCCACAGGTCTTGCACAAAGGGACTGTGGACGACGTACTGCTCTGCGGATTTCAGGATCTTCTGCCGGCTCGTCTGACCGTCGAAGAGACCAACTTCCTGCTCGAACATCTCGATGAGCGCGGGTGTGCTGCGTTGGGCGTCCTGTATCGCGACGACGCTCAAGGTGGCCGGGTGCTTGCCAGCATTCCCACCACACTCGGGCAGGAAGACTTCGACTCCCTCGACAGTTTCGAAATGAATGCCCAGGCCTACTATGCCTTGCACGAGGGGGGCTACCGACTGTCCGCTGCGTGGCTACCGCGTCAGGTCGAGTGCTACCTGCAGAGGCGTTTCGGGTTGCCGGCAGCAGATCCGGCGTTGGTCACTCAATTGGCCGACACGCTGCACGCGCTGCCGGGTTGGACACGTGCCAACCTGTCGTCGTACGGCCTGATGAACGACACCAACAACTACTTTTTCTACAACAAGCCCCATGAGCACGTGCCTGGCCTGATGCTGATCGAAGTGGCTCGTCAGGCGATGTACCACTATTTCTATAGCCATTCGGGTTACCGGCGCGGTGAAATCTCGATCTCGATCGAAGACTTGTCCGTCTCCTTCAATAACTACACCGAGTCCACCTATGCGGTGGAGGTTGTGGTCCAGCACAGCGCTGGCGAGAAGCGCGCCCTGCCCCGGACGGTGGACAAGACCGCGATGTTCTTCCAGAACGGTAATCTGGTCACCACGCTGCGCCTGCGTGGCAGTGCGATCAAGATGCCGCTGTTCAAGCGCATGCGCACGGTCAACTTTCCGGAGAGCCACTGGTTCGCCCCCTCCAACCGCGTGTTGCCGCAGGTTTTGTTGCACACGGCGCGCGGCACGGCAGTCGAGGGGTTGCTCGAGCATGTTTCACTGCGGGCGGTGAGGTTTCGCATGGAGGAAAATGCGCAGGCCCATGAGGTGGTGCAACTGTCCATCTATGTGCGGGACATGGGTTTTCTGAGCTTTCCGATCGTCGAGTGCCGACCTTCACAACAGGCCGCGGTGCAACTGGCCGTATTCGCCAAGCTTGATCGCGCCACGCTGTCGACGCTCAAGGAAGTCATCAAGTGCCACTGCTTCCACGAGCCCTTGCAGGAGCTGTCGGTGGCTGCCCTGGCAAGCAATGATGCCCAGGGCGCGCCTTGCAATGATCGGCAGAGCGGGTAACCGGCGTGGCCTCGGGATACCCGCTGACGCGCCAGTCCATCACCCTCGGACGACACCTGAACCTGAAGAACCGTGTGTACTTCGCACCCATGGGTATCGATCTGGGTCGTGAAGGTTGCCTGACGCCGCAGATGCTGACCTTCTACAAGGGCATCATCGATGGAGGTTGCGCCATGGTGGTATTGGCCAACTCCGCAGTCGATGCATCCACACGGCTGCACGAGGGAGGGTTGTGCCTGTACGAGCAGCGTCACGTCCACCACTTGGCGCCGCTGATCGACTACGGGCGGGAAAATGCCTGCCCTGTGGTCGTGCAATTGCAGCACTACGGCAGCCAGGGCGATCTGGTTCGCAGTGGCGGAGTTCTACTGGCGCCCAGCCGGGCAGTGGGTAGTCGAAGTCGTCGCGGCACGAGGGTCATGACTCACGAGGATGCCCGCAGCGTCTGTGCCCAGTTCGCCCATGCAGCACGTCTGGCGCAGCAAGCCGGCGCCCGCATGGTGCAATTGCAGGCCTCCAATGGCTACCTGTTGAGCAGCTTTCTCTCGCCCTACAGCAACCGGCGAACGGATCGCTACGGCGGCTCGCCATTGCGCCGGGCCCGCCTGCTGCTGGAGGTCATGGACGCGATCGTGGAGGCAACCCAGGGCGGCATCGACATTTCCGTGCGTCTGGGGATCGATGATTGCCTGGGTGACAAGGGGCAGCAACCGGCCCTGCTCGAGCAGGTGGTGCCTGCGCTGGAGCGTGCAGGCGTGGCGGCCTTGATGTGTTCGGCGGCAATCAAGGAAACGTTCCATTACATGCTGCGCGCCGATCCGCGCGTGCACGCCATGCTGGTGCATGGCGTGAAGCACATCCGCGAACTGACGTCGCTCCCGGTCGGCTTTGCCGGCTTCACTGGCTCGCTGGCCCAGGCCGAAGCCTTGCTCGAGCTGGGCGTCACTGACCTGGTGGGCATGAGTCGTGCCCTGTTCGCTGACAACGACCTGGTGAACAAGTCGTTGCAGGGCAAGCCGGGAAGTGTTCATGCCTGTCGATTCGAGGGCAACTGTTTCCGTGACAAGAGCAATCCCCAGCTGGATCGCGTGTACTGCTGCGTCAATGACCGGTACAAGCGGCCAGCCTCTATTCGATATGACTAAGGAGAGTCCAGATGCAGTTTCAGGGAAAGACCATCGTTGTCACCGGTGGCAGCAGTGGTATCGGCCTGAGCATTGCCCGGCGGCTGAGCGAGGAGGGGGCGCGCGTCGTTGTGCTTGGGCGCAGCCTGGAGAAGGGGCGTTCGGCGCTTGAGCAACTGGGCGCGCAGGCCAGTTTCATCCCGTGCGATGTAGCTGAGCCTGGCGCGGTGCGCGATGCCTTCGCCGAGATCGAGGCGCGTTTCGGCGGACTCGACCATGCCGTCAATGCCGCGGGTATCACTGCACCGTATGCGCAGGTCGCCGACCTTCAGGTACACGACTGGGAGCGGGTCGTGCGTATCAATCTGAACGGCCCGTTGTATTGCCTGCAACATGAGTTGCGGTTGATCGCCAGGAAGGCAGGCGGCTCGATCGTCAATCTGTCCTCCTGCGCGGGGGTGATGGCCATGCCCAACCAGGCTGCTTATGTGGCGAGCAAGGCAGGGCTCAACGCCCTGACCCAAGTGGTGGCGATGGAGAATGCCTGCGACCGCGATGGGCGCCATGCAGTGCGTGTCAATGCGGTAGCGCCAGGGCCGATTCTTGGCGGGATGAACTCTCCGGAGCGGCTGGCGGCCAATCCTGCGGGCACCGAGCGCAAGATCAACGCTACGGTCATGAAGCGCTTTGGCGAGGCAGGCGAGGTGGCTGCTGCAGTGTTGTTCCTGCTTGGCGACGGCGCCAGCTACATGACTGGCAGCGTGTTGAGCGTCGATGGCGGCTATCACATCGGCAAATTCGAGTGAGGCACTGATGGCTCACATATTCATTACGGGCGTCAGTTCGGGCATCGGGCTGGCACTGGCCAGGTTACACCTGGAGCGGGGCGATGAGGTCTGGGGTATTTCGCGACGGGTACCAACGGCGCTGCTGGAGCATCCACGCATGCACTTCCGGGCGCTGGATCTTTGTGCGGGCGAGGCTGTCCAGCCTGTTCTGCAGGCCTTCATCGGTGAGACGACATTCGAAACGGCCTACCTTAATGCCGGAACATTCGGCAGCGCGCCGGAGCTTGCGAGCAATACGCCAGTGGAATCCTTCCGCTCGGTGCTGGAGCTCAACCTGGTGGCGGTGAAATGGGTGCTTGACCTGCTGCTGTGCCGACAGGCCAAGGTTAGCCAGGTGGTGTTTTCGGCCTCGGTTTCAGGCATTCGTCAGCGCGCAGGCATGCTTTCCTACAGTGTCTCCAAGGCCGCCCTCAACGCCCTGGCCAAGGTCTACCAGCTGGAGAATCCGCAGGTGTTCTTTGCGGTCCTGGGGTTATGCAATGTCGCCACCACCGTGGCGCAAACCATCCTGCAGGCCGACGAGCGCTTTCCCGAACTGGTGGCCTTGCGAGAGCGCTCGACGCAACCGGGGTACATCGTCAGTGCGCAACAACGCGCCGCGCAAATCGTCGAACTGCTTGGTCGACGTCACGCGATCGCGCTGCAATCAGGACAATTCTACGAAGTCAGAGAGCTTCTCGAACGCATGCACATGGAGGTTTGCCAATGAATCAATCCCGTTACGCCAACATCGTCCGCATCGGCGCGATCTATGACATCGTCGCCACCCTGCCATTTGCCGTTCCACTGCTGAGTGCCTGGGCATTCCAGCTTTTTGCCGGGCTCGATGCCTGGCTTGGCCTGGGTACGTCCTTCAGTGTGCTCGACCCAACCTCGATGTTCTTCATCAATCTAGGCGCCCTGGCTTATGTCATCTGGGGTGTGGCGCGCCTGCGCGAACCTTCGGTGGCCAATGGTCGGCTCGATGCGCTGTTGCGTCTGTTGGTCGTCGGTCTGCAGGTGGTGGCTCTGAGCCAGGGAGCGACGCCGATCCTTTGGGGGCTGGCGGTGGTTCTTTCGGTTTTCGCGGTATTGCAGTTGCGCAGACCGAACCATGCCGTCAGTGCCGGACCGGAAAAACGCGCGCTGGGCTATTGAATGGCTGGGCCCGGGCTGCCTGCGCCCGGGCCTCGATGCTACGCCTTGTTCAGGTACATCCGTGTCGTCAGCAGGTATACCGGCAATCCCGATACCAGGATCAGCAGCGCCGCGTAGGGCGCGGCGGCGGCGAACTCGACATTGGCAGTGTGCGCCCAGACTTCCGTGGCCAGGGTAGTCATGCCGGTCGGGCTGAGCAGCAAGGTCGCGGTCAGCTCCTTCATGGCATCCAGGAACACCAGGGCGAAGGCCGCAGCCAGGGCCGGGAAGATGATCGGTAGCGTGACCCGGCAGAATGCCGCGAAGCTGCTGGCGCCCAGGGTGCGGGCGGCTTCCTCGAGCGTTGGCGAGGCCTTGTTCAGCGCTGTGCGCACTGGCGCCTGGGCCAGCGGCAGGAAGAGCAGGGCGTAGGCCAGGATCAGCAGCGCAGTGGTCTGGTAGAGCGCTGGCACGTAGTGCAGGGCGAAGAACACCAGGGTCAGAGCGATCACCAGGCCGGGAAGCGCATGCAGCAGGTAGGGCAGGCGTTCGGCCCAGATCGCCAGGCGGCCCTTATAGCGCACCACCAGGAAGCTGATCGGCAATGCCAGCACTACGCAGAAGCCAGCACCGCCCAGCGATACCGACAGGGAGGTCAGCAAGGCCTTGCCGATCGCCGCCGCCGGGAAGGCTGCCGACGAGCCGACACTCAGCCAATAGCCAAGCATGGCCAGCGGAATGCCGCTGCCCAGCACCGCCAGCCCGAGACAGAACAGCTGTGCTGGCAGGCTCCAGCCTTTGAGCCGCAAGGGCTGTGCCCGACGCGCCACGCCCTGGCCGATGCGCACGTGGCGGGCCTTGCCGCGCACGCGCAGTTCCAGCCAGAGCATCACCAGGCACAGTGCGAGCAGCACAGCCGAGAGCATTGCGGCGTTGGCGTTGCTGAACTCCAGTTCGAACTGCTGGTAGATCGCGGTGGTGAAGGTCTGCAGGCCGAGGATCGACAGTGCGCCGAACTCCACCAGCATGTGCAGGGCGATCAGCAGCGCGCCGCCGAGCATGGCGGGCCACAGCAGTGGCAGGGTGACCTTGAGGAACACGCCCCAGCGGCTGCAACCGAGGGTGCGCGCCGACTCCTCCAGCGAGGTGTCGAGGTTGCGCAAGGTTGCCGCCACCGGCAGGAACACCAGCGGATACTTCGACAGCGCCATGACCAGGATCGCCCCGCCGAGCCCTTCGAAGTCCGAGCTCAGCGACACCCAGGTAAAGCTGCTGACGAACGAAGGTACGGCAAACGGCAGGCACAGCACCACGCCCCACAGGCGGCGCCCGGGCAGGTCGCTGCGTTCGAGCAGCCAGGCCAGCGCCAGGCCGACCACCATGCACACCAGGGTGACCCCCACCATCAGCAGCAAGGTGTTGCGCAGCAACCCCCACACGAACGGGCGCCAGAGCAGGCGCAGGGCTTCATGCAAGCCGGCTTCCCAGGCCTTGATGGCGACATACAGCAGTGGCAGCAGGCTCATCGCCACCAGGAACAGCACAGGCAGCACCACCCACACGGAGGGGCGCTTGCGGCGTGGCACGAAGCGTACCAGGGCCGGATCGGGCGCGGCGGCAGTCATCAGAGCAGACCGACCTCACGTTCGAGCTCGATGGCTTCTTCGGCATTGCCAAGGTCGGCCGGGCTGATCTTCGGTGGACGCAGCTCTTCGAACGGCTTCAGGCCGCGGTCGGAGACCATACCTTTGTGCAGGGGATATTCGGCGGTGGTCTGGGTGATCACGCGCTGGCCTTCTTCGCTGGCCATCCAGTTGAGCAGTGCCTGGGCTTCCTTGGGATGCTTGCTGGCCTTGACGGCCGCAGCGCCGGAGATCGTCACCAGGTTGCCGGCGTCACCGTCGGCCAGGTAGTAGAGCTTGGAGTCGAGCTTGCCGCGCTCGCGCTCCAGGGCGTACCAGTAATAGTTGTTCACCAGCACGGCAGCGACTTCGCCTTTTTCCACCGCTTTGAGTGCAACCATGTTGTTGGTGTAGGTCTTGCCGAACGCTTTCAGGCCGGTCAGCCATTCTTCAGTGGCTTCGCGGCCGTGCATCTTGAGGATGGCGACGGCCTGCTCCTGGAAGGCGCCACTGGTCGGCACGTAACCGACGCGGCCATCCCAGTCGGGATCGGCAAAGTCCATCACGGTGGTGGGGAGGTCTTTCTCGTCGATCTTCTTCGGGTTGTAGACCACCACGCGGGTGCGCGCGGTCACGCCCATCCAGGTGCCGTTGGCGCCCACGTATTCCTTGGGCAGCATGTCCAGCGTGGCGTCGTCGATCTTCGCCAGCAGGCCCAGTTCGCCCAGGTTGTTCAGTGGCGGGGATTCTTCGGTGTAGATGATGTCGGCAGGCGAGCGCGCGCCTTCCTCGATGATCTGGCTGGCCAGCTGATTGCTGCTGCCCTTGCGGATATTGATGTGGATACCGGTCTTGGCCTCGTAGGCCTTGGCGATGGCTTCGCCGATTTCCTTGTGCTGGCCGTTGTACATGGTCAGCGTGACCGGTTCGTCTGCCAGGGCGGCCGGCGCGCCAATCACCAGGCCCAGGACAGCGGCGGCCAGGGTGCGCATCAGCAGTTTCGGGCGGATCGTCATGCGGGTACTTCCTCGCTTACGGCTACATATTTCGAAACAATGGTAAACGAAATCGTTTCTCATGTGGCCGTATGAAGGCAAATAGTCGAGGGGAGGCGGATGCGGGGCAGCGGGGGGCAAAAAACGCAGGCAAGAAAAAACCCACTAGCAAGCTAGTGGGTTTTTATATGGTGCCCAGGAGAAGACTCGAACTTCCACGACCGTTAAGTCACTGATACCTGAAACCAGCGCGTCTACCAATTCCGCCACCTGGGCAAAGCTTTTACATCTACTGCATGAAACTTGAATCGTGTTGCTGAATGACAGAAAAACCTGCTATCTATCACTCGAAATATTTGGTGCCCAGGAGAAGACTCGAACTTCCACGACCGTTAAGTCACTGATACCTGAAACCAGCGCGTCTACCAATTCCGCCACCTGGGCACACATTTTGTCGAGGTCACATGATGCTTTACATCAGGTTTCATCTCAACTACAACGTCGGCTGTCCGTCGTTGTGGTGCGCACTATACGGATGCCCCTGAGGGCTGTAAAGCCCCGGATCGAAAAAAATTTCAAAAAATTCAAGTTGTTGATTCCAGTGACCTAATGCCGCTGCCGGGGTGCCCCGCAGGGGCTGTCCAAGGCAAAGATTTCCGGTTTCAATACGCCTATGCCAGAATTCCTATCTATATACCCCAAGGTGAACCCCTTCTGATGGCCGATTGGCAATCCCTCGATCCCGAGGCCGCTCGCGAAGCGGAAAAATACGAGAATCCCATCCCCAGCCGTGAGCTGATCCTGCAGCGCCTTGCCGACCGTGGCGAACCCGCCGCGCGCGAGGAGCTGGCGGCAGAGTTCGGTCTGTACGAAGAAGACCAGATCGAAGCCCTGCGCCGCCGTCTGCGCGCGATGGAGCGTGATGGTCAGCTTATCTATACCCGGCGCGGCACCTATGCCCCGGTAGACAAGCTCGACCTGATCTGCGGCCGCGTCTCCGGCCACCGCGATGGCTTCGGCTTCCTGATCCCCGACGACGGCAGCGAAGACCTGTTCCTCAGCCCTGCGCAGATGCGCCTGGTGTTCGACGGCGACCGTGGCCTTGCCCGCGTGTCCGGTGTCGATCGCCGTGGCCGCCGCGAAGGCGTGCTGGTCGAGATCATCTCCCGCGCCCATGAAAGCGTGGTTGGCCGCTACTTCGAAGAAGGCGGCATCGGCTATGTGACCCCCGACAACCCGAAGATCCAGCAGGAAGTGCTGGTGACGGCGGGGCGCAACGGCGGCGCCAAGATCGGCCAGTTCGTCGAGATCAAGATCACCCACTGGCCGACCCCGCGGTTCCAGCCGCAAGGTGATGTGGTCGAGGTGATCGGTAACTACATGGCGCCGGGCATGGAGATCGACGTCGCCCTGCGCAGCTACGACATCCCCCACGTCTGGCCCAAGGACGTGATCAAGGAAGCGCGCAAGTTCCGCTCCGAAGTCGAAGAGAAGGACAAGGAAAAGCGCATCGACCTGCGCCATCTGCCGTTCGTCACCATCGACGGCGAGGACGCCCGCGACTTCGACGACGCCGTCTATTGCGAGCCGCTGGGCAAGCTGCGCCTGTTCTCCGGCGGCTGGCGCCTGTACGTGGCGATCGCCGACGTTTCCAGTTACGTGCGCCTGGGCTCGGCCCTGGACGTCGAGGCCCAGCAGCGTGGCAACTCGGTGTACTTCCCCGAGCGTGTGATTCCGATGCTGCCCGAGGAACTCTCCAACGGTCTGTGCTCGCTGAATCCGCATGTCGATCGCCTGGCCATGGTCTGCGAGATGACCATCAACAAGGCCGGCCAGATGGTCGACTACCAGTTCTACGAAGGCGTGATCCACTCTCATGCGCGTCTGACCTACAACAAGGTCAGCAGCATGCTCGAGCACTCCCGCACCCGCGAGGGCAAGGCCCTGCGCGAGGAGTACAGCGCGGTACTGCCGGACCTCAAGCACCTCTACGCGCTGTACAAGGTGCTGGTCGATGCCCGTCATACCCGTGGTGCGATCGACTTCGAAACCCAGGAAACCCGGATCATCTTCGGCGAAGACCGCAAGATCGACGAAATTCGTCCGACCGTGCGCAACGACGCCCACAAGCTGATCGAGGAATGCATGCTGGCGGCCAACGTCGCCACTGCCGAGTTCCTGCAGAAGCACAACGTGCCGTCTCTGTACCGCGTGCACGATGGGCCGCCACCGGAGCGCCTGGAAAAACTGCGCGCCTTCCTCGGTGAACTGGGTCTGTCGCTGCACAAGGGCAAGGACCCCTCGCCGAAGGACTACCAGGCCCTGCTGGCGAGCATCGCCGGGCGCCCGGACTTCCACCTGATCCAGACCGTCATGCTGCGCTCGCTGAGTCAGGCGGTGTACAGCACCGAGAACAATGGCCACTTCGGCCTGAACTACGAGGCGTACACCCACTTCACCTCGCCGATCCGTCGTTACCCGGACCTGTTGGTGCACCGCGCCATCCGCAGCGTGATCCGCTCGAAGATCGACACCCCGCACGTCAAGCGCGCCGGTGCGATGAGCATTCCCAAGGCGCGGATCTACCCGTACGACGAGAACAGCCTCGAGCAGATGGGCGAGCAGTGCTCGATGACCGAGCGCCGCGCCGATGAAGCCACCCGCGACGTGGTCAACTGGCTCAAGTGCGAATACATGCGCGACCGCGTGGGTGAGACTTTCCCAGGCGTGATCACCGCAGTGACCGGCTTCGGCCTGTTCATCGAGTTGACCGACATCTATGTCGAAGGCCTGGTGCACGTCAGTGCGCTCCCGGGCGATTACTACCACTTCGATCCTGTGCACCACCGCCTGGCCGGTGAGCGTACCGGTCGCAGCTTCCGCCTGGGCGACACCATCGAAGTGAAGGTGATGCGCGTCGACCTCGAGCAGCGCAAGATCGACTTCGAACTTTCCGAGGCCGCGATCAAGGCACCGGGCGGCCGCAAGCCGCGTAGCGAATCGGCTGACGCCGGCAAGCCTGCGACCACCAAGGGTGCGGCCAAGTCCGAGCCGGCAGCGGCCACCGAGGCGAGGATCTCGCCCAAGCCGCGCAGCCGCAAGAGCGAAGCTTCTGAAGCCTACTTCCCGAAAGACGCCGTGCAGCGTAACGCCGAAGTGCGCAAGAGCCGCGAGATGAAGAAGGCGCTGATGGGGGATGCGCGGCAGCACACCAGCAGCAAGGCCGAGAAGGGCAGCAAGGCTGCGGGCAAGACCAAGCATCGCAAAGGCCCGTCGAAGTCCGGCGCGCCACGTAAGGGCAAGAGCGGCAAGTCATGAGTCAGCTGGAAAAAATCTACGGCGTACATGCCGTGCAGGCGTTGCTGCAGCACCATCCCAAGCGGGTCAAGCAGATCTGGTTGTCGGAAGGGCGGAGCGAGCCGCGTCTTCAGGCGCTGCTGGCGCTGGCTGCAGAAAACCGCGTTGCGGTCGGCCAGGCCGAGCGCCGTGAGCTGGACGCCTGGGTCGAGGGCGTGCACCAGGGTGTGGTCGCCGAGGTGAGCCCAAGCCAGGTGTGGGGCGAGGCGATGCTCGAGGAGTTGCTCGAGCGCACCGAGACGCCGCCGCTGATCCTGGTGCTCGACGGTGTCACCGACCCGCACAACCTCGGCGCCTGCCTGCGTACCGCCGATGCTGCGGGCGCAACTGCCGTGGTGATTCCCAAGGACAAGTCGGCCACGCTCACAGGCGTGGTGCGCAAGGTCGCCTGTGGCGCTGCCGAGGTGATCCCGCTGGTGGCCGTGACCAACCTGGCGCGCACCCTGGAGAAACTCCAGCAGCGCGGCCTGTGGGTGGTCGGCACTGCTGGCGAAGCGGAGCAGGAGATCTACCAGCAGGACCTCACCGGTCCGCTGGTGATGATCATGGGCGCAGAAGGCAAGGGCATGCGCCGCCTGACCCGTGAGCATTGCGACTTCCTGGTGAAGCTGCCGATGGCTGGTAGTGTCAGCAGTCTGAACGTCTCGGTGGCGACCGGGGTGTGTCTGTTCGAGGCGGTGAGGCAGCGTCAGGCCAAGCGTTGAGGGCCTGAAGCGGCGGCGTTCCTTTCGCGGGCAAGCCCGCTCCCACGGGGCCTGTGCAGGTCTGTAGGAGCGGGCTTGCCCGCGAAAGAGTCACCGCCGCTCTCACATACCCCATCAATATGTTTCCGACTGTTCAAATAATCGCCAATCACCTTGCTTGTCCAACCCGCCTTCTCTACAATTGCGCCCCTTGCCGAGCTGGCGGGTGCGCATGTGCCTTCACTCAAGCAAGACATACAGTGTCATTCACTCCTTGTCTGACCAGATTCGCTGGCAGACTACTAACCCGTAAGGAGCATTCATGCGTCATTACGAAATCATCTTCCTGGTTCACCCGGACCAGAGCGAGCAAGTCGGCGGCATGGTCGAGCGTTACACCAAGCTGATCGAAGAAGATGGTGGCAAGATCCACCGCCTGGAAGACTGGGGCCGTCGTCAACTGGCCTACGCAATCAACAATGTTCACAAGGCTCACTACGTGATGCTGAACGTTGAGTGCACCGGCAAGGCCCTGGCCGAGCTGGAAGACAACTTCCGCTACAACGATGCCGTTATCCGTAACCTGGTCATCCGTCGCGACGAAGCCGTTACCGGTCAGTCCGAGATGCTGAAGGCTGAAGAGAACCGCAGCGAGCGCCGTGAGCGTCGCGAGCGTCCTGAGCATGCTGACTCCGCCGATGGCGACGACAGCAATGACAGCGACTCCAGCGATAACGCTGACGAGTAATCCACGGACCTTTAGAGGAGCCTATTAAATGGCACGTTTCTTCCGTCGTCGTAAATTCTGCCGCTTCACTGCTGAAGACGTGAAAGAGATCGACTTCAAAGATCTCAACACCCTGAAAGCTTACGTATCCGAAACCGGCAAGATCGTTCCAAGCCGTATCACTGGTACCAAAGCTCGTTATCAGCGTCAGCTGGCTACCGCTATCAAGCGCGCCCGCTTCCTGGCCCTGCTGCCCTACACCGACAGCCACGGCCGCTGAGACCGGGTCGTCGACAAGTAGTAAGGGATAGGCATGCGAGCGTTGGCTGATTTCATCATGCGCGGTCGTGTGCAGGCCACTGTCGTGGTGGCTGGTTGTGCGGCATTGCCGCTGTTGTTCTGGTTGAGTGCCGCCGCCGGGAGCCTGGTGTTCCTGCGGCGTGGTTTCAAGGACGCATCCTCGGTCATCGTGTGGGGCATCTTGCCCGCGCTGGCCTGGTGGATCTTCGGTGAGCCGCGCACCTTGATGGTGCTGCTGGGGACGCTGGGGCTGGCTGCGCTGTTGCGCGCCGGGCACTCCTGGAACCGGGTGCTGTTGTCCAGCATCGCCTTGGGCCTGTTGTACGGTGTCATCCTCGGTTCAGTGTTCCGCGAACCGATCGAAGCTCTGGCGCGAGCGCTTGAAAAAGCCCTGCCGCAGATGCTCGACGGTCTCTACCAGCAGTTGTCGGTAGAGGAGCAGGCACACCTGGGGGCACTCATCGTACCGGTGCTCAACGGCCTGATTGCAGCTTTGCTGCAGGTCGTCAGCGTTCTGGCCCTGATGTTGGGCCGGTACTGGCAGGCCGCGTTGTACAACCCGGGAGGTTTCGGCCGCGAGTTTCAAGCGGTGCGGATTCCCCTGGTGCCGGCACTGGTGCTGCTGGCGTGCATGGTGTTCGGGCCGAACTTCGGTTCCGCCGTCGCCTTGCTTACGCCGCTGTGCAGTGTGCCGCTCATGTTCGCGGGCATTGCCCTGCTGCATGGGCTGGTGGCCCAGAAACGCCTGGCCAGGTTCTGGCTGGTGGGGTTGTACGTGACGCTGGTGCTGTTCATGCAGCTGACCTATCCGTTGCTCGTGGTCTTGGCCATTGTCGACAGCCTGATTGATTTTCGCGGTCGCCACTCCCCCAAGGGGAATGATTCCGCGAACGGTGAAGGTTAAAAGTTAAGAGGTTTTACCAAATGGAACTGATCCTGCTGGAAAAAGTCGCCAACCTGGGCAACCTGGGCGACAAAGTAAAAGTTAAGGCTGGTTACGGCCGTAACTTCCTGCTGCCATTCGGCAAGGCCACCGTTGCCAACGCCGCTAACCTGGCTGCATTCGAAGAGCGTCGTGCAGAGCTGGAAAAAGCCGCTGCCGACAAGAAAGCTTCGGCTGAAAGCCGCGCTGCCCAACTGGCCGAGCTGGAAGTGACCATCACTGCCACCGCTGGCGACGAAGGCAAGCTGTTCGGTTCGATCGGCACCCACGACATCGCTGATGCCCTGACCGCCTCCGGCGTTGAAGTGGCCAAGGCTGAAGTTCGTCTGCCGAACGGCACCATCCGTCAGGTTGGCGAATACGACGTAGCTGTGCACCTGCACAGCGACGTTGAAGCCACCGTACGCGTGGTCGTCGTAGCTGCCTAAGCTGCGCTGACTGACTGGCCCCTTGCGGGCCAGCCGGTTAACATCGGGCACGGTCCTGTTTTTCAGGCCGTGCCCTTTGTCTTTTTGAACCCCCCAGAATTCTTGCGTGGCCATGAACGAGATTACCAATCCCGAACAGCTCGACCTGCAAACCGCTGCCCTGAAGGTGCCGCCGCATTCCATCGAGGCCGAACAGGCTGTGCTCGGTGGCTTGATGCTGGATAACAACGCCTGGGAGCGAGTGCTGGACCAGGTGTCCGATGGTGATTTCTACCGGCATGACCACCGTCTGATTTTCCGTGCCGTGCACAAGCTGGCCGATGCCAACCAGCCGTTCGACGTGGTCACCCTGCACGAGCAGTTGGACAAGGAAGGCCTATCGACCCAGGTCGGTGGCCTGGCGTACCTCGCCGAGCTGGCCAAGAACACTCCGTCGGTGGCCAACATCAAGGCCTACGCCGCGATCATCCGCGAGCGGGCGACGCTGCGCCAATTGATCAGCATCAGTACCGACATCGCCGACAACGCCTTCAACCCTCAAGGGCGCAACGCCGAAGAGATTCTCGACGACGCCGAGCGGCAGATCTTCCAGATCGCCGAGGCGCGGCCCAAGACCGGTGGCCCGGTGGGGGTCAACGAGCTGTTGACCATGGCGATCGACCGTATCGACACCTTGTTCAACTCCGACAGCGACATCACCGGTGTTTCCACCGGCTTTACCGACCTGGACGAGAAGACCAGCGGCCTGCAGCCCGCCGACCTGGTCATCGTCGCCGGCCGTCCGTCGATGGGCAAGACCACCTTCGCCATGAACCTGGTCGAGAACGCAGTGCTGCGCAGCGACAAGGCTGTGCTGGTGTTCTCTCTCGAGATGCCTGGCGAATCGCTGATCATGCGTATGCTCTCGTCGCTGGGTCGCATCGACCAGACCAAGGTCCGCTCCGGCCAGCTCGACGACGATGACTGGCCGCGCCTGACCTCGGCGGTCAATCTGCTCAATGACCGCAAGCTGTTCATCGACGACACCGCCGGTATCAGCCCTTCGGAGATGCGTGCGCGTACCCGCCGCCTGGCGCGTGAGCATGGCGAGATCGCGCTGATCATGGTCGACTACCTGCAGCTGATGCAGATTCCGGGCTCGGCCGGCGACAACCGGACCAACGAGATTTCCGAGATCTCGCGCTCGCTCAAGGCCCTGGCCAAGGAGTTCAACTGCCCGGTCATCGCGCTGTCGCAGCTCAACCGCTCCCTGGAGCAGCGCCCGAACAAGCGCCCGGTCAACTCCGACCTTCGTGAATCCGGAGCGATCGAGCAGGACGCCGACGTGATCATGTTCGTCTACCGTGACGAGGTGTATCACCCCGAGACCGAGCACAAGGGCGTGGCGGAAATCATCATTGGCAAGCAGCGTAACGGTCCGATCGGTTTTGTCCGCCTGGCGTTCATTGGCAAATACACCCGCTTCGAGAACCTGGCGCCGGGCATGTACAACTTCGACGACGACGAATAACCACCCGGAGCTGAATCGGCCCCCTGTGGGAGCGGGTTTACCCGCGAATGCGATGTTGAACCCGCCATCGCATTCGCGGGTAAACCCGCTCCCACAGGGGGCGATGTTTTTCTGGGCGATCACTATGATTCCGACCACCACCGTCGGATTTGGTCAAAATTTGTGCTATATTCCGCGCCCGCGATTTCCCTGCACACCAGAACCGGTCACTGACATGCAAGCAGCCAAACCACTCTACGACTATCCCAAGTACTGGGCCGAATGCTTCGGGCCAGCGCCTTTCCTGCCGATGAGCAGGGAGGAGATGGATCAGCTCGGCTGGGATTCCTGCGACATCATCATCGTGACCGGTGACGCCTACGTCGACCACCCATCGTTCGGCATGGCCATCATCGGCCGCCTGCTGGAAGCCCAGGGCTTTCGCGTCGGTATCATTGCCCAGCCGAACTGGCAGTCCAAAGATGACTTCATGAAGCTCGGCGAGCCGAACCTGTTCTTCGGTGTCGCGGCCGGCAACATGGATTCGATGATCAACCGTTACACCGCCGACAAGAAGGTGCGTTCCGACGACGCCTACACGCCTGGTGGCCTGGCCGGCAGCCGTCCGGACCGCGCCAGCCTGGTGTACAGCCAGCGCTGCAAGGAAGCCTACAAGCACGTGCCGATCGTGCTCGGTGGCATCGAGGCCTCGCTGCGCCGCATCGCCCACTACGACTACTGGCAGGACAAGGTCCGCCACTCGATCCTGGTCGATGCCAGCGCCGATATCCTGCTGTTCGGCAACGCCGAGCGGGCGGTGGTCGAGGTTGCCCAGCGCTTGTCCAACGGCGAGAAGATCGAGTCGATCACCGACGTGCGCGGCACCGCGTTCATCCGCCGGGACACCCCCGAGGGCTGGTACGAGATCGACTCCACCCGCATCGACCGTCCAGGCCGTGTCGACAAGATCATCAACCCCTACGTCAACACCCAGGACACCCAGGCCTGCGCCATCGAGCAGGCCAAGGGCGAGGTGGAAGACCCGAACGAAGCCAAGGTCGTACAGATTCTCGACAGTCCGCGCATGACCCGCGAGAAGTCGGTGATCCGTTTGCCATCGTTCGAGAAGGTACGCAACGACCCGGTGCTCTATGCCCACGCCAACCGCGTGCTGCACCTGGAAACCAACCCAGGCAACGCCCGCGCCCTGGTGCAGAAGCACGGTGAAGTGGACGTGTGGTTCAACCCACCACCCATTCCGATGAGCACCGAGGAAATGGACTACGTGTTCGGCATGCCCTACGCGCGCGTCCCGCACCCGGCCTATGGCAAGGAGCGCATCCCGGCCTACGAGATGATCCGCTTCTCGGTGAACATCATGCGCGGCTGCTTCGGCGGCTGTACCTTCTGCTCGATCACCGAGCACGAAGGCCGGATCATCCAGAACCGCTCCCACGAATCGATCCTGCACGAGATCGAGGAAATGCGCGACAAGGTACCGGGCTTCACCGGCGTGGTCTCTGACCTGGGCGGCCCGACCGCCAACATGTATCGCATCGCCTGCAAGAGCCACGAGATCGAGAAGCACTGCCGCAAGCCGTCATGTGTGTTCCCGGGCATCTGCGAGAACC
This sequence comes from Pseudomonas sp. MNR3A, assembly GCF_009650575.1. Classification (NCBI taxonomy): domain Bacteria; kingdom Pseudomonadati; phylum Pseudomonadota; class Gammaproteobacteria; order Pseudomonadales; family Pseudomonadaceae; genus Pseudomonas; species Pseudomonas sp. MNR3A. The sequence continues at coordinate 13,601 of NZ_VZZS01000025.1, read as the reverse complement.
TCAATACCGACCACAGCTCGCTGATCTCGCTGTATCGCAAGGCGCGTGCGCTGCCGGGGGTAAAGAAGATCCTCATCGCCTCGGGCCTGCGTTACGACCTGGCGGTCGAGTCGCCGGAGTACGTGAAGGAGCTGGTCACCCACCACGTCGGTGGCTACCTCAAGATCGCCCCGGAGCACACCGAGCGTGGTCCGCTGGACAAGATGATGAAGCCGGGTATCGGCAGCTACGACCGCTTCAAGCGCATGTTCGAGAAGTACTCGAAGGAAGCGGGCAAGGAGCAGTACCTGATCCCGTACTTCATCGCTGCGCATCCTGGTACCACCGACGAAGACATGATGAACCTGGCCCTCTGGCTCAAGGGCAACGGTTTCCGCGCCGACCAGGTGCAGGCGTTTTACCCTTCGCCCATGGCGTCGGCCACGGCCATGTACCACTCGGGCAAGAACCCGCTGCGCAAGGTCACCTACAAGAGTGAGGGTGTGGAGATCGTCAAGAGCGACGAGCAGCGCCGCTTGCACAAGGCGTTCCTGCGCTACCACGACCCGAAGGGCTGGCCGATGCTGCGTGAAGCGCTGACCCGCATGGGGCGCGCCGACCTGATCGGCCCGGGCAAGCACCAGTTGATCCCGCTGCACCAGCCGCAGACCGACAGCTACCAGAGCGCGCGTCGCAAGAACTCGACGCCGGCTGGCAGCCACAAGGTGGCCAAGGAGCAGAAGATCCTCACCCAGCACAACGGCCTGCCGCCGCGTGCCAGCGATGGCAGCAAGCCGTGGGACAAGCGCGAGAAGGCCAAGGCCGAGGCATTCGCCCGCAACCAGCAGGCAGCCAAGGAGCGCAAGGAAGCGGCCAAAGGCGGCAAGGGCAACAAGAAGCCGCGCCAGCCAGTGATTCCGCGCTGACCTCCAAGCCCGCAAGGAACATGGTGGGGGCGAAGCGCCGCCCCCACGGGTTCTGTAAAACGATCAATCAGGCTTGTGATCGACCCACTTCGGCGCCACCGGGGCGATGAAGCTGTCCATGCCATCGAGCAGCTCATCCGCCTGCTGACCGAGCAATAGCATCGCCCGGTGCTGCGGCCGCACGAAACCTTCCTCGACGATATGGTCGAGGAAGCCTCCGAGCTTTTCATAGAAGCCATTCACATCCAGCAGCCCCAGCGGCTTGGCGTGATAGCCCAGTTGGCCCCAGGTCCAGACCTCGAACAACTCTTCCAGCGTACCCAGCCCACCGGGCAGGGCGATGAAGGCATCGCTGAGCTCGGCCATGCGTGCCTTGCGGGCATGCATGCCGTCGACCACCTCCAGGCGCGTCAGCCCCTTGTGGCCAACCTCGGCGTCCATCAGGCTCTGCGGGATGATGCCGATGACTTCGCCGCCTGCGGCCATGGCAGCATCGGCGACGATGCCCATGAGGCCGACGGCGCCACCGCCGTAGACCAGGGTCAGGCCGCGGTGGGCGATGGCCTGGCCGAGGGCGATGGCGGCCTCACGATAGGCCGGGTTGGCGCCGATGCTGGCGCCGCAGAAGACACAGACGGAACGTACGGGCATTGCTTATCTCCAGTGCAGTTCACCCGCTGCGCAGGCAGCGGGGCACACAGGGTAAGGCGCAATGGCGCGTGCTCCAAGCGTCGAATTCACTCCGGTCGGGCGAACTCGCAGACCGCAGCACCGGTTGCGCCGCACGCATAGGCAGCCAACAGGCCGCGCATGAAATTTCCGAGATTCATGGCACTTGCTCCTAAATGAGAGGTTGTCCCATCGTCTATCAAGCAGGCATGATGTGCTCTTAGATTGTTTGTATACAATCCATTGAACAATACTACTGGCTGGCTCATTGATGGCCCTTGATTCAAATCAGCAAGGGCCTGGCCGGTTTCAGGCAGTCTCGCAATTGATAAAACCCTGCCAAGGAGATTCACGATGTTTGCGAAAGCTGTAGCGGTATCCCTGCTGACCCTCGCCAGCGCTTCTGTTTTTGCCGCCGACTGCAAGGTGACTGTCGACTCTACCGACCAGATGTCGTTCAACACCAAGGAGTTCACCGTCGACAAGAGCTGCAAGACCGTCGAGATCGAACTGACTCATGGTGGCAGCCTGCCGAAGAACGTCATGGGCCATAACCTGGTGATCAGCAAGACGGCCGACATGCAGGCCATTGCCACCGAGGGCATGACCCAGGGTCTGGACAAGGACTACATCAAGGCTGACAACGCTGCGATCATCGCCCACACCAAGATGATTGGCGCTGGTGAGAAAGACACCATCAAGCTGGACACCTCCAAGCTTGAAGCCGGTGGCGACTACAGCTTCTTCTGCACCTTCCCGGGCCACATCTCGATGATGAAGGGCAAGGTTGTCGTCAAGTAATCAAAGGCTGACGCTGAACCCTGTGGGAGCGGGTTTACCCGCGAATGCGATGTCGAATCTACCGACGCATTCGCGGGTGAACCCGCTCCCACAGGTCTTTCTGCAGCCTGATCAAGGGGCGAACGGCAGTTCGCGCTTGTGCTGGGTCTTGCGGTAGGTGGCGACGATGATGTCGAACGCTGCCTGGTCAACCGGCTGCCCATGCAGGAAGTCATCGATCTGCTGATAGGTCACGCCATGCGACGCCTCGTCCGGCTTGCCTGGTTCCAGGTCTTCCAGATCTGCAGTTGGCACCTTCTCCACCAGCGATTCCGGCGCACCGAAGCTGCGCGCGATCGCCCGCACCTGGTTCTTCACCAGCCCGCTCAGCGGCGCCAGGTCACAGGCACCATCACCGAACTTGGTAAAGAAGCCCATCACCGCCTCGGCGGCGTGGTCGGTGCCGATCACCAGGCCTGCGCGCGCGCCAGCGATGGTGTACTGAGCGACCATGCGGGTGCGCGCCTTGACGTTGCCGACGACGAAGTCGACCAGGGTCGGCGAGCCGTTCTTCAGTTCCGCCACTTCGGCGGCCAGGGCCCTGACAGCCGGGGCGATATCGACGGTGTGCACTTCGTCTGCCTTGATCACCTCCAGGCAGGCCTGGGCGTCGTGCTCGTCGTGCTGCACCTGGTAGGGCAGGCGCACGGCGATGAAGGTGTAGGCCTGGTCGCCGGTCTCGGCGCGCAGTTCATTGACAGCGCGTTGGGCGAGCAGGGCAGCGGTCAGCGAATCGACGCCGCCGCTGATGCCGAGCACCAGGGTCTTGAGCCGGGCGTTGGCCAGGCAGTCCTTGATGAAGGCCACGCGCCGGGCCACTTCCTTCTCGAGCGCGGCGGCATCGGCGAAGGGCGGCTGTACCTTGAGCGCCTGGGCAATCTCTTGCTGAACGGCTTGCATGGGTTACTCCTTGCTAGGGACTTTGAATACGTGACGCAGGTAGGCGACGAAGTTCTCGTCGCGGCATTGGGTCTTGGCGGCTTCGTCGGAAATCTTCGCCACTGGCGATCCGTTGCAGTCGGTCATTTTAAGCACGATGCTCATCGGCGCCACACCCGGAATGTCACAAGTCAGGTTGGTGCCGATGCCGAAGCTGACATTGATGCGACCGCGCAGTGCGCGGAAGATCTGCAGGGTGCGCGGCAGGTCCAGGCCATCGGAGAACACCAGGGTCTTGGTCATCGGATCGATCCCCAGCTTGCGGTAGTGGGCGATGGCCTTTTCCGCCCAGGCCACCGGCTCGCCGGAATCGTGGCGCAGGCCGTCGAAGAGCTTGGCGAAGTACAGGTCGAAGTCGCCGAGGAATGCATCCATGGTGATGCAGTCGGTCAAGGCGATACCGAGCAGCCCGCGGTACTCGCGCACCCAGCAGTCCAGTGCGGCGATCTGGCTGTCGATCAACCGTGGGCCGAGTTGCTGGTGGGCCATGATCCATTCGTGGGCCATGGTGCCAAGTGGCTTGATATCCAGTTTCCATGCCAGGTCGACGTTACTGGTGCCGACGAAGCGTGCCGGGAAGTCATCGCGCATCACCCGCACCACTTCTTCCTGCACGCGGCTCGAGAAGCGTCTGCGGGTGCCGAAGTCGGCGACCTGCAGGGCGCCCAGCTCCTCTTCGCTGGCATTGGCGCGCAACCAGTCGAACTTGCGATGGAGCTGGTCGCGCGCAGCGTTCAGGCGCATCTGCGGATGCAGGTGGCGATTGCGCACTTCACTGATGATCGCCAGCAGCGGCACCTCGAACAGGATCACGTGCAGCCACGGGCCGCGCAGGCGCAGGAACAGCTGGTCGTGCTCGATGCCGATGCGCAGGTAGCGCAGGTTGAAGCGGAACAGGCCGAGAAAGCGCAGGAAGTCGGGCTTGAGGAAGCTGATGCGCTCGAGGAAGGTCAGTTGGCCGTCGTCGAGGGTGAGGTCGGCCAGCCGTTCGATCTGCCGGCGGATTTCGCCCAGATAGGGGCGCAGGTCTTCGCCATTGCGGCAGCGGAATTCCCATTCCACGTCGGCGTCCGGGTAGTTGTGCAGGACGCCCTGCATCATGGTGAGCTTGTAGAAGTCGGTGTCGAGCAGGTTATGCACGATGCGCTCGGCGAATGCGCTCTCGCTCATTTAATGGCTCCAGGGCGGCGATTGGTGCCTATTGTGCCAGCTTCGAGAGGGGGCCAGGGATTTGTGGTGGCCCCTTTGCGGGGAAACGCCGCCTGACTGCGAAAGGCCATCATCGATAAACCACCATTCCCCGTCACAGCGTCTAGCCTTGAAACAGTGCCTGCCTGTAGCAGTCGCGCACCAGCGGTGTGCACTTCGGTGACGTCATGCTGTTACAGGATGGTTGCACGTAAACACTTGCGAGGGTTGCAATGATGGCACCCTGCGGTTGCTCCTTTGTTTTGCGTTCAGTGGCGCCTGCCCTGTGGCAGACGGTTGCACGCTCAATAAAGAAACGACCGCCGGGGGTCTGCAGTGGCCCAGCGGAGTGTGTTTTCCCGGAAGACAAAACCGATGGCACGGCCCTTGCTCAGAGCACAGGGTTGATGAAGTTGTAGTGCCAACTAAAAAAACTCTAGGAGCACCACCTCATGTCGCAGACGTTTTACAAGAAAGGTTTCCTGGCACTGGCCGTGGCTACGGCACTGGGTGTTTCTTCGTATGTACAGGCCGACGTAAAGATCGGCGTAGCGGGCCCGATGACCGGCGCCAACGCAGCGTTTGGCGAGCAATACATGAAGGGCGCCCAGGCGGCAGCCGATGTGGTCAACAAGGCCGGCGGCATCAACGGCGAGAAGATCGTCCTGGTCAAGGGCGATGACGCCTGCGAGCCGAAGCAGGCCGTGGCCGTTGCCAACCGCCTGGTCGATCAGGACAAGGTGATCGGCGTGGTCGGACACTTCTGCTCCTCCAACACCATTCCCGCCTCCGAGGTGTACGACGAAGCGGGCGTCATCGCGATCACCCCCGGGTCGACCAACCCGCAGGTCACCGAGCGTGGCCTGTCGGCCATGTTCCGCATGTGTGGGCGTGACGACCAGCAGGGCATCGTTGCCGGCGACTACATCGTCGATGTGCTCAAGGGCAAGAAGGTCGCGGTCCTGCACGACAAGGACACCTATGGCCAGGGCCTGGCCGATGCGACCAAGGCGCAGCTCGAGAAGCGCGGCGTCAAGCCTGTGCTGTACGAAGGCCTGACCCGTGGCGAGAAGGACTTCAGCGCCGTGGTCACCAAGATCCGCTCCACCGGTGCCGACGTCGTCTACTTCGGCGGCCTGCACCCGGAAGCCGGTCCGCTGGTGCGCCAACTGCGCGAGCAGGGCCTGAAGGACGTCAAGTTCATGTCCGACGACGGTATCGTCACCGACGAACTGGTGGCCACCGCAGGCGGTGCGCAATACACCGACGGCGTGTACATGACCTTTGGTGCCGACCCGCGCCTGCTGCCGGACAGCAAGGCGGTGGTCGAGGAGTTCCGCAAGGCCGGCACCGAGCCTGAAGGCTACACCCTGTACGCCTACGCCTCGATCCAGGCGCTGGCCGCCGCGTTCAACGGCGCCAAGTCGAACAAGGGCGAAGACGCCGCCAAGTGGCTCAAGGCCAATCCGGTCAAGACCGTCATGGGCGAGAAGAAGTGGGACAGCAAGGGCGACCTGACCGTCTCCGACTACGTGGTCTACCAGTGGGATGCCAACGGCAAGTACCACCAGCTGGAAAAACAAAAATAACAACGGCTCGCGGCCCGGGCGCGTTGGCGCACCGGGCCCAGCCCCGCGGTATTTGTACTTTATCCGTAGATCTGCACAGTCCTGCGCGGCGAGGGACGCTCTGCCCTTGCCCTCGCCGTGGTCGGCGCTCGTGCAATCTCAATAGGTGAGATTGCGTTATGGATGGTATTTTCCTGCAGCAACTGATCAATGGGCTGACCCTCGGGTCTGTCTATGGTCTGATCGCCATCGGCTACACAATGGTCTATGGCATCATCGGCATGATCAACTTCGCGCACGGCGAGGTGTATATGATCTCCGCGTATCTCGCGGCGATCAGCCTGGCATTGCTGGCCTACTTCGGTATCGAATCCTTCCCGCTGCTGATGCTTGGCACGCTGTTGTTCACCATTGTCGTCACCGGTGTCTATGGCTTCACCATCGAGCGCATCGCCTACAAGCCACTGCGCAACTCCACCCGCCTGGCTCCGCTGATCAGCGCCATCGGTATCTCGCTGATCCTGCAGAACTACGCGCAGCTCAGCCAGGGGGCGCGCCAGCAAGGCGTACCGACCCTGCTCGAAGGCGCCTGGCGCGTCGATATCGGCACCGGCTTCGTCCAGCTCACCTACACCAAGATCTTCATCCTGGTTGCCGCCTTCGTCGGCATGGGCCTGCTCACCTATGTCATCAAGTACACCAAGCTCGGGCGCATGTGCCGCGCCACCCAGCAGGACCGCAAGATGGCGTCGATCCTCGGGATCAACACCGACCGGGTGATCTCCTATGTGTTCGTCATCGGTGCGGTGATGGCAGCGCTGGCGGGTGTGCTGATCACCATGAACTACGGCACCTTCGACTTCTATGCGGGCTTCATCATCGGCATCAAGGCGTTCACTGCCGCGGTACTCGGGGGCATCGGCTCGCTACCGGGCGCCATGCTCGGCGGGATCATCCTGGGCATTTCCGAGTCGCTGTTCTCTGGGCTGGTCAACTCCGACTACAAGGACGTCTTCAGCTTCTCGCTGTTGGTGATAATCCTCATCTTCCGTCCACAAGGCCTGCTCGGTCGCCCGCTCGTGGCTAAGGTGTGATCATGTCCGTTGCCAATACTGCCTCCACTTCCTCAAGCAAGGGTTTCGACATCAAGCGCAGCCTGATCGAGACCCTCGTCGCCGGCCTGCTGGCGCTCATCGTTTTCGGACCTGTCGTCGGCGTGGTGCTCGACGGCTACAGCTTCAATGCAGAACCCCGGCGCGTGGCCTGGCTGGTCGGCGGGGTGATGATCGGTCGCTTCGTGCTCAGCCTGTTCCTGCAGACAACCACCGGCCAACGCCTGCTGCAAGGTTTCGACAGCGGCGGCTCAGGCGTGCACGTGCTGGCACCCGACTACAAGTCGCGCCTGCGCTACATCATCCCGGCGCTGATCGTCATCGCCATCGTCTTCCCGATCTTTGCCAACAAGTACTTGCTGACCGTAGTCATCCTCGGGCTGATCTATGTGCTGCTGGGCCTGGGCCTGAACATCGTGGTCGGCCTGGCCGGGTTGCTCGACCTGGGTTACGTGGCGTTCTACGCCATTGGCGCCTATGGCCTGGCGCTGGGCTACCAGTACCTGGGGCTGGGCTTCTGGAGCGTGCTACCGCTGGCGGCCATCGCTGCGGCACTGGCCGGATGCATACTGGGCTTCCCGGTGTTGCGCATGCATGGCGACTACCTGGCGATCGTGACCCTGGGCTTCGGTGAGATCATCCGCCTGGTGCTGAACAACTGGCTGTCGTTCACCGGTGGCCCGAACGGCATGCCGGCGCCGTCGCCGACCTTCTTCGGGCTGGAGTTCGGCCGTCGGGCGAAGGATGGCGGGGTGCCGTTCCACGAGTTCTTCGGTATCGAATACAACGCCAACTACAAGTTCCTGTTCATCTACATCGTGCTGTTCCTGGTGGTATTGGCGGTGCTCTACATCAAGCACCGGCTCACGCGCATGCCGGTCGGCCGCGCCTGGGAGGCGCTGCGCGAAGACGAGATCGCCTGCCGTTCGATGGGCCTGAACCACGTGCTGGTCAAGCTTTCGGCCTTCACCCTTGGCGCGTCTACTGCCGGTCTTGCCGGGGTGTTCTTCGCCACTTACCAGGGCTTCGTCAACCCGTCCTCGTTCACCTTCTTCGAATCGGCGTTGATCCTGGCCATCGTCGTGCTGGGCGGGATGGGCTCGACCGTGGGCGTGGTGATCGCCGCCTTCGTGCTGACCGTGGCGCCGGAGCTGCTGCGCAGCTTCTCCGAGTACCGCGTGCTGCTGTTCGGTGTGCTGATGGTGCTGATGATGATCTGGCGACCGCGAGGGCTGATCCGCATCAGCCGCACTGGCGTAGTCCCACGTAAAGGAGTGGCGCCATGAGCGACGAAATCATTCTCTCGGTCGACAACCTGATGATGCAGTTCGGCGGCATCAAGGCGCTCAGCGACGTCAGCCTGAAGGTCAAGCGCAACCAGATCTTCGCCCTGATCGGCCCCAACGGCGCCGGCAAGACCACGGTGTTCAACTGCCTGACCGGCTTCTACAAGGCCAGCGGTGGGCGTATCGAGCTGAACGTGCGTGGCAGCCAGACCAACGTCATCCAACTGCTGGGCGAACGCTTCGAGGCGACGGATTTCGTTTCGCCGACACGCTTCGCCAATCGTCTGTACTACAAGATGTTCGGTGGTACCCATCTGGTGAACCGCGCGGGCCTTGCGCGCACCTTCCAGAACATTCGCCTGTTCAAGGAAATGTCGGTGGTGGAAAACCTGCTGGTGGCCCAGCACATGTGGGTCAACCGCAGCCTGCTGGCCGGGGTGCTCAACACCAAGGGGTATCGCCAGGCCGAAAGCGACGCGCTGGACCACGCGTTCTACTGGTTGGAGGTGGTCGATCTGGTCGATTGCGCCAACCGCCTGGCTGGCGAGTTGTCGTACGGTCAGCAGCGTCGGCTGGAGATCGCCCGGGCGATGTGCACGCGGCCGAAGATCATCTGCCTGGACGAGCCGGCCGCCGGTCTCAACCCGCAGGAGACCGAGGCCCTGAGCCGCATGATCCGTGTGCTGCGCGACGAACACGACATCACCGTGGTGCTGATCGAGCACGACATGGGCATGGTCATGAGCATTTCCGATCACATCGTCGTGCTCGACCACGGCAATGTGATCGCCGAAGGCGCCCCGCAGGACATCCGCAACAACCCGACGGTGATCGCCGCCTACCTGGGTGCCGACGAAGAGGAACTGATATGAGTGCACCCATTCTCGAGCTCAAGGACCTGGATGTGTTCTACGGGCCGATCCAGGCGCTGAAGAAGGTCTCGATGCACATCGAGGAGGGCGAGACGGTCAGCCTGATCGGTGCCAACGGCGCGGGCAAGTCCACGCTGCTGATGTCGATCTTCGGCCAACCGCGGGCAGCTTCCGGGCAGATCCTCTACCGTGGCACTGACATTACCCGCAAGTCGTCGCACTACATCGCCTCCAACGGCATCGCCCAGTCACCGGAAGGGCGGCGGGTGTTCCCCGACATGACCGTCGAGGAGAACCTGATGATGGGCACCATCCCCATCGGCGACAAGCATGCCGACGAAGACATGCAGCGCATGTACGAGCTGTTCCCGCGTCTCAAGGAGCGACGCAACCAGCGGGCCATGACCATGTCCGGCGGCGAGCAGCAGATGCTGGCCATCGCCCGCGCCTTGATGAGCCGGCCCAAGCTGCTGTTGCTGGACGAGCCGTCGCTGGGGTTGGCGCCGATCGTGGTCAAGCAGATCTTCTCGACCCTGCGCGAGCTGGCCAAGACCGGCATGACCATTTTCCTGGTCGAGCAGAACGCCAACCATGCGCTGAAACTGTCGGACCGGGCCTATGTGATGGTCAACGGGCAGATCCGCATGACCGGGACCGGGCAGGAGTTGCTGGTCAACGAAGAGGTGCGTAGCGCCTATCTGGGCGGGCATTGAGGTGTGGCAGGGGCTGCTTTGCGGCCCCGGTCGCCAATGTGGACAACTTGTCGCACATCCCGCCTGAACCACCGTAGATTCCCTGCATAACCCCTTGTTTCCACAGGCACGATGTTTTCCACGATTAATGTGGAACCGCCTGTGGAAAACATGGTGGCATGTCGCTGGACCCCACGTATCCAAAGGCCTGCATGGCGTTGGTCAATGTTTGATCAGTCAAGCGTTGTGCACAATTACGTCGCGCTTTTGCCCATGAATCGCGGCTCGGAATCGCTGTTGCCTCTCTGTGGATAAGTCTGTGCGCAACCCTTGGACAGACCGCTGGACACGGCATGGTTGAAAGCGTTGCGCCATCACCTGAGCGGTCTGAAAGAGTTTATCCAGGTCAAAGGGTTCCCTTTGCCCGACGAGTTGCCCCCAATCCATGGGGAAAGCCTTGTGGATAAGATGCGTATAGCCTGCACCAGCCCTTGTGCTGCAAGGCTTTTGAGGCGTTGCCTGTTTTTTGACCAGTACCGACAACGGCTTGCTGCCAGCGTGCGCCGCGGGCATGCTGCAAGGCCTGCGACGACCCCTACAGCGAAGGAGAACAGCATGACGTCCACCGTATTCATCACAGGTGCCACTTCCGGTTTCGGTGAAGCCACTGCCCGTCGTTTCGCCGACGCAGGCTGGAAGCTGGTGCTCACCGGTCGCCGCAAGGAGCGCCTGGATGCCCTGTGCGCCGAGCTGTCTGCCAAGACCGAGGTGCTTGGCCTGGTGGTCGATGTGCGCGACCGCAAGGCGATGGAGGCGGCCATTGCCAGCCTGCCGCCGGCCTTCGAGAAGTTGCAGGGCCTGGTCAACAACGCAGGGCTGGCCCTGGGCGCCGACCCTGCACCGCAGTGCGACCTGGACGACTGGGAAACCATGGTCGATACCAACATCAAGGGCCTGATGTACACCACCCGCCTGCTGTTGCCGCGCCTGATCGCCCATGGCCGTGGCGCAAGCATCCTCAATGTGGGTTCGGTGGCGGGCAACTATCCCTATCCGGGCAGCCATGTGTATGGCGGCACCAAGGCCTTTGTCGGGCAGTTCTCGCTGAGCCTGCGCTGCGACCTGCGCGGCACCGGAGTTCGGGTGACCAACATCGAGCCGGGGCTGTGCGAAAGCGAGTTCTCGCTGGTGCGCTTCGGTGGCGACCAGTCGCGCTACGACGCTACCTACGCGGGCGCCGAGCCGATCCAGCCGCAGGACATCGCCGATACCATCTTCTGGGTACTCAACCAGCCGGCGCACATCAACATCAACAACCTTGAGCTGATGCCGGTAAGTCAGGACTGGGCTGGGTTCTCGATCGACCGTTCGGCCAAGGGCTGAAAACGGTCCACGCCAGCCCTTGCAGGAGCGGCGGTTCGGCGCCCCTACATCAATCAGAGCAGGCGTTGCAGGCCTTCGAGGCAGGTGGCCAGGTGGTAGGGCGTGGTGGATGGCATGTCGTGTCGGCTGACCGCGCCCTGGCCGTCGCGGCATTCGTGCCAGCCGCCGGCATGCAGGAAGTTGTCTTCGAGGGCTTTGAGCTGGGTCATCAGCTTCGCCTCGTTGCCTGGCTTCAATGCCAGCGCCCGCAGATATTCAGCCTGGGCCCAGATCCGCTGGGTCGCATCGATCACCTTGCCGTCCACATCCAGCGAAGCGAGCACCGCCGCGTCCTTCACGCCGCAGCGCTCGGCGTACTCGAATGCCCGACTGATCGATGCATGCAAGGGTGTACCGCGCAGCAGTGGCGAGGTGTCGAGCAGGTAGAACCATTCGAACTGATGCCCAGGCTCGAACCAGTTATCCACAGCACCGCGGGGTTTCTCCAGCATCACGCCGTGGGCCGGATCGATGAACTGCGCCTGCAGGGCTGTGCATAACTGCAGCAGAGCCGCTTGCGCGGCATCGTCCTGGCGCACGGCCAGGGTCTGCAGGAAGGCTTCGGCCAGGTGCATCTGCGGGTTCTGCAGCGGGCCGCTGCCAAGGTCGGACCAGTCTTCGCCCAGCACGGCTTCGTACAGGCCATCATCCCGGGCGAACTGCTCCTCGATGATTTCCAGGGCCGCGTTCAGTGCCGACTCGACCAGTCCTTCGCGGACCTTGCCCCAGTAGTGGGCGCAGGCGAAGACGATGAAGGCGTGGGTGTAGAGGTCCTTGCGTCGGTCCAGTGGCTTGCCGTCGGCATCGATGCTGTAGAACCAGCCGCCGTGCTCGGCGTCGTGAAAATGCCGCTGCAGTGAGCGGAACAGCGCTGCAGCACGCTCGGCGGCACCGGGTTGCTCGATGCGGTTGCTGAACAGGTACAACTGGCGTGCGCAGGCCATGGCGCGGTAACGCTGCACCGGCAGCGGCTGGTGTTTGGCGTCGAGGGCTTCGAAGGGCAGGGCCATGTCGGCGTTCCAACCGGGACCTTGCCACAAGGGCACGATGCGCTCGGCGAAATGTTCGCGCACAGAAGCCAGGCAGGTACTCAGCTCGGACGGGGTAGGGCGGGGGTTGGACATGAAGGCGCTCGTCGCAATCGGGCAGGGCGCCATGGTAGCAGAACTGGTGAAGGGGTTGATTGTGCCGGCCGCTTCGCGGGCTTCAGCCCGGATTCCCCAACCCCTGCCAATGCCGCGCCCCGACGAAGATGAAGCGCAGTTGCTGGGTGATCTTGTCCTGCGCGGTCAGCGCCTGTGGGCAAGCCGGATCAGGGCTGTCGATCAGCTCTGGCAGGGTGGCGAACACGGTCTTGACCACCAGGTCGGCCATCACCCCGAGGGCGGCGCTGTCCAGATGCTGCCAGCGGGTCATGCGTGCAAGGTCGGTGGCCAGGTCAGAGCTGATATCCCGGCGCAGTCGGGCGATGGCCTGGCGCACGGGCTGCGAGCCGCCGTACTGTTCACGGGCGAGGAACAGGAACTGGGCGCGGTGAGCCGCTACCACATCGAGGAAGATACGTACCGAGGCGTCGGTGATGCCACCGAGTTCGAATTCGTTGTGGCGCACCAGGCGAATGGTCTGGCGGAAGGTGGCATCGACCTCGGCGACTAGCGCCAGGCCCAAGGCATCCATATCGGGGAAATGCCGGTAGAAACCGGTGGGGACGATACCGGCCGCCTTGGCCACTTCGCGCAGACTGATGCTGCCGAAGCCCCGGCCACTCTCCATGAGCTGGCAGGCGGCGTCGAGCAAGGCCTGGCGGGTCTGTTGCTTCTGTTCGGCACGCGGCAGCATGGGGCTCTGGATTCTGTGACTGTACGGCTTGGCACTCTAGATAAAAAAACGAAGCCCGGTCAATGGACCGGGCTTTGGAGGGGAGCAAGCGCTGTATGTCGAGTTGTCGTTATCAGCCATGGGCATCAGCTCACGCGGCGGATTTCGACCAGACGATCCGAGCCGCCTTCGGCTACGCGGTTGTTGCGTTCGATCAGGCGGTCCGAGCCACCTTCGGCAACGCGGTTGTTGCGTTCGATCAGACGGTCCGAGCCACCTTCGGCAACGCG
>NZ_VZZS01000024.1:0-69674 GCF_009650575.1 Pseudomonas sp. MNR3A | reverse complement strand
GGAGTTTTGCGTTCCGTTTGCTGCGGAAGTGGGGCGCATTATAAGGGGATCTGAGAGGCCGTCAACCTTTTATTTCAAGAATCTTTCAGATCGCTGAAAACACAGCGGGGAGGCCTATCGGCCTCCCCGCTTCTATATATAGCTAAGACGCTGTCACAGCACCCCTGCAGAACGCAGCACCTGAACAGCCCCTGCATCCAATCCCAAGACATCCCTCAGCACCGCCTCGGTATGCTCCCCCAGCAAAGGTGGGGCCCGACGATACTCCACGGGCGTCTCCGACAACCTGATCGGGCTCGCCACCTGAGGCACACTGCCCGCCAGCGGATGAGGAACATCCACCTTCAAGCCGCGCGCCACGACCTGCGGATTCTGGAACATCTGCGCCAGGTCGTTGATCGGCCCGCACGGCACTCCAGCCCTTTCCAGCTCCGCCACCCACTCGGCAGTGGTCTTGAACACCGTCGCCTGTCGAATCAGAGGAATAAGCTCCGCCCGATGCGCAACCCGCTGCTTGTTGGTGGCAAAGCGCGGATCATCTGCCCACTCCGGCTGACCGGCCACTTCCGCGAACTTGCGGAACTGCCCGTCGTTACCCACCGTAAGGATGAAGTCACCATCAGCCGTCGGGAAGTCCTGGTAAGGCACGATGTTGGGATGCGCATTACCCAGGCGCTTGGGCGGTGTGCCCGTGGTCAGGTAGTTCATTGCCTGGTTGGCAAGGCACGCCACCTGCACATCCAGCAGAGCCATATCGATATACTGGCCGTCCCCCGACTGATCGCGATGCGCCAGCGCTGCAAGGATCGCCACCGTGGAATAAAGCCCGGTGAGAATGTCAGTCAGCGCTACTCCCACCTTCATGGGCCCGGCACCCTGCTCATCCTCAGGCCGCCCGGTCAGACTCATCAATCCGCCCAGTCCCTGGATCATGAAATCGTAGCCCGCGCGCTTGGCATAGGGCCCAGTCTGGCCAAAGCCGGTGATCGAACAATAGATAAGCCTTGGATTGACCGCCTTCAGGCGTTCGTAGTCCAGCCCATAGCTCGCCAGCCCGCCCACCTTGAAATTCTCGATGACGATATCCGACTTTGCCGCCAGTTCACGCACCAGGCGCTGACCTTCGGGCTGGGTGAAGTCGATAGTCACCGAACGCTTGTTCCGGTTCGCCGACAGATAGTAGGCCGCCTCGCTGGTGTTCTCGCCTCGGGCGTCCCGCAGGAAGGGCGGGCCCCACGCCCGGGTGTCATCGCCGCTGTCCGGGCGCTCGACCTTGATCACGTCAGCCCCGAGGTCGGCGAGAATCTGGCCGGACCACGGCCCGGCCAACACACGCGACAGGTCCAGCACCCGCAGATGTGACAGTGCTCCCATGGCCGCGCCCCTCTATTAATAGAACGCCTGGATGCCGGTCTGTGCGCGGCCGAGAATCAACGCATGGATGTCATGCGTCCCTTCATAGGTGTTGACCACCTCGAGGTTGACCAGGTGACGCGCCACCCCGAACTCGTCGGAGATCCCGTTACCGCCGAGCATGTCGCGCGCCAGACGGGCGATATCCAGCGCCTTGCCGCAGGAGTTGCGCTTCATGATCGAGGTGATCTCCACCGCCGCAGTGCCCTCGTCCTTCATCCGCCCCAGCCGCAGGCAGCCTTGCAGCCCCAAGGTGATCTCGGTCTGCATGTCGGCGAGCTTCTTCTGGATCAGTTGGTTGGCGGCCAGAGGGCGACCGAACTGCTTGCGGTCCAGGGTGTACTGGCGTGCAGTGTGCCAGCAAGCCTCCGCCGCACCCAGCGCGCCCCAGGAAATGCCATAGCGCGCCGAGTTCAAACAGGTGAACGGGCCTTTCAGACCACGGACCTCGGGGAAGATGTTCTCTTCCGGCACGAACACGCCGTCCATGACGATCTCACCGGTGATCGACGCACGCAGGCCAACCTTGCCATGAATGGCTGGAGCGCTCAGACCCTTCCATCCCTTTTCCAGAATGAAGCCACGAATATCGCCGGCATCGTCCTTCGCCCAGACCACGAACACATCGGCGATCGGACTGTTGGTGATCCACATTTTGCTGCCCGTCAGGCTGTAGCCACCCTCGACCTTGCGAGCACGGGTGATCATCGCGCCAGGGTCGGAGCCGTGGTTGGGTTCGGTCAAACCGAAGCAACCGATCCATTCCCCACTGGCCAGCTTGGGCAGGTACTTCTGCTTTTGCGCTTCACTGCCGAACTCATTGATCGGCACCATGACCAGCGAAGACTGCACACTCATCATCGAGCGGTAGCCCGAGTCGATCCGCTCCACTTCACGGGCGATCAACCCATAGCACACATAGTTGAGACCACTACCGCCATACTCCGCCGGAATGGTCGCCCCCAGCAGTCCGACCTCGCCCATCTCACGGAAGATTGCCGGATCGGTCTGTTCGTGACGGAACGCCTCGATCACCCGCGGAGCAAGCTTGTCCTGGGCGAACTGATAAGCGCTGTCACGCACCATGCGCTCTTCTTCAGTGAGCTGCTGATCCAGCAGCAGCGGATCGATCCAGTTGAAGCTTGCTTTACCGGCCATGGGCAGAGTCCTCGAAAGGTATGTGACGAAATTTCTTGTTGCCTTGATCCTAGGCCGGAACCTGTCGGCGGACAAACGAGGATTGCGCACCTATTAGTGCTATTTTCTCACTCCGTAATAAGCGAAATCCCTATCTAACGCTTCTTATAAGTGAGAATGACGTACATGCGGCGCAAGATACCCAGCACCACCGCCCTGGTCTGCTTCGAGGCGGCCGCCCGCCACGAGAGCTTTACCAAGGCCGCCCAGGAACTGGCGCTGACCCAAGGTGCCGTCTGTCGGCAAATCGGTGGCCTGGAGGGCTTTCTCAATGTGGAGCTTTTCCGACGCTCGCGCCGGGGTGTGAAGTTGACCGAGGCTGGTCTGTCGTACAGCCGCCAGGTCTCGGCGCAATTGGACGCGGTGGAACGGGATACCCTGTCAGTGATGCGCCAGCAGGGCGCCAACGTCATCGAACTGGCCGTAGTGCCGACCTTCGGCACCCAGTGGCTGCTCCCTCGTCTGAAGGACTTCCAGCAACGCCACCCGGAGGTAACGGTCAACCTCACCAACCGCACGCGGCCTTTCCTGTTCGCCGACACCACCTTCGATGCCGCCATCTACTTCGGCGACGCCGACTGGTCTGGCACCCAGTCACATCGCCTGATGGGTGAAAATCCGGTGCCGGTGTGCAGCCCGCAATGGCTCGACGGACGAGACGCACTAGACGCCAGATACATCGCCGAGCTGCCATTGCTGCAGCAGACCACCCGCCCCTACGCCTGGCGGCAGTGGTTCGACAGCTTGGGCATGAGCGTGGAACGCGACATGAACGGCCCGCGCTACGAGCTGTTTTCCATGCTGGGCCAGGCGGCAATGCACGAAATGGGCATAGCCTTGATCCCGCCGTTCCTCATCCAGCGCGAGCTGGCGGAGGGCCGACTGGTGGTCGCAAACAAGCATGCCCTGTCGAGCGACAAGGCCTACTATCTGATGATTCCCGAGCGCAAGGTGGAGTCAGCTTCGCTGCGCGCCTTCCGCGACTGGCTGGTGATTCAGGCGCGCGACTACGCCGCAGGCGCATGAAACCCAAAAGCTGACCTCGTAGTCAATTATTTTAAACACCTACAGATATATGGATTTGTCGCAAATCCATAAACTGTTCCATTAGCGAAAAAAACCGTATCAACCCTAGTAACCGCGAGGGTTTGCCGCTGTTTTTACGACATCCAGCAAGCTACGGACGAAAACCGCCAAAAATTTTCGATTTTTTCTCCTAAGCTCCCAATAGCGCGTTCTTGACGGCCTGGATGCGGATGGTTGCGACAAGTGGTCACAGGGTGACTTGTAGTTTTAACTTCGTTTCGCTCCAGAACCGGTTGATGCACCTGCGGTTCGTCTGCAAAATGCCTCGCCCGCCCCGGAACCGGCGGTATGCATTGCTCAACGACCGCTCCAGCAGCACCACCCGAAGTGCGCTGGAATCAACAATGACAAGGTCACCGCAGGAGACAAAGTCGTGCACATTGGTGTTCCTCTAGAGACGCAGACGGGTGAGGCGAGGGTCGCCGCGACCCCGGAAACCATCAAGAAACTGGTCGGCCAGGGCCATCAGGTCACTGTCGAACGGGGCGCCGGACTCAAAGCCAGCATCCCGGACAGCGCCTATGAGGCCGCAGGTGCTTCCTTGGGTGACGCTGGCGATGCCTTGGGCGCGCAGTTGGTACTCAAGGTAGTGGCGCCCAGCGACCAGGAACTGGCCCGGATCAATCCCGGCAGTGTCCTGGTGGGCATGCTCAACCCCTTCAACAACGAGCTCATCGCAAGGATGGCCGAACACGGCATCACCGCCTTCGCCCTTGAAGCCGCTCCGCGCACCTCGCGCGCGCAAAGCCTGGACGTGTTGTCATCGCAGGCCAACATCGCCGGCTACAAGGCCGTGCTGCTTGCGGCGCACCACTATCCACGCTTCATGCCCATGCTGATGACCGCTGCGGGCACCGTGAAAGCCGCGCGCGTGCTGATCCTCGGTGCCGGTGTGGCCGGCCTGCAGGCCATCGCCACGGCCAAGCGCCTCGGGGCAGTGATCGAGGCGTCGGACGTACGGCCCGCCGTGAAAGAACAGATCGAATCGCTTGGCGCCAAGTTCATCGACGTCCCCTATGAGACCGATGAAGAACGCGAGTGCGCCGAAGGCGTAGGCGGTTACGCCCGCCCGATGCCGGCCAGCTGGATGCAACGCCAGGCCCAGGCGGTGCACGAACGCGCGAAGCAGGCCGACATCGTCATCACCACCGCACTGATCCCCGGCCGCAAGGCACCGACGCTGCTCAGCGCCGAGACCGTGGCGCAGATGAAACCCGGCTCGGTAGTCATCGACCTCGCGGCGGCCCAAGGCGGCAACTGCCCGCTCACGGTGGCCGATCAGGTAGTGATGGCACACGGCGTCACCATCGTCGGCCCGACCAACCTGCCCGCCCAGCTGGCTGCCGACGCCTCTGCGCTGTACGCACGCAACCTGCTGGACTTCATGAAGCTGCTGTTCGACAAGGACGGCACGCTGGTGATCAACCTGGAAGACGACATCGTCGCCGCGTGCCTGATGTGCCGCGACGGCCAGGTCGTGCGCAAGAACGGCTGAGGAGCACGACAATGGAAGACATGCTGATTTCCCACGGAATCTACAACCTGATCATCTTCGTGCTGGCCATCTACGTTGGCTACCACGTGGTCTGGAACGTTACCCCGGCGCTGCACACCCCGCTGATGGCGGTGACCAACGCGATTTCCGCGATCGTCATCGTCGGCGCGATGCTCGCCGCAGCGCTGACGGTCACCCCGGCCGGCAAGCTGATGGGCACCCTTGCCGTGGCCCTGGCCGCGGTCAATGTGTTCGGGGGCTTCCTGGTCACCCGCCGCATGCTGGAAATGTTCAAGAAGAAAACCAAGAACGAGGGGCAGAAGTAAGCATGAGCATGAATCTGGTCACCCTTCTCTACCTGGTCGCCTCGGTCTGCTTCATCCAGGCTCTCAAAGGCCTGTCGCACCCGACCACCTCCCGGCGCGGCAACCTGTTCGGCATGATCGGCATGGGCATCGCCATGCTCACCACCATCGGCCTCATCTATAAGCTCGCTGCACTCTCGGTCGGTAGCGGCGGCGCCACCGCGGGTATCGGCTATGTCCTCGTCGGCCTGCTGATCGGCGGCAGCGCCGGGTCGATCATGGCCAAGCGCGTCGAGATGACCAAGATGCCAGAGCTGGTCGCTTTCATGCACAGCATGATCGGCCTGGCCGCGGTGTTCATCGCCATCGCCGCGGTGCTCGAGCCGCAATCGCTGGGCATCGTCGCCAGCATCAGCGACCCGATCCCCACCGGCAATCGCCTGGAGCTGTTCCTTGGCGCAGCCATTGGTGCAATCACCTTCTCCGGCTCCGTGATCGCCTTCGGCAAGCTGTCGGGCAAGTACAAGTTTCGCCTGTTCCAGGGCGCACCCGTACAGTTCGCCGGCCAGCACAAGCTGAACCTGATCCTTGGCATCACCACCCTCGCCCTGGGCTTGCTGTTCACCTTCACCGGACACTACAGCGCCTTCACCCTGATGCTGGTCCTCGCCTTCGTCATGGGTGTGCTGATCATCATCCCGATCGGCGGTGCCGACATGCCGGTGGTGGTGTCTATGCTCAACAGCTACTCGGGCTGGGCCGCGGCAGGCATTGGCTTCTCGCTGAACAACTCGATGCTGATCATCGCAGGCTCCCTGGTCGGCTCCAGCGGTGCAATCCTCTCGTACATCATGTGCAAGGCGATGAACCGCTCGTTCTTCAATGTCATCCTCGGCGGCTTCGGTGGCGACACCGATAGCGGCGCGGCGGCCGGCACGAAAGAACAACGCCCGGTGAAATCCGGTTCGGCCGACGATGCAACCTTCCTGCTGAGCAACGCCGACAGCGTGATCATCGTTCCCGGCTACGGCCTCGCGGTGGCCCGCGCCCAGCACGCCCTGAAAGAGCTGACCGAGAAGCTGACCCACAACGGTGTAACCGTGAAGTATGCGATTCACCCGGTGGCGGGGCGCATGCCCGGGCACATGAACGTGCTGCTGGCCGAAGCCGAGGTGCCGTACGACCAGGTGTTCGAAATGGAGGACATCAACGCCGAGTTCGGTCAGGCCGACGTTGTGCTGGTGCTGGGCGCCAACGATGTGGTCAACCCCGCAGCGAAGAACGATCCCAAGTCGCCGATTGCCGGCATGCCGATCCTCGAAGCCTTCAAGGCCAAGACCATCATCGTCAACAAGCGCTCCATGGCCAGCGGTTATGCGGGCCTGGACAATGAACTGTTCTATCTGGACAAGACCATGATGGTGTTCGGTGACGCCAAGAAAGTCATCGAGGACATGGTCAAGGCCGTGGAGTAGTCCTTTTCCGAGCTGGACGACACTGTTTTAGAAGGCCCCGGGAAGATTCTTCCTGGGGCCTTGTCGTTTTGCTGATCCAGATCAACGGCTCTATTTCCAGGCTCCTCATACGACCATGGTCGCGGGACGGCATCGGGCTAAATCTCTAGACTGCGCTGCAGTAGCCCAAGTAGCCCGAGATAACAATCCATGTACCGTGATCGTATCCGCTTGTCCTCCCTGCACAGCAAGGTAATGAGTGCGGCCGACGCCGCTGGCCTGATCGAGGACGGCATGACCGTCGGCATGAGCGGCTTCACCCGCGCCGGCGAAGCCAAGGCAGTGCCACACGCCCTGGCCGAACGTGCCAAGCAGTCGCCACTGAAGATCAGCCTGATGACTGGCGCCAGCCTGGGCAACGACCTGGACAAGCAACTGACCGAGGCCGGTGTACTCGCCCGGCGCATGCCCTTCCAGGTGGACAGCACCCTGCGCAAGGCCATCAATGACGGGCAGGTGATGTTCATCGACCAGCACCTGTCGGAAACCGTCGAGCAGTTGCGTAACAAGCAGCTGACCTTGCCGGACATCGCAGTCATCGAAGCGGTTGCGATCACCGAACAGGGCCACATCGTGCCAACCACCTCGGTGGGCAACTCGGCCAGCTTCGCGATCTTCGCCAAGCAGGTCATCGTCGAGATCAACCTGTCGCACAACCCTAACCTCGAAGGGCTGCACGACATCTATATCCCCACCTACCGCCCGACCCGAACGCCGATCCCGCTGGTGAAGGTCGATGACCGCATCGGCAGCACCGCGATCCCGATCGATCCAGCGAAGATCGTCGGCATCGTCATTAGCGACCAACCAGACTCGCCTTCCACCGTCCTGCCACCGGATGACGAGACCCAGGCCATCGCCAACCACCTGATCGGCTTCCTCAAGCAGGAAGTTGATGCCGGACGCATGAGCAACAGCCTTGGCCCGCTGCAGGCCGGCATCGGCAGCATCGCCAATGCCGTGATGTGCGGCCTGATCGAATCGCCGTTCGAAGACCTGACCATGTACTCCGAAGTGCTGCAGGACTCGACGTTCGACCTGATCGATGCCGGCAAGCTGCGCTTCGCCTCGGGCAGCTCGATCACGCTGTCGACCCGCCGCAATGCCGACGTATTCGGCAACCTCGAGCGTTACAAGGACAAACTGGTGCTGCGCCCGCAGGAGATTTCCAACCACCCTGAAGTGGTGCGTCGCCTGGGCATCATCGGGATCAACACTGCGCTGGAGTTCGACATCTACGGCAACGTCAACTCCACCCACGTGTGCGGCACACGGATGATGAACGGTATCGGTGGCTCCGGCGACTTCGCCCGCAACGCCCACCTCGCAGTGTTCGTGACCAAGTCGATCGCCAAGGGTGGTGCGATTTCCAGCGTGGTGCCGATGGTCAGCCATGTCGACCACACCGAGCATGATGTGGACATCCTGGTCACCGAACAGGGCCTGGCCGACCTGCGCGGCCTTGCACCGCGCGAACGCGCCCGGGCGATCATCGACAACTGCGTGCATCCGGACTACCGCGCCGCACTGAACGACTACTTCGACCGCGCCTGCCAGCGAGGCGGGCACACCCCGCATATCCTGCGCGAAGCGCTGAGCTGGCACGAGAATCTGGAAGAAAGCGGGCGGATGCTGGCTGGCTGATCGGCCACCTGTATCGGTCTTCTGAGCCCATCGCGGGACAAGCCCGCTCCTACACTTCAGCTGTAGGAGCGGGATCGTCCCGCGATCATGTCTGCCGTGAAAAAACAGTTAAACGGTTAAATCTATAAAACTGTACTACTGTACCGCTAAAATCCCCGCATCAATCCCGCCGATATTTTAAAACGCAGCGAAAATGCACGAAAACAGTGCAGACCAGTACAGTTATGCCAATTCGGAGTGCAACAGTAGCGTTTAACAGTTAACTGGCCCATCGCAATACTGGTGAACTGTATCTACTGTTATGGACGACAGAGGAGGATCATTGGCATCAGTTAAATCACTACCTAATCCCGCCACAAGCGGAAGGATGACACATCATGGAACGTACCCTCAGTTCCGGTCTGGTTTTCGAAAACAACGTTGAATCCAAAGCCTCGGCTCCTCTGCGCGCCCTGTCGACCCTGCTGCTGTGGCAGCGTCGCATCGCCAGCCGCCGTCAACTGGCTCGCCTGGATGCCCGCCTGCTGGCCGACGCCGGTATCAGCGAGTCCCAGCGCTACCAAGAGCTGAGCAAGCCTTTCTGGCGCTAAGCTCCGGCTTGCCGGCACCACGCCGGCACCGCGAATTCTCAAAACCCGTCGCAGGGAACTGCGATGGGTTTTTTTGTTTCAAACCCGCGCAGTTGAGCAGTTCGACACAGAAGCAGTACAATTTCCTGTAATTAAAAAAAGACCGTAACAGTTCCGTCTGGTCTCGTCCTTCACATCTGGAAACAGAGCCACGTGATACGCTTGCGACAACGGCCTGTTAGCTTGGTCAAACGCGCTGCCTATTATCTAAAGTACCGTGACGAGCAGTGCGAGCGTCCGAATAACCAGAACTACCCCCCGCAGGAGCCCCTACCATGTCCCGTAAACACCTGTTTGGCGCTGCCATGCTGCTGAGCTTGGCGGGCACCGCCCACGCCACCAGCTTCGTCGTCACCACCGATGCCGTGGTCGGCGCAGTGGCCGCGTCCACCGATGCCACCTCTGACGTCTCCTCTTCGTTCCGTGATGACAAGATCGTCCAGGCGGCCCGTGACGACGCTGCCAGCTTCGTTGGCAGCCAAGGTGATATTCGCGGCGCGAAGCTGGAAAGTGCCTTCATCCATATCCGCCAGCAGATGCCTGCACTGCAAGCCAGCGACACGCAACTGGCACAGGCCATCCTGGCCCTCTGACGCCAACCATCCTACCCGCAGGCCACGGCGCCCCCGTCGCCTGCGGGAACAGCATTCACCCTGTCGACAGAGCGTTGTCCAAGCCCATGCGTTACCTTGTGCCCTTGCTGCTCGCCATTGCCAGTATGGGAAGCGCCCATGCCATGGATGTCACGACCCAGTTTCCGGTCATGACCGGCTATGTCACCAGCCAGGTGACCACTGCGCCGTTCGACCGCAAGATCGTCGGCATGGCCCATGATGATGCGGCCGCATTCGTCGCCAGTGACGGCCGGATTCGTGGCGCGCGGTTGCAAGCCGCACTGACGGAACTGCGCCATATCTATTCGCGTCAGTCCGTCGGTGACCTTGAACTGGCAGAAGCAATTCTCGTCCAATGATCACACCTGACTCCCTGTATTTTTCGGAGATGCTCCATGCGTAAACCGCTGATCGCCGCTACCCTCGGCATGTTGCTGCTGGCCGACCTGGCCCAGGCGCAAACCCTGGTGGCCACCAGCAATATCATCGTTCGCGCCTTTGGCCGCTCGATCGATTTCACATCCGACACCACCACCTCGATCCGCGACTCCAAGGTCGTGCGCGAGGCCCGCGACGACGCCGCCAGCTTCGTCGCCAGCAATGGCGATATCCGTGGCGCCCAGCTCGAAGCTGCATTCGACACCCTGCGCGAGCGTGTGCCTGAAGCGCGTGACGCCAGCGACCAGGTACTGGCCGAAGCCATCCTGTCACTGTGAAGCGCGTGCGTGCCTGGCTGCTCGGCTGCGCCCTGACGCTGCTCGGCACGCCCGCCCTGGCCGACCTGCAGCTCGAGCTGCAGACTGTCGGCCTGGACGCTCGACAGCAGCAGGCCTCCCAGCAGCTGTTGGATGAGGCGCTTTCGAAGCTGCCCCCCTCCTTCAAACAGCGCCTGGATCGCCGTATCCAGGTCGGCTGGACCGACAAGATGCCCGCCGATGCCTACGGCCAGGCCTCGCCAGTCTCGACGCTAGATCTCAATAGCCGCCTGCTACCAGGGCTAGCCGATGGCAGTGCCGCCACGGAAAAAACCCATCGCCCCCACGGCACGGTGCGGGAAGAACTGCTGGCCACCGTGCTGCACGAGCTCACCCACATCTATGATCGCGCGCGCCTGTGGCCCAGTGCCGAGCGCTCGCTGATCGCCCGGTGCAACCGCCAGCAGGGCTCCCTCGGCCAGATCGGCCTGCCCCAGCAATGCCGTGGCCAAACTGCTCGCCGCTTCACCCTGAGTGACGATCCGCGCCTGCTCGACCTTGCCGGCTGGCCGCAGTACGTCGGCCGCCGTGGCGAGCGTGAACAGCACAACGGTCAACTGGTACGCACCCCGGACAGCTATGAGCTGAGCAGCCCCAAGGAGTTTGTCGCGGTCAACATGGAGTACTTCCTCCTCGACCCGAGCTATGGCTGCCGGCGCCCGGCCCTGAACCAGTACCTGCACGATCATTTCGGCTGGGCACCTCAGCAGGACACCTGCGCCAAGGGCCTGCCGTTCCTTAACGCCGGCAGTGACTTCGCTCGCGAGCCGCTGGGCGAAATCGACCCCGAGCGCGTCTACGAAGTCGACTACCTGCTTGCCGAGGCCAACCAGAACTGGGTCAGCCGCTGGGGACACAGCATGCTGCGCCTGGTGATCTGCGCACCAGGCCGCCCACGCGGGCCGGACTGCCGCCTGGACCTGGATCGTCATCTGGTGTTGTCGTACCGCGCGTTTGTCAATGATGTGCAGCTGTCCAGCTGGGACGGCCTGACCGGCGCCTATCCGTCGCGCCTGTTCGTCCTGCCGTTGGGCCAGGTGATCGACGAGTACACCAAGACCGAACTGCGCAGCCTGGCCTCCGTGCCGCTCAAGCTCGATCGCCGGCAGATCGAGGACCTGGTGCGCCAGGCTGCCGAAATGCACTGGAGCTACGACGGCAATTACTATTTCCTGTCCAACAATTGCGCGGTGGAAACCCTCAAGCTGATGCGCAGCGGCACCGCCGACCAGCGCTTCAGCGATCTCGACGCGATCATGCCCAACGGCTTGCTCGAAGTCCTCAAGGGAAGAGGTCTGGCCGACACCAGCGTACTCGACGATCCGCGCGAAGCGCTGCGCCTGGGCTATCGCTTCGACTCTTATCGCGACCGCTACCAGGCCATGTTCGAAGTGTTGAAGAAGCAGTTGCCGATCAAACAGAGCGCCGTGGAAGACTGGTTGGCCCTGGATGCCGAGCAACGCCGCCCCTGGTTCGCCCAGGCCGACTTGCGCACCAGTGCGGCCTTGCTGCTGCTTGAGCAGGCCAGCCTGCGCCGCCAGTTGCTGCTGGCCCAGGACGAAGTCAAGCAACGCTACCTCAATGCCACCGCGCTCAAGGACGGCAGCATCGACAAAGCCAATGCCACGCTGCAGCAGATGCTTGCCAACAGTGGGTTCCTCAGCCGACCGGCCGAGCTGCTCGAAGCGGATGGCTACGGCTTGCCGCAACCCCAGGAGCGGGTGCATCTGGAAAAGGTCAGCAGTGAGAGGCAGGCGCAGTTGCTACGCCTGAGTACCGATTTGGACAAGGAAGTCAGAGCGCTGCTGGAGCCAGCCCGCGCGAAGGAAATTGCGGCCATCGAGGCCAACGTGAAGCAGATAGGAGAACACCTGCGCACCCTGCACAAGGCAGCTGGCGGTTTGCAGCTGCCTTGAGCGCAGGGCTACTTGATAGGCCGCCAGATCAGCGGGTAGCGGTACGGCTTGCCTTCATTGGCCCGAACCCCTGCCAGGATGATCAGGATCAGCACTGCCACCGCCAGGATGGCGAACAGCACGATGCCGATCACCACGAACATCAGCAGGAAGCAGATGAATCCGGCAATGGTGACGCTGATCTGGAAGTTCAGCGCTTCCTTGCCCTGGGCATCGACGAACGGATCGACCTCACGCTTCCAGATCCACATCACCAGTGGCCCGAGCAGATGCCCGAGCGGCATCACCAGCCCGAGCAAGGCGCTGAAGTGGCAAAACATCGCCCATTGCCGAACTTCGGCGCTCGGCGTTTCGATCGGCAGATTCGTCTCACTCATGGGTCCATCGCCTCCTTGGCGCAGCTTCAGTCGGCCAATGCAGCCTTCTGCAGGTCGAAGATCTCGGTCATGCCCTTCTGCGCCAGCGCCAGCATGGCGTTGAAGTCTTCAGGCTGGAACGGCGCGCCTTCGGCAGTGCCCTGCACTTCGATGAAGCCACCGGCGCTGGTCATGACCACGTTGAGGTCGGTTTCGGCAGCCGAGTCTTCGAGGTAGTCGAGGTCCAGCACTGCCTCGCCCTGGTACATGCCCACCGACACCGCGGCGATCATGTGCTTGAGCGGGTTGCCGCCCTTGAGACCGCCACGCTTCTTGATCACCGCCAGGGCGTCGCACAGGGCCACCATTGCGCCGGTGATCGAAGCGGTGCGGGTGCCGCCGTCGGCCTGGATCACATCGCAGTCGACGTACAGCGTGATGTCGCCCAGCTTGCTCATGTCCAGGGCTGCGCGCAACGAACGGCCGATCAGGCGCTGGATCTCGAGGGTGCGGCCGCCCTGCTTGCCACGACTGGCCTCACGCTGGTTACGCTCGCCAGTGGAGCGCGGCAGCATGCCGTACTCGGCCGTCAACCAGCCCTGCCCCTGGCCTTTGAGGAAGCGTGGTACACCGTTCTCGACGCTGACCGTGCAGATGACCTTGGTGTCACCGAACTCGACCAGTACCGACCCCTCGGCGTGCTTGGTGTAGTTGCGGGTGATGCGGATCGAGCGAAGCTGATCGGCAGCGCGACCACTTGGACGTTTCATCTGGGATACCTGTACTGGAATTCGAATCAGGCGGCCATTATAGAGCCGTGCGTCCTGCGAGGACATGCCTATTGTCGCGGCCTCGCAACCCGTCGACTTTTCCCACCTTTGCCTGCGACGCCCTGTAGCATGGTCCGATTGGGCGCCACCGCCGCACTGCGCTACAATCCTGCGCCTTGCAGCCGAAAGGCTTCCCCGTACACACCGAATTCGCGAGGTACTCCCCATGGTGCACAGCATGACCGCCTTTGCCCGCGTCGAGCGCGCCGGCAGCCAGGGCACCCTGGCCTGGGAGCTGCGCTCGGTCAACCACCGCTATCTCGAACCTCACCTGCGCCTGCCCGAAGCCCTGCGCGATCTTGAGGGCGCGGTACGCGAAGGCCTGCGCCAGGGGCTGTCGCGCGGCAAGGTCGAATGCACCTTGCGCCTGTCCGAAGACAGCACCGGCAAGCCGTTGCAGGTCGATCGCGAGCGCGCCGCGCAACTGGTCGCCGCCGCCGAGACCGTGGCCGGGCTGATCAATCAGCCAGCCCCGCTCAATCCCCTCGAAGTGTTGGCCTGGCCCGGCGTGCTGGTAGCCGATGCCGCCGACCCACAGGCGCTGAACACCGAGGCGATGGCACTGTTCGACGAGGCGCTCGCCGAGCTCAAGGCCGGCCGCCTGCGCGAGGGCCAGGAGCTGGCCCGACTGATCAACGAGCGCCTGGACGCCATGACCACCGAAGTCGCCACCCTGCGCGCCCTGGTGCCACAAATGCTGGCCGCCCAGCGCCAGCGCATCATCGACCGTTTCAACGACCTGCAGGCCGAGCTCGACCCGCAGCGCCTGGAGCAGGAGATGGTGCTGCTGGCACAAAAGAGCGACGTCGCCGAAGAGCTCGACCGTCTCAGCACCCATGTCACCGAGGTGCGCCGCGTGCTCAAGTCGGGCGGCGCCGCCGGACGACGCCTGGATTTCCTGATGCAGGAACTCAATCGCGAGGCGAACACGCTCGGCTCAAAGGCCTTCGACCCGCGCAGCACCCAAGCAGCGGTCAACCTGAAGGTGCTGATCGAACAGATGCGTGAACAAGTACAGAACATCGAGTAAGGCCACCCCACCATGAAGCACAGCAGCGGCACCCTCTACATCGTTTCGGCGCCTTCCGGCGCTGGCAAGACCAGCCTGGTCACTGCTCTGACCCAGCAAGACCAGCAGATCCGCGTCTCTGTCTCCCACACCACCCGTGCCATGCGCCCAGGCGAGATCCACGGAGTGAACTATCACTTCGTGGTTCACGAGGAGTTCAAGGCATTGATTGCCCAAGGCGACTTCCTCGAGCACGCCGAGGTGTTCGGCAACTTCTACGGCACCTCCCGCAGCGCGCTGCAGGAAACCCTCGACCAAGGCTTCGACCTGATCCTTGAAATCGACTGGCAGGGTGCGCAGCAAGTGCGCAAGCTGATGCCCGAGGCCCTGTCGATCTTCATCCTGCCACCGAGCCAGGAAGCCCTGCGCCAGCGTCTGGACGGGCGCGGCCAGGACAGTGAAGAGATCATCGCCGGGCGCATGAAGGAAGCGGTCAGCGAGATGGTGCATTACAACGAATTCGACTACGTCATCGTCAACGATGACTTCGAAGACGCGCTCGAAGACCTGAAGTCGGTGTTCCGTTCGAACCGGTTGCTGCTCAAGAAGCAGCAGCAGCGCCATGGTGAGCTGTTGAAGCAATTGGTCGGCTGAACCACGCGCTGAAACCAGCGCGGGGCAAGTCGCAACGACTTGCCCCGCGATAGGGCTGCGCAGCAGCCCCACCTACGCCTTATTCCTGCAACTGCAGTTTCGCCTGCTGCTGCAAGGTCGCCCCGAGGAAGTACGCCGGTGCACGCAGTCGCGACAGCATCATCAGCACGATCCCCAGCACCGAGATGATCGCCGCGATCACGAACACCAGCCCCAGCCCACCGACATGCGAGCCGCTGCCAAAGTCGGGCGAGGCGCTGTCGATCGCGGTACGCACGAAGATCACCGACAGGATCACCCCACCCACCAGCGGGCACAGGCCGCGCATGAAGAAGTGGCGCAGGCTGTCGAACAGGCTGTCGCGGAAGTACCAGACACAGGCGAACGCGGTCAGCGAATAGTAGAAGCAGATCATCATCCCCAGCGCGGTGATGGTGTCTGCCAGCACGTTCTCGCTCAGGGTACGCATGGTCACGTAGAACAAGGCCGCAGCCACGCCCGCACAGATGGTCGCGTAGCGCGGCGTCTGCGAGCGCGGGCAGACACTGGCGAAGCGCTGCGGCACCGCACCGTAGTAGCCCATGGCGAGCAGGGTGCGCGCCGGCGACACGAAGGTCGACTGCAGCGACGCCGCCGTGCTGGCCAGCACCGCAATCGACATCAGGATCGCCAGCGGCCCCATCACCGGACCTGCCAGGTGGGCGAAGACGTTCTCCTGGATGCGCGGATTGCCCAGGCCCAGGCCAGTGTCGCTGATGCCGGCGAACTGAAGGGTGGCAATGGCGGTGAACAGATACAGGCCAAGGATCAGCAGTACCGTCCAGGTAGCAGCCTTGCCTGGCACTTCGTCGCTGCCGATGGACTCTTCGCTGACGGTGAGGCACACGTCCCATCCCCAGAAGATGAAGATCGACAGCGACAGCCCGGCCGCGAAGGCCGAGAACGATTCGACCCCGAAGGGATTGAACCAGGCGAAATCGAATTCCAGCGGCGGTGGCGCGGTAGTCTCGCCGAACGCAGCAAAACCAAAGCCCACCAACACCAGCAATTGCAGGGCAACCAGGCCGTACTGCACGGTCATGGTGGTACCCATGCCCCGGCAGCAGATCCACACCGCCAGGGCGATGAACGCACAACAGGTAGTGACGTTGATCAACAGGTTGTCCGCTAGCGCGGCATACTCGTGATGCCCGGTGATCTGCCCGATGAACAGGTAGAAGAAATCGACCGCCACACCGGCCAGGTTCGACAGCACGATGGTGGTGGCGACGACCAGCCCCCAGCCACCGATCCAGCCGATCATGGGACCGAAGGCACGTGCCGACCAAGTGAATGAGGTGCCGCTGTCGGGCTCCGCGGCGTTCAGCTCACGGTAGCCGAGGGCAACCAGCAGCATCGGCAGGAAGCCGACGATGAAGACCGCGGGAAGATGGGCGCCGACCTCACGCACGGTCGGGCCAAGGGCGCCAGTCAGGGTGTAGACCGGGGCAATGGTGGAGATGCCCAGCACCACGCTGGCCAGCAGGCCCAGGCGACCTTTGGCCAGGCCTTTGCTGGCGCGCTGGGTGTTGCTGCCCGCGTCGGCCGCCACATCGGGAGGGCGGCCGGCTTCTGTGTATTCGCTCATGAGTTATTTGCCGTTGCTATTGGTATTGTTTTCACAGGCCTTGCGAACAAGGCCCGCTTTCACTCATTGAAAGCTTGCTGCAGGGGATGGGTCATCCGAGACCTTCGGGTAACGTCAGAATGCCTTCTGGCGCGAGCCCTCCCGAGCAGCATGGGCAATGCAGGCCTCACGAAACGCCTGAAACAGACGTAGGGAGACCGGGTTTTCGGCGAAACGCCACTCCGGGTGCCATTGCACGCCAAGCACGAAGCCCGACGCATCACTCATCGACACCGCTTCAATCAGGCCATCCGGGGCCCGTGCCTCGACACGCAGGCCCGGGGCCAGACGGTCGATACCCTGGCTGTGCAGCGAGTTGACCTCGAACTGCTCCGCCAGGCCCAGGCGCTCGAACAGCCCGCCCGGCGCAATGCCGACCGTGTGTCGAGGCCCGTATTGCACCTCCAGGGGTGCGTCCTCAGGTTCGCGGTGGTCCAGGTAGCCGGGCAGTTCATGCACCCGCTGGTGCAAAGTGCCGCCCAAGGCCACGTTGAGTTCCTGGAATCCACGGCAGATGCACAACACCGGCACGCCGGCGGCTATGGCGGCCTGCAGCAACGGCAGGGTCAGGCGGTCACGCGCAACGTCGTGCCGGGTACCGTCCACGCTGGGGGCGCCATTGTAATGATGCGGCTCGACATTTGAAGGCGAGCCGGTAAAAAGAATGCCATTCAGACGCGCCAGCAGCGCCTGCGGGTCGCTGGCCGTGTCGCGCGCCGGCAGGATCACAGGCAGCCCGGCAAAACCTGCCGCCTCGACATACTTGTCGCCCACCGTGTGCGATGAGTTCTTCCCAACCTGCTGGCGGCAGGCGCTGACACCGATCAAGGGAACCGCGATTGCGCTCATGGGCTTACACCGTGTGCAGGTACCAGTTGTATTCGAGGTCGGAGATCGACACTTCGAACTCCGCCAGCTCGCTTTCCTTGCAGGCCACGAAGATGTCGATGTATTCCGGGCTGATGTATTGGTTGAGGACCTCGCTGTCATCCAGCGCTCGCAAGGCATCACGCAGGTTGTTCGGCAGGCTCTGCTCAAGCTGCTCGTACGAATTGCCCTCGATCGGCGCGCCGGGTTCGACCTTGTTGGTCAGGCCGTGGTGGATACCAGCGAGAATCGCGGCAAGCATCAGGTAAGGGTTGGCATCGGCACCTGCGACGCGGTGCTCGATACGCAAGTTATCGCTGCTGTCGGTGGGCACGCGCAGGGCGACGGTGCGGTTGTCCAGACCCCAGCTCGGGGCGTTCGGCACATAGAACTGAGCACCAAAGCGACGGTAAGAGTTGATGTTCGGGCACAGGAAGGCCATCGACGCCGGCATGGTTTCCAGTACACCGCCAATGGCGTGACGCAGGGTTTCGCTCTGCAGCGCATCGTCGTTGGCGAAGATGTTCTTGCCGGTTTTCTTGTCCAGCAGCGAGATGTGCACGTGCAGGCCGTTGCCCGCCTGGCCCGGGTAGGGCTTGGCCATGAAGGTCGAGTCCATCTCGTGGTCGTAGGCGATGTTCTTGATCAGGCGCTTGAGCAGGATCGCGTAGTCGCAAGCCTTGAGCGGATCGGCGACGTGATGCAGGTTGACCTCGAACTGCGCCGGGGCACTTTCCTTGACGATCGCATCCGCCGGCAGACCCTGCTCCTTGGCGGCTTCGAGCATGTCCTGCAGGCAGTCGGCGTACTCGTCCAGGTCGTCGATCAGGTAGACCTGGGTGGACTGCGGGCGCTTGCCCGAGATCGGCGAGCGTGGCGGCTGCGGCCGACCGTTCAGATTGTCCTGGTCGATCAGGTAGAACTCCAGCTCGAACGCTGCGCAAATATCCAGGCCAAGCGCATCGAACTTGCTCACCACCTGGCGCAGCACTTCACGCGGGTCGGCGAAGAACGGCTCGCCTTCGATTTCGTGCATGGTCATCAGCAACTGCGCCGTCGGCCGTTTCTGCCAGGGTTCGTTGGAGAGCGAGCCTGGGATCGGATAGCAGATGCGGTCGGCATCGCCGATATCCAGGCCGAGACCCGTGCTTTCGACGGTCGAGCCGTTGATATCCAGGGCGAACAGCGAAGCCGGCAGGTTGATGCCCTTCTCGTACACCTTGTGCAGGCTGGCCCGCTCGATGCGCTTGCCACGCACCACGCCGTTCATGTCGGAAATCAACAGGTCGACGTACTGTGTGTCCGGGTGGGCTTCCAGGAATTCATTCATCTCGCGGGAAGAACGGGCGCACGGGGAGACCGACGTCATGGCTGTACATCCTTTGATTCGGAGCGGCGATGTGGGGATATGGCTGGCGCCTCGAGGGCGACGATGGTTGCTGCTGTTGTTCTTTTCACTGCCCCATCGTGGGGAAATTCTGTGGCTCGCCCGGTGCATTGATTCCCGGGGGCCGTTCCACTATAAAGTGGGCTCCAGTGCAACAGACATTGGCAAATCGGCAAGCAGAGCGTGCACAAATGCAATATCAGATCAATCACGCGGACCTCGCCCTGGTCCTGGCGCTGGAACGTGGTCGCTCACTGGCCAAGGCCGCCGAGCTGCTCAAGGTCGATGTTTCGACGGTGTTTCGCTCGATCCGGCGACTGGAGTCGGCGCTGGGCACCGCCCTGTTCGTCAAGAGCCGCAAGGGCTACCTGCCAACCGACACCGCACAGGCCCTGGCCGAACAGGCTGAACGGGCCGAGCAGGCGCTGGACGCCGCGCGCATCGCCCTGACCAGCGGCGAGCAGGTGGTCAGCGGTACGGTACGCCTGACCTGCACCGAAGCCGTGCTGCACAGCCTGTTGCTGCCCGCACTGGCCGAATTCATGCCCAACTACCCCGCGCTGTCGCTGGAAATGGGCACCTCCAACACCTTCGCCAACCTGAGCCGACGCGACGCCGACATCGCCCTGCGCCTGACCAACACACCGCCGGAGCATCTGGTCGGACGCTGCCTGGGCTCGACGTCCTATGTAATCTGCGGACGCCCGGAGTTTCGCGAGCGCCTGGCCGAGTCGCCAAACAGCGTGCCGTGGATCGCCCCTGACGACGCCATGCAGGACCACCCCACGGTAGTCTGGCGCAACCAGCAGCACCCCGACCTGATCCCACGCTACCAGTGCAGTGGCATGTCGACGATTGCTCAGTTGGTCAGCACCGGCATGGGAGTGGCGGCGCTGGCCGACTACATGGTCGACACCCTGCCCGGCGTCGAGGCCTTGAGCGGCGCGCTGCCAGGCTGTGACACCCAACTGTGGCTGCTGACCCGCCCCGATTGTCGGGCGCTGCGTTCGGTACAGACCTTGTTCGAGGAACTGACCCCGCGCTTGCGCGACGCGATGCGCTGAAGCTGTTGTGTTCGCGGGACGGGAAGCGTTATCGTCAGGTTCAAGCGAGAGGCTGTCTGTTACGGCCCTTTCGCGGGCAAGCCCGCCCCCACGAGCAGGTGACACGGATCACCAGACAAAACAGCCCTTCCCTATTGGCTGGTGATTTTTTAAACTATCGAGTCCGCCTGCCCATTCTGGGCTGCACGCTAATCGCATCTGCTACTGAGGAAGACCATGGCCCGCGTAACTGTTGAAGACTGCCTGGAACACGTGGATAACCGCTTCGAGCTGGTCATGCTCTCGACCAAGCGCGCCCGCCAACTGGCCACCGGCGGCAAGGAGCCACGCGTGGCGTGGGAAAACGACAAGCCAACCGTCGTCGCCCTGCGCGAAATTGCCGAAGGCATCGTGACCAATGAATTCATCGCCGCCGAAGAGATCGTCACCGAGGATCCGGTGTTCGCTGCGTTCGAGGACGAGAACAACGAGGCCGTCTGATTCATGCCCGGTCGACGTCGCGCGGCACACGATCCTCTTCCTCTGCAAGAGGTGAAACCATGCCGGGTATAGAAGCCCTCGCCGAGCGGCTGTCGACCTATCTGGGCCCCGAACAGGTCAATCTTGTTCGCCGGGCCTATTTCTATGCCGAACAGGCACACGACGGGCAACGCCGCCGCAGTGGCGAGCCCTACGTGACCCATCCGCTGGCAGTCGCCAGCATTCTCGCCGACATGCACATGGACCATCAGAGCCTGATGGCCGCCATGCTGCACGACGTGATCGAAGATACCGGCATCGCCAAGGAAGCCCTCAGCCAGCAGTTCGGCGAAACCGTCGCCGAGCTGGTCGACGGGGTCAGCAAGCTGACCCAGATGAATTTCGAGACCAAGGCCGAGGCGCAAGCCGAGAACTTTCAGAAAATGGCCATGGCCATGGCCCGCGATATCCGCGTGATCCTGGTCAAGCTGGCCGATCGCCTGCACAACATGCGCACCCTGGAAGTGCTGTCCGGTGAAAAGCGCCGGCGCATCGCCAAGGAAACCCTCGAGATCTACGCCCCCATCGCCAATCGGCTGGGCATGCACACCGTGCGCGTGGAGTTCGAGGATCTTGGTTTCAAGGCCATGCACCCCATGCGCTCCTCGCTCATTCACCGGGCGGTGAAGAGCGCGCGCGGCAACCGCAAGGAAATCGTCGCCAAGATCGAGACCTCGCTGGCCAACTGCCTGGCGGCTGACGGCATCGAGGGCGAGGTCAGCGGCCGACAGAAACACCTCTATGGCATCTACAAGAAGATGCGCGGCAAGCGCCGCGCCTTCAACGAGATCATGGACGTGTACGCCTTCCGCATCATCGTCGACAAGGTCGACACCTGCTACCGCGTGCTGGGTGCTGTGCACAACCTGTACAAGCCGCTGCCGGGGCGCTTCAAGGACTACATCGCGATTCCCAAGGCCAACGGCTACCAGTCGCTGCACACCACGCTGTTCGGGATGCACGGTGTGCCCATCGAAATCCAGATCCGCACCCGCGAAATGGAAGAGATGGCCAACAACGGCATCGCCGCGCACTGGCTGTACAAGTCGAACGAGGAAGAACAGCCCAAGGGCAGCCACGCCCGCGCCCGTCAATGGGTCAAGGGCATCCTCGAGCTGCAGCAGCGGGCAGGCAACTCTCTGGAGTTCATCGAGAGCGTGAAGATCGACCTGTTCCCGGACGAGGTCTATGTCTTCACGCCCAAAGGCCGGATCATGGAGCTGCCCAAAGGCTCCACTGCCGTCGACTTCGCCTACGCGGTGCACACCGACGTCGGCAACAGCTGCATCGCCTGCCGCATCAACCGTCGCCTGGCACCGCTCTCCGAGCCGTTGCAAAGTGGCTCGACGGTCGAGATCGTCAGTGCGCCGGGCGCACGCCCAAACCCGGCCTGGCTCAATTTCGTGGTTACCGGCAAGGCACGCACGCACATTCGCCATGCGCTCAAACAGCAGCGCCGCTCCGAATCCATCAGCCTCGGCGAACGCCTGCTGAACAAAGTGCTGACGGGCTTCGACAGCAGCCTGGACAAGATCGCCGCCGAGCGCGTCCAGGCCATCCTCACCGAATACCGCCTGGAGCTCGTCGAAGACCTGCTCGAAGACATCGGCCTGGGCAACCGCATGGCCTACGTGGTCGCGCGCCGCTTGCTGTCGGCCGAAGGCGAGCAACTACCATCGCCAGAGGGCCCGCTGGCGATCCGCGGCACAGAAGGCCTGGTGCTCAGCTACGCCAAGTGCTGTACGCCGATCCCGGGGGACCCCATCGTCGGCCACCTGTCGGCGGGCAAGGGCATGGTCGTGCACCTGGAAGACTGCCGCAACATCAGTGAAATCCGACACAACCCGGAGAAGTGCCTGCAGCTCTCCTGGGCCAAGGACGTCACCGGCGAGTTCAATGTCGAACTGCGCGTCGAACTGGAACACCAGCGCGGCCTGATCGCCCTGCTGGCCAGCAGCGTCAACGCCGCCGACGGCAACATCGAGAAGATCAGCATGGATGAGCGCGACGGTCGCGTCAGCGTGGTCCAACTGGTGGTCAGCGTGCGCGACCGCGTGCACCTGGCTCGCGTGATCAAGAAGCTGCGCACCCTGACCGGCGTGGTCCGCATCACCCGAACGCGTGCGTAGTCCGTCAACCGCAAGGAGTCAACATGACCAAGACCGTCATCAACAGCGACAAGGCCCCTGCCGCCATCGGCACCTACTCCCAGGCGATCAAGGCTGGCAATACCGTCTACATGTCGGGCCAGATTCCTCTGGATCCCAAGACCATGGAGCTGGTTGAAGGCTTCGAGGCACAGACCGTGCAGGTCTTCGAAAACCTCAAGGCTGTTGCCGAGGCCGCTGGCGGTTCGTTCAAGGATATCGTCAAGCTGAACATCTTCCTCACCGACCTGAGCCACTTCGCCAAGGTCAACGAGGTCATGGGTCGCTACTTCGAGCAGCCCTACCCAGCCCGCGCCGCGATTGGCGTAGCTGCCCTGCCAAAGGGCTCGCAAGTCGAGATGGACGCCATCCTCGTCATCGAGTGATGCCCCAGGCGGCGGGCGCCCGGCCTGCCGCCTTTCCTTCCTGAAGGTTCCCACCATGCGTCATGCCCTGCCCCTCGCGCTGGCAGCCCTGCTTCTGGGCGGCTGCGCCAGCCACAAACCTGAAGATTTCAACGGTACCTGGATCAACCAGGATGCCATCGACGCCGCCGTCAAGGGCGACAGCTTGCGCAAGGCGCTGTCCAGCCATGGCCCGGTATTCGAATGGAAGATTGACGTCGTCAGCCAGCAAGCCCGCTACAGCAATGGCTTCGAAGCCGCTGAGGGCAGCCTCGTCGCGGCGGACAAGCAATGGCAAGCCAATTTCGAAGGCGGCCAGAGCGAGCAATTGAGCCTCGATGGCGACGAATTGCAAACGACCGACGCCTCCGGCGCCAAGCAGACCTTCGTGCGCAGCAAGCCCACGACACCCGCCGACGCACCGCTGGGTAGCAGCTTCGAGAAGGCGCTGTACAAGGCGTACCTGGGTGGCGAATGGAAAATCGTCGAAGGCCCAGGCCAGGGCGCCAAGGTCCGCTTCGCCGACGACGGCGGCGTGACCGGCTTGCCCGATCTGGACCGTTACGCCCTTTGCCTGGCCGGCGATTGCGCGACCATGGGCGGCGACAACGACAGCCTCTGGCTGGAGCGCGACCAACGCGGCGCCCCCTGGCTGTTCAAGCGTGATGACGACAAGCTGGAGATCTTCCGTGCAGTCAACCGTGCGCAGCCCGACGAAATGCCAGAACTCGCGGCTGGCGCGCGGCAGTGGGTGCTTGAGCGCGACTGATCCACTACCTGCAGGAGCAATTGTCTCGTCCAAAATTTAAAGACCTGCCCAATCCCTGTGGGAGCGGGCTTGTCCCGCGATCACCGGCGAAGCCGGTGCCATGCAGCGCGGTATCCGATTCGCGGGCAAGCCCGCTCCTACGGGTACCCGGCCAGCCTCGACACCGGTGGTCGAGGCTTGGCTTCAGCCTTTCAGGATCGCCGCGTACCCTTCCTTGTAGCTCGCATACTGCGGCACCCAGCCCAGCGCCCGTGCCCGCGCGTTGCTGCAGCGCTTGCTGCCGGTGCGGCGCACGCGCTGCTCGTCAGACCACTCGGTAACGCCCATGTACTGGCGCAGCCAGGCCACCACCTCGGCCAGCGGGGCCGGATCGTCGTCGACACCGATGTAGCAGTCCTGCAGCGCCACCCCGTCCGCGTCGGCCTGCAGCAGGAACGCCAGCAAACCGGCCGCGTCCTCGGCATGAATGCGATTGCCGTACAGCGGCGGCTCCTCGGCCACCCGATATCCCTGGCGCACCTGGCTCAGCAGCCACTCGCGGCCGGGGCCATAGATCCCCGTCAGGCGCACCAGGCTGGCGGGAATCCCGCTCTCGAGCGCCAAGCGCTCGGCCTCCAGCATGATCCGCCCCGAATATCCCTCGGGCTCGGTGGCCGCACCTTCCTCGACCCACTCGCCGCCCTGCTGCGCATAGACGCTGCTGCTGGACACGAACAGCAAGCGGCGCGGGTGCTGCCCCTTGTCCGCCAACCAAGTCAGCACGTGGCGCAAACCCTCCACGTAGGCGGCTCGATAACCGGCTTCATCGTGCTGGCTGGCCGCCACGCAATACACCAGATAATCCGGGGAACGCTCGGGCCAACCTGCAGGAATGCTGGGGTCGGACAGATCGGCCGCCACCGGCAGAACGCCTGCAGGCAGTTGCTCCACCGTGCGACGCAGCCCATGTACCTGCCAGCCGCGGGCGAGCAGTTGCCGGGCCAGGCGGCTGCCTACATCACCACAACCTACGATCATCGCGGACAGATCCGACATCACTTCACTCCAGAACGAAAGGCCCAGGCTAGCCGTATTAGACGATCAGCGGCTATCCAAAGCGTAAAAAAAGATACTCTATTACTTTTGTTAACAAGAATTACTTGCAATAATGGCGCCCTGATCAGTTCTCGGCCCGCCTCGAGGCCATGGAGAACACCACCTCATTTTTCTTCATCAGGTCCGGCCAGCATGACTCGTACTCAACCTTCCGCTTCGCCAACCACGTCGCGCGCCTGGCGCGCCATCGCCGCGCTGCTGTTCAGCCTGGTGCTGGCCCCGGCCGCCATGGCTGAAGAGCCTGCCGCCAACGGCGCCACCCCTCCTGCTGCAGTCGCTCCGGCTGACCCGGCCGCCACTGGCCAGGCATCCGCGAACGCCGCTGAGCCCGCCGAGGCCCAGGCGCCAGCAGGCGAGAACGTCGAAGCACTGGTCGAAGACACCTCGCTGGGCATGGCCCACGACCTGTCCCCATGGGGCATGTACAAGAACGCCGATATCGTCGTGAAGGCGGTAATGATCGGCCTGGCCATCGCCTCCATCATCACCTGGACCATCTGGATCGCCAAGGGCTTCGAGCTGATGGGCGCCAAGCGCCGCCTGCGCGGTGAAATCGCCCTGCTGAAGAAATCTGCCAGCCTGAAAGAAGCCAGCAGCGTCGCCGACAAGGAGGGCACCCTGGCCCATACCTTGATCCACGACGCCCTCGAGGAAATGCGCCTGTCGGCCAACACCCGCGAGAAGGAAGGCATCAAGGAACGCGTCAGCTTCCGCCTGGAGCGCCTGGTCGCCGCCAGCGGTCGCAACATGAGCAGCGGCACCGGCGTGCTGGCCACCATCGGCTCCACCGCGCCATTCGTCGGCCTGTTCGGCACCGTGTGGGGCATCATGAACAGCTTCATCGGCATCGCCAAGACCCAGACCACCAACCTCGCCGTCGTTGCCCCAGGCATCGCCGAAGCCCTGCTGGCCACCGCCCTGGGCCTGGTCGCCGCGATTCCGGCCGTGGTCATCTACAACGTCTTCGCCCGTTCCATCGCCGGCTACAAGGCGCAGGTCTCCGACGCCTCGGCGCAGGTCCTGCTGCTGGTCAGCCGTGACCTGGACCATCAGGCTGGCGAGCGCGCCGCCCCGCACATGGTGAAAGTGGGGTAAGCCATGGGCCTGCATCTCAACGAAGGTGGCGACGACCTCGCCGAAAACCACGAAATCAATGTCACGCCGTTCATCGACGTGATGCTGGTACTGCTGATCATCTTCATGGTTGCCGCACCACTGGCGACGGTCGACATCAAGGTCGACCTGCCAGCCTCGACCGCAAAACCTGCACCGAGGCCCGAGAAACCGGTGTTCGTCAGCGTCAAGGCCGACAAGAAGCTGTACGTCGGCGATGACGCGGTGGCCCTGCCCGAACAGCTTGGCGCGATGCTCGACGCCAAGACCAAGGGCGACAAGGAAACCACCATCTTCTTCCAGGCCGACAAGGGTGTTGACTACGGCGACCTGATGGAAGTGATGAACACCATGCGCGCGGCCGGCTACCTCAAGGTCGGTCTGGTCGGACTCGAGACGGCAGCCAAGAAATGACGAACAAGCGCTCCAACCTGGTGCGCTACGGTGCCAGCCTGGCAGCCGTGCTCGGTGTGCACGTGATCGCCGTAGTGCTGACGCTCAACTGGTCGGTGCCCCAGGCCATCGAGCTGCCGCCAGCAGCGATGATGGTCGAGCTGGCACCGGTCCCCGAGCCTGCGCCACCGCCGCCACCGAAAGCGGCTCCACAGCCGCCTGCGCCGGTCGAAGAGCCACCGCTGCCCAAGCTGGTGGAGGCTCCGAAACCGAAGATCGCGATCCCTAAGCCGCCCAAGCCGAAGGCCAAGCCCCAGCCGCCCAAGCCCGAGAAAAAGCCTGAGCCGCCGAAGGACGAACCACCGGCCAAGGAACAAGTGGCCGATACCGCGCCAAGCAACGCTCCGCCGCAGAAGTCGGCAGCGCCGCAGCCGAGTATCGCCTCCAACAGCAACGCCCTGCCGACGTGGCAAAGCGACCTGCTGCGTCACCTGGCGAAGTACAAGAAGTACCCGGAAGACGCGCGTCGCCGTGGCCTGCAAGGAATCAACCGGCTGCGCTTCGTGGTCGATGCCGAGGGCAAGGTGCTGTCGTATTCACTGGCCGGAGGCTCAGGCAGTGCTGCACTCGACCGCGCGACGATGGACATGATCCGCCGCGCCGGCACGGTACCCAAACCGCCTGCGGAGTTGTTGAACAATGGCACGATCGAGGTAGTGGCGCCCTTCGTCTACTCGTTGGACAAGCGCTGATACATTGCATCTGTCACAAAACCGCAAGTCTGATAACGTGCGTCTATCGATTGCACCCGCTATGCTGGGGCCGCAACTTCATGGACGCACGTTATGACCCTCACTGAACTCCGCTACATCGTCACACTCGCTCAGGAGCAGCACTTCGGCCATGCCGCCGAGCGTTGCCACGTCAGCCAGCCGACCCTGTCGGTCGGGGTGAAGAAGCTTGAGGACGAGCTGGGCGTGCTGATCTTCGAACGCAGCAAGAGCGCCGTACGCCTGACACCGGTCGGCGAAAGCATCGTCGCCCAGGCGCAGAAGGTGCTCGAGCAGGCCCAAGGCATCCGCGAACTGGCACAGGCCGGCAAGAACCAGCTCACTGCTCCACTGAAAGTCGGCGCCATCTATACCGTCGGCCCCTACCTGTTCCCGCACCTGATTCCACAGCTGCACCGGGTTGCCCCGCAGATGCCGCTGTACATCGAAGAGAACTTCACCCACGTGCTGCGCGAGAAACTGCGCAACGGCGAACTGGACGCGGTCATCATCGCGCTGCCGTTCAACGAGGCCGACGTGCTGACGCTACCGCTGTACGATGAGCCATTCTGCGCGCTGATGCCGGCCGACCACCCCTGGACCGCCAAGAAGACCATCGACACCGCCCTGCTCAACGACAAGAGCCTGCTGCTGCTCGGCGAAGGTCACTGCTTCCGCGACCAGGTACTCGAAGCCTGCCCGACCCTGAACAAGGGTAACGATGCCTCGAAGCACACCACGGTCGAATCCAGCTCGCTGGAGACCATCCGTCATATGGTCGCCTCGGGCCTGGGTGTTTCGATCCTGCCGTTGTCGGCGGTGCACAGTCATCACTACGCCCCTGGCGTCATCGAAGTGCGTCCACTGACAGCGCCTGCGCCGTTCCGAACCGTTGCCATCGCCTGGCGCGCCAGCTTCCCGCGGCCAAAGGCAATCGAGATCCTCGCCGATTCGATCCGCCTCTGTTCGGTCGCCAAGGCGCCTGCGCCACAGCCGGCCTGATGCCATGACGGAGTTGTCGAAGGTCCCGGTCACCGAGCTCAAGGGCGTCGGCGAGGCCATGGCGGAAAAACTCGCCAAGGTCGGCCTGGAAAGCCTGCAGGACTTGCTGTTCCACCTGCCACTGCGCTATCAGGACCGCACCCGCGTCGTACCGATCGGCGCCCTGCGTCCGGGTCAGGACGCCGTGATCGAGGGCGTGGTCAGCGGTGCTGACGTGACCATGGGCAAACGCCGCAGCCTGGTGGTACGCCTGGGTGACGGCACGGGCGTGCTTAGCCTGCGCTTCTATCACTTCAGCAATGCACAGAAAGAAGGCCTCAAGCGTGGCACCCACCTGCGCTGCTACGGTGAAGCACGCCCCGGAGCCTCTGGCCTTGAGATCTATCATCCGGAGTACCGCGCGCTCAACGGCGACGAACCGCCACCGCCCGTCGAGCAGACCCTGACCCCGATCTACCCGACCACCGAAGGCCTCACCCAGCAGCGTCTGCGCCTGCTCTGCCAGCTCAGCCTGAGCAAGCTCGGCCCGCGCAGCCTGCCCGACTGGCTGCCGGATGAGCTGGCCCGCGACTATCACCTGGCCCCACTGGACGACGCCATCCGCTACCTGCACAACCCACCCGCCGACGCCGACCTCGACGAGCTTGCCGAAGGCCAGCACTGGGCCCAGCACCGCCTCGCATTCGAGGAACTGCTCACGCACCAGCTCTCCCAGCAGCGTCTGCGTGAGAGCCTGCGTGCCCTGCGAGCCCCCGTGCTGCCCAAGGCCAGCCGCCTGCCCGGACAGTACCTGGCCAACCTCGGATTCACTCCCACCGGTGCCCAGCAGCGGGTAGGCAACGAGATCGCCTATGACCTCAGCCAGCCAGAGCCGATGATGCGCCTGGTGCAAGGTGACGTGGGTGCCGGCAAGACCGTGGTTGCTGCGCTGGCAGCGCTGCAGGCGCTGGAGGCCGGTTACCAGGTCGCGCTGATGGCGCCCACCGAGATCCTCGCCGAACAGCACTACATCACCTTCAAGCGCTGGCTCGAACCCTTGGGGATAGAAGTCGCCTGGCTGGCTGGCAAGCTCAAAGGCAAGGCTCGCGCCAGTGCGCTGGAGCAAATCGCCGGCGGCGCCCCCATGGTGGTCGGCACCCATGCGCTGTTCCAGGAAGAAGTGAAGTTTCGCTACCTGGCCCTGGCGATCATCGACGAACAGCACCGTTTCGGCGTGCAGCAACGGCTGGCCCTGCGCAAGAAGGGCGTGAACGGCACGCTGTGTCCGCACCAGTTGATCATGACCGCCACCCCCATCCCGCGTACGCTCGCCATGAGCGCCTACGCCGACCTCGATACCTCCATTCTTGATGAGCTGCCGCCCGGCCGAACGCCA
Source organism: Pseudomonas sp. MNR3A (assembly GCF_009650575.1). NCBI lineage: Bacteria > Pseudomonadati > Pseudomonadota > Gammaproteobacteria > Pseudomonadales > Pseudomonadaceae > Pseudomonas > Pseudomonas sp. MNR3A. Next base: position 39,686 of record NZ_VZZS01000024.1, on the reverse strand, counting down.
GTCAATACCGTGCTGGTGGCCGACAGTCGCCGCTTCGAGGTGGTAGAGCGGGTCCGCGCTGCCTGCGCCGAAGGGCGCCAGGCCTACTGGGTGTGCACCCTGATCGAGGAATCCGAAGAGCTGACCTGCCAGGCCGCCGAAAGTACGTTCGAAGAGCTGGGCAGCGCGCTCGGCGAGCTGCGTGTGGGCCTGATCCACGGGCGCATGAAGCCTGCGGAAAAAGCCGCGGTGATGGCCGAATTCAAGGCCGGCCATCTGCAATTGCTGGTGGCCACCACGGTGATCGAGGTGGGGGTGGACGTGCCCAACGCCAGCCTGATGATCATCGAAAACCCTGAACGCCTGGGCCTGGCCCAGCTTCACCAGCTGCGTGGCCGGGTCGGTCGGGGTAGCGCCGTCAGCCATTGCGTGCTGCTCTATCACCCGCCACTGTCACAGATCGGCCGCGAACGCTTAGGGATCATGCGCGAGACCAACGATGGCTTCGTCATCGCCGAGAAGGATCTTGAGCTGCGCGGCCCCGGCGAAATGCTCGGCACCCGACAGACCGGCCTGCTGCAATTCAAGGTCGCCGACCTGATGCGTGACGCCGACCTGCTGCCCGCAGTACGCGACGCCGCACAGGCATTGCTGGCACGCTGGCCCGATCATGTCAGCCCGCTACTGGATCGGTGGCTGCGTCACGGCCAACAATACGGCCAAGTGTGACACCGGTCCCATTCGTGCCCCAGCTCGGGGCTCAGGATGGTTATACTTCGCGTTTGAAAAGACACCTTTGGAAACAGACCATGACTGAAGTGGCCCTGGACACCGCAACCCCGCACGCTCCGTCGGTCATCCGACTGCTGCTGGAAAAGCTCGGCGTAGCCTATCGCGAGGTGTCCGAACACCCGCGGCTGCCCGCGAAATCGCGCGTCCAGGCCGTTCTGCTGGACGATGAAGTCGGCGCGCTCATGGTGCTGTTCCCACAAAGCCATCTGCTGGACCTGAAGCGCCTGGAAGAGCTGACCGGTCGCAAACTCAAGGCCGTGCCGCTGGAGCGATTGAAGAAGATGCTCGACAAGCACCAGCTCAAGGCCTTGCCGGCAATCCCGGCCCTGACCAGCTCACCGTGCCTGTACGACGAACGGCTGCTCAACGCCGATAGCCTGTTGATCCAGTCCGGTGAGGCTGGGCTGCTATTGGAAGTGGCCCGCGACAACTTCAAGCGCATGCTGAGCAAGGCCAGCGCAGGCAGCTTTGGCCTTGAAGTCGAAAGCATCCAGCGCAACCTCGACCGCCCCCACGACGACACCAAGGAAATCTCCAACGCGGTCCAGGCTTTCACTGCCCGACGCATCCAGCAGCGCCTGGAGCAGACCATCGAGATCCCGCCACTGGCCGACACCGCGCAGAAGATCATCAAGCTGCGCGTCGACCCCAACGCCAGCGTCGACGACATCACCGGCGTGGTCGAAACCGACCCGGCACTGGCCGCACAGGTGGTGAGCTGGGCCGCATCGCCCTACTACGCGTCACCCGGCAAGATCCGCTCGGTGGAAGATGCCATCGTTCGCGTGCTGGGCTTCGACCTGGTGATCAACCTTGCGCTGGGCCTGGCCCTGGGCAAGACCCTGAGCCTGCCGAAAGACCATCCGCAGCAGGCCACGCCTTACTGGCAGCAGTCGATCTACACAGCCGCAGTGATCGAAGGCCTGACCCGCGCCATGCCGCGCGCCGAACGCCCCGAAGCGGGTCTAACCTACCTGGCGGGGCTGCTGCACAACTTCGGCTATCTGCTGCTGGCCCACGTGTTCCCGCCGCATTTCTCGTTGATCTGTCGTCATCTTGAGGTCAACCCGCACCTGTACCACAGCTATGTCGAGCAGCACCTGCTGGGCATCAGCCGCGAGCAGATCGGCGCCTGGCTGATGAAGCTGTGGGACATGCCGGATGAGCTGTCCGCGGCGCTGCGCTTCCAGCACGACCCAAGCTATGAAGGCGAGTATTCGGCCTACCCGAACCTCGTGTGCCTGGCCACGTCGCTGTTGCGTTCGCGGGGCATTGGCTCAGGACCGCAGGAAGAGATTCCGGAGGCGCTGCTCGAACGCCTTGGGCTGACCCGCGACAAGGCGGAGGACGTAGTGAGCAAGGTGCTGGAAGCCGAAGCGCTGCTGCGCGAACTGGCCTCGCAGTTCCAGGCCCCACACTGACTGGCAAGAGCGGGTTTGCCCGCTCGTACACAGGCGGATTCAGGCCTTTTTCTTGCGGGGCTTGAGGTATTTCATCAGCCCCTGGAACCAGATCACCAATGCCGGGTTGCCCTTGATCTGGATGTTCTTGTCCTGGATCCCCTGCATGAACGCCAACTGCTTGTTGCCAGCCTGCAAGGTGGCAAAGCCGAACGCGGCATCCTTGAAGGCGATGGCAAAGGCCGGTTGAGGGTGCAGGCCACCCTTGCTGCTGATGCGCTCACCACTCACCGTGAAATGCCGGGCCACTTTGCCATCCAAGGTCTGCATCTGGAACACCAGGTCCTTGTCGCGCAGTTGCTGCTGGAACGCCGGGTTGTTACGGCTGGCCCTGGCCATCAGCAGCCCCATGGCCCAGAGAAGAAAGCGAAACTTCATCAACGCGCCTCGATTGAAATATGACTGAAGCGCGCAGTTTATCCCTTTCTTAAACTTTTTACGCCAGCTCGCCGCATTGTTTCTGCACGCCAGAAAGCACAACGGGCGCCCTGGGGCGCCCGTTCGGATGACACTGGAGTGTCAGGAATCGATCACTTGCCTTTCTTGGCTGGCTTGGCGGGAACGTTGACGCTGTCACGCAGGTTCTTGCCAGGTTTGAAGGCAACAGTGTTGCTGGCCTTGATCTTCACCGGTTGACCAGTCTGTGGGTTCTTGCCGGTGCGCGCGCCGCGGTGACGCTTCTCGAAGGTGCCGAAACCGACCAGGGTGACGGTATCCTTGTCGAGCGCGCCAGTGATGCTGTCGAGAATCGCGTTCAGCACCTGATTGGCCTTTTCCTTGGTCAGATCGGCCTTTTCGGCGATGACGGCGGCGAGTTCTGGTTTACGCATAGTGAAGCCTCTTTGACGGGATTTTTGTTGTTATGCCGTGCTACCTGCGAAAGCAGCGCCCAAGGCGCCGCAGGCTCTAATCTGCGGCAGACGGAAGTGAGAATGGCACGCTCACCGTGGCCGCGCCAGTGTCTGAGCGGCCATTGTCGCGCCAAGAACAGGCCAAACACGACAGTTCGAATGGCATTCAGGCCATTAGAGGCGGAAGCTGCCGATTCAGCGCCAGCTTTTCCAACACCGCCGACCCCGTGAGGGCATAGCCCAGCAACTGGCCATCGGCGCTGTAGCACAGCGCTTTCAGGTCGCTGCCCTGCCCTTCGACCTGCCAGGTTCCCTCTCGGCCCATCGGTGCTGGCGAAACAACCAGCGGGCACGCGGGCGTCTTTACCGTGACAGGCATCGGGCCATAGTTCACACCCGTGGGGTTGCCGGCGAGCGTCTGCGCCAGCGCGCGGGCGCAAGCCATCAGCGGCATGACGTAGAGCAGGTTGATGCCATCCACTTCGGCGCAATCGCCCAAGGCGAAGATGTTTGCGTGGGAGGTCCGCAGTTGGCGATCCACCACTACCCCCCGGTTCACCTGCAGTCCGGCAGCGGCGGCAAGGTCTGTACGCGGTCGCAGGCCGATGGCCGAGACCACCAGATCACAGGCGATCACGCTGCCGTCCGACAAGTGAGCCTCGAGACCGCCGCCGGTGCGCTGCAGGCGGGTCAGCACCGGGCCCAGATGGAAGCGCACGCCCAGCCCTTCCAGGCCAGCCTGCACCGCACTGGCGGCAGCAGGATGCAACAAGGTCGGCATCACCTGCTCACAGGGCGCCACCACGTCGCACTGGTAGCCGCCGAGGGTCAGATCGTTGGCGAACTCGCAGCCGATCAGCCCGGCACCCAGCAGCAACACGCGCTGCTTGCCCGCGGCGGCGGCACGAAAGCGCGCGTAGTCTTCCAAGTCGTTGATCGGAAAGACCAGCTCGGTGCCGTCGCCCTCAATCGGCACCTGTACCGTCTGCGCACCCAAGGCCAACACCAGGTCGCGGTATTGCACCGCCTCCTCGCCGATCCACAAGCGCTTGTGACCAGGGTCGATGCCGCTGATACGGGTATGGGTACGAATCTCGGCCTTGAGCTGCTCGGCCATGGCGCCCGGCTCGGCCATGCACAGGCCGTCGGCGTCCTTGTGCTTGGCAAAGCCGGTGGAGAGCATCGGCTTGGAATAGGAGCGACCGTCGTCGGCGGTGATCAGCAACAGCGGCGTGTCAGCGTCGAGCTTGCGAAATTCCCGGGCCAGGTTATAGCCCGCAAGGCCAGTGCCGATGATCACCACAGGGGACGTCATGTCGTGCTTCCTCTTGCAGGGGGTCGTCGATCAGCCGATGGCGATCATTTCGAAGTCGCTCTTGCCTACACCACAATCGGGGCACAGCCAATCTTCCGGCACGTCTTCCCAGCGGGTGCCTGGAGCGATCCCGTCGTCCGGCCAGCCCTCGGCCTCGTCGTAGATCAGGCCACAGACAATGCATTGCCACTTCTTCATCAGGGTTCCTCGGTCAGGCGTTGTGTTGCCGCTGATGGTTCTCTCATGGCTGAACCCGCCCCTGCATAGGAGCGGGCTCCCCCGCGAAGCACTCACCGCGCAATTCATGACGGGCTTTGTACTGGCCCGGCCGGCAGTATGCAAGCAAACCCGGCAATCATGCTAAGCTCGCCGCCTCTCTGGATGTAACAAGCATACCGACGTGTCGTACGAATCCCCGCAAGCAGCCGCTGTCGCGTGGCTGGCGTATCCACAGCTGGCGAGCGACCTCGACCAGCGCACCCTCGACTGGCTGTTCGACGAAGGCTCCCTGACCCGTCGCCTGACCCGCCTCTCCCACGACCACTTCTGCGTGACGCCGCTGTTCGAAGGCTGGCAACCACTGCGTGACGACGAATGCCTCGCCCTGAATCTTGCGCCAGGCGCGCAGGGATGGGTGCGTGAAGTCTATCTGCGCGGCCATGACCAGCCTTGGGTATTCGCCCGCAGCGTCGCCAGCCGCGAAGCCTTGGAGCGCGGCGGTCTTGATCTGGCGACCCTGGGCAGCCGCTCGCTCGGCGAGCTGCTGTTCTGCGACCAGGCGTTCATTCGCCACCCCATCGAGGTGTGTACGTACCCACAGGCGTGGATGCCGACGGAGGTTGCCAGCGCCAACCTCTGGGGCCGCCGTTCGCGCTTCGAACGCGATGGCCTGGACCTGCTGGTCGCCGAGGTATTCCTGCCAGCGATGTGGCAGGCGGACAAGGAGGTATCGCCCTGATGTACCTGCAGCTGCTCAAGTCGCTCAACCGCCTGCACCCCAGGGCCTGGGACTTCGTCCAGCTCAGCCGCCTGGACCGTCCCATCGGCATCTACCTGTTGCTGTGGCCTACGCTCGCGGCCGTGTGGATCGCCGCCAAGGGTGCACCAACCCTGGCCAACGTGCTGATCTTCGGCCTCGGAGTTGCGCTGATGCGCGCGGCGGGCTGCGCGATCAATGACTTCGCCGACCGCAAGGTCGACGGCCACGTCAAGCGCACCGCCGATCGCCCCCTGGCCAGCGGCCGGATAAAGCCGCGCGAAGCGGTGATGCTGTTCGTGGTGCTGACAGGGATCAGTTTCCTGCTGGTGCTGTGCACCAACGCCAGCACCGTGTGGCTGTCGTTTGGCGGCGTTGCCCTGGCGTTCTGCTACCCGTTCATGAAGCGCTACACCTACTACCCGCAGGTGGTGCTGGGTGCCGCTTATTCGTGGGGCATCCCCATGGCCTTCACCGCTGCCGGGGGTGAGTTGCCAGCGGCGGCCTGGCTGCTGTACATCGCCAACCTGCTGTGGACGGTAGCCTTCGATACCTACTATGCGATGGTCGATCGCGACGACGACCTGAAGATCGGCGTGAAATCCACGGCGATCCTCTTCGGCGAGGCCGATCGGGTGATCATCCTGACCTTGCAGGTGCTGTCGCTCGGCTGCCTGTTGCTGGCCGGCAACCACTTCGAACTGGGTGGCTGGTTCCACCTGGGCCTGTTGGGCGCCCTGGCATGCTTCGCCTGGGAGTTCTGGTCGACCCGCACGCTGGATCGCGATGCCTGCTTCAAGGCGTTCCTGCACAACCACTGGGCGGGCCTGCTGATCTTCATCGGCGTGGTGCTGGACTACGCGCTGCGCTGAAGGGAGCGCAGCGGTTCGCCGCTGCGACTTGCCGCGCGATCGCACTGGTGAATTCACTGACGCAATCGCGGGGCAAGCCCGCTCCCACAAAGACCGACCACGCGTCAGGGTTTGGCGATATGCCAGACATCCTTCACGCCATCACCGGTCTTGTCCCCGGCTTTCTTGTCCTTGATGAAGGTGTACAGCGGCTTGCCATCATAGGCCCACTGCTTCTTGCCATCATCGCGCTCGATCACCGTCCACTTGTCCTTGGCCGCTTCATCCTCGGCCTTGACCAGCAGCGGCGGCCAGTTGGTTGCGCAATCACCGTTGCACATCGACTTGCCTCCGGCATCCTTGTCGAAGGTGTACAGGGTCATGCCGGCATGGTCGACCCACATGCCGTCCTTCTCCATCGCGTGGTGCGCCGACGCCACCCCCGGCAATGCCAGCGCAGCGAAAAGGGCCATCCAGCTCAGCGTATGTCGTGTCATTGGAATCACCATCGTGTCGGGGGGAAGAAGGAGAAACACCGCCGCAGCGGCCCTGTGAAGCCTAGCGCAGTCATGCAATGTCGCCAGAACGGCCAACGCCCTGTCACACAGCTGCAATAATTCCGTTATCTAATGCGGGCCAAGACATCATAGATGGGAGAGTTTTGAGCATGGTTGGCAGGAACATTCTGATCGTCGACGACGAAGCGCCTATTCGCGAGATGATCGCCGTTGCATTGGAAATGGCCGGCTACGACTGCCTCGAGGCAGAGAACTCCCAGCAGGCCCACGCCATTATCGTCGACCGCAAGCCGGACCTGATCCTGCTGGACTGGATGCTGCCCGGCACCTCCGGCATCGAACTGGCACGCCGTCTCAAGCGCGACGAGCTGACCGGGGACATCCCGATCATCATGCTCACCGCCAAGGGCGAAGAGGACAACAAGATCCAGGGCCTGGAAGTCGGTGCCGACGACTACATCACCAAGCCGTTCTCGCCCCGCGAGCTGGTGGCCCGCCTCAAGGCCGTGCTGCGCCGCACCGGCCCGAGCGACAGCGAGGCACCGATCGAAGTCGGCGGCCTGCTGCTCGACCCGATCAGCCACCGCGTTACCATCGACGGCAAACCCGCCGAGATGGGCCCGACCGAATACCGCCTGCTGCAGTTCTTCATGACCCACCAGGAGCGCGCCTACACCCGTGGCCAGCTGCTCGACCAGGTCTGGGGCGGCAACGTCTATGTCGAGGAGCGCACCGTCGACGTGCACATCCGTCGCCTGCGCAAGGCACTGGGTGAAGCCTACGAAAATCTGGTACAAACCGTCCGCGGCACCGGCTACCGTTTCTCGACCAAGAGCTGACGCGCCCGCACGCTTCACTGCAAGCCGCTGTACAAGGACTGTGAATTGAACCCGAACTGGCACGCGACCCTGATTCGCCACCTGCTCCTGCTGATCAGCGTCTGCCTGCTCGGCGGGCTGATCAGCGGGCAATACGGCTGGAGCCTGGCGGTTGGCCTGGCGCTCTACCTGGGCTGGACCCTGAAGCAGTTGCTGCGCCTGCACGAATGGCTGCGCAACCACCAGCCCGACGAGGCGCCGCCGGACGGCTACGGGCTGTGGGGCGAAGTGTTCGACAGCATCTACCACCTGCAGCGCCGCGACCAGCGTGTCCGCGGGCGCCTGCAAGCGGTGATCGACCGAGTCCAAGAGTCCACCGCTGCCCTGCGCGATGCGGTGATCATGCTCGACAGCGATGGCAACCTGGAGTGGTGGAACCGCGCCGCCGAGACCCTGCTGGGCTTCAAGACGCCCCAGGATGGCGGGCAACCGGTCACCAACCTGGTCCGTCATCCGCGCTTCAAGGAATACTTCGAAGCGGAAAACTACATCGAACCGCTGGAAATCCCCTCACCAATCAACGACCGCCTGCGCGTGCAACTGCACATCACCCGCTACGGCAACAACGAGCACCTGATGCTGGTGCGCGATGTAACCCGCATCCACCAGCTCGAACAGATGCGCAAGGACTTCGTCGCCAACGTCTCCCACGAACTGCGCACGCCGCTGACGGTGATCGCCGGGTACCTCGAGACGCTGCTGGACAACGTCGAGGACGTGAACCCGCGCTGGGCTCGCGCGCTGCAGCAGATGAGCCAGCAAGGCTCGCGCATGCAGACCCTGCTCAACGACCTGTTGTTGCTGGCCAAGTTGGAAGCGACCGACTATCCCTCGGACAACCAGCCGGTGGCGGTGGATACTTTGCTGCAGTCGATCAAGGGTGACGCCCAGGCGCTGTCCGGGCCCAAGCGCCAGAACATCTCCCTGGAGGCCGCGCCGGGCCTGCGCCTGAAAGGCAGCGAATCGGAACTGCGCAGCGCCTTCTCCAACCTGGTGTTCAACGCAGTGAAGTACACCCAGGAGGAAGGCACCATTCGCATCCGCTGGTGGGCCGACGAGCAGGGGGCCCACCTGAGCGTGCAGGACTCGGGGGTGGGCATCGACGCCAAGCACCTGCCGCGCCTGACCGAACGCTTCTACCGCGTCGACTCCAGCCGTGCCTCCAACACAGGCGGCACCGGGCTGGGCCTGGCGATCGTCAAGCATGTGCTGATGCGCCATCGCGGCAAGCTGGAAATCAGTAGCGTGCCGGGTCATGGCAGCACGTTCACCTGTCATTTTGCGCCGGCACAATTGGCGCCAAATCGCAGCTGAGAATCGGCGAGCAAAAACCATCCCCTTTGCTTTTGCAGCTTCAGCCGCTACATTGGATCCCCTGTGCCAGCTAGAGCTGGCACTTTTTTTCTCTCTCTTTCAAAGACGGACCCCGTAAAAACTCCATCATGGACCCTTCCCCTGGTATCAGCCTCGCTTCTCTATTCGCCGATTTCGGCATGATTCTCTTTGCCCTATTCCTGGTAGTTCTCAATGGCTTCTTCGTTGCCGCCGAGTTCGCCATGGTCAAGCTGCGCTCTACCCGCGTCGAATCCATCGCCGAGCTGCACGGCTGGCGCGGCAGCATCCTGCGCAAGGTACACAACCAGCTCGACGCCTACCTGTCGGCCTGCCAATTGGGCATCACCCTGGCCTCGCTGGGCCTGGGCTGGGTCGGAGAGCCGGCCTTCGCCCACCTGCTCGAACCGCTGCTGGCCTATCTGGGCGTCGACAGCCCGGAACTGATCAAGGCCGTGTCGTTCTTCGTCGCCTTCTTCGTGATCTCGTACCTGCACATTGTGGTCGGCGAACTGGCGCCCAAATCCTGGGCGATCCGCAAGCCCGAGCTGCTGTCGCTGTGGACGGCAGTGCCGCTGTACCTGTTCTACTGGCTGATGTACCCGGCGATCTACCTGCTCAACGCCAGCGCCAACACCATCCTGCGCATCGCCGGCCAGGGCGAGCCCGGGCCGCACCATGAACACCACTACAGCCGTGAAGAGCTCAAGCTGATCCTGCACTCCAGCCGCGGCCAGGACCCGAGCGACCAGGGCATGCGCGTGCTGGCCTCGGCGGTGGAAATGGGTGAGCTGGAGGTGGTCGACTGGGCCAACTCCCGTGAAGACATGGTGGTGCTCGATGCCAAGGCGCCGCTGAAGAACATCCTGGCGATGTTCCGTCGCCACAAGTTCAGCCGTTACCCGGTGTATGACGCCGAGCGCGAAGAGTTCACCGGCCTGCTGCACATCAAGGACCTTCTGCTGGAGCTGGCCGAGCTGGACCACCTTCCTGAAAGCATCGACCTGGAAGACCTGGCGCGGCCGTTGGAGCGCGTATCGCGACACATGCCGCTGTCGCAGCTGCTCGAGCAGTTCCGCAAGGGGGGTGCGCATTTCGTGCTGGTCGAGGAAGCCGATGGCAAGGTGATCGGTTACCTGACCATGGAAGACGTGCTGGAAGTGCTGGTCGGCGATATCCAGGACGAACACCGCAAGGCAGAACGCGGCATCCTTGCCTATCAGCCGGGCAAGCTGCTGGTGCGGGGCGACACGCCGCTGTTCAAGGTCGAACGCCTGCTGGGCGTCGACCTTGACCACATCGAGGCCGAGACCCTCGCAGGCCTGGTTTACGAGTCGCTCAAGCGCGTGCCCGAGGAAGAGGAAGTGCTGGAAGTCGAAGGCCTGCGCATCATCATCAAGAAGATGAAAGGGCCGAAGATTGTCCTGGCCAAGGTGCTGAAGCTCGACTGACGACGCTGTTCATGGGTTCCCTGCCGTGAAGTCCGGTAGTCCGCCAATCGGACGGTCGAAACGGTAGGGAATCGACTCCAGCGCCAGCCCCACGTTGCGCTGCACCACGAAATGCAGGTGTGGCCCGCTGCTGTTGCCGGTGTTGCCAGACTTGCCCAGCATCTCACCCTGCCCCACCCGCTGACCCTCGCTCACCACCACGGAACCCCGCATCAAGTGCAGGTACACCCCCATGGTGCCGTCTGCGTGCAGGATCCGCACGAAGTTGCCCGAAGGGTTGTTGCCACGTCCGCTCTGGCGGTTCTCCACTTTGACCACCACGCCACCCCGAGCGGCAATGATCGGCGTGCCCTCTGGCATGGCGATGTCCATGGCATAGCGGCCCTTCGCGCCAAAATGGCTGAAGCGCCCGTTGGGCCCTTGGCTCAGCCGGAACGGACCGCCGCGCCACGGAAAGGGATAGCGGTAGGCTTGCGGGCGCTGCGCGGGGTCGCCGAGGGCGTGACGCAGCTTGGCGCGGTATTTCAGTTGGCCGCCGGAACGCGCCAGCAACACGCTCAGCACCTGTGTGGAGCGCGGCGCCAGCACCCGTCGCACGATACGCGGCGCGTTACCGTCGCGGGCGTTGCCAAGGCCTTCCAGACGCAGTTCGACTTCCACTGGGGCGAACAGATCATTGCGCGCCAGGAAACGCACGCCCCCGGCAAAGGTTTCGGGCTGCAGACGGACCTGATCGTCGAGACGCTCGACCATCGGCTCGCGCAAGGCCATTGCCCGTGCCCCGGGGCTGGGCTGGTAGGAATAGGACGCCACGCCGAAGGTGTCGGTGGTGCTGTAGAGGGTCATGGCCATGCCCGGTGCCGAAGCCAAGAGCAGGGACAGCAACAGGCAGGCGCGCATGATAGTGGCTTTTTGACAGTTGTTATGTCTTGAGCCTAGCAGCGAGTTATCCCGGGGGTATGACAGTTGGTCGGGTGACTGCTTCGAATCTGACGCGGTAAGAGCGGCCTTTTGCCGCTCTTACCGGAGGGTGGAACAGCGGATCAACCGCCCGGCGTGAAGTGCTTCTGCGCAGTACCGCGGGCGATCAATCGCGACAGGTAATCGAGCTTCTGTGCATCCTGATCGACGAACTTGAACGTCAGTTGCAGCCAGTCGCTCTCAGGCTTGGGCTCGAGCGCGGCGATGGCATGCAGGTAACCGTTCAACCGTGCGACCTCGGCGTTCTCACCCTGCTCCAGATCGAGCACCGCACCTTCGAGCACCTGCGGCAGAGCAGCACTGCGGCGCACCACCAACAGCGCTTCCTTGAGGCTGAGGGCCTTGATCACGCAGGGCTGAGTACCGCTGGAAAGGCGCAGCTGCCCCTGACCTCGCCCGGACTGGGCTGCAGCGGCAGCGCTCTGCGGTGGCGGTGCGCTGATCAGCGGTTTGCTAGCGGCAGCCGACGCAGGCGTTGGCGCGACCTTCACGGCTTCGGGCTTGCCGCCGGTCAGGGCACTCAGCGAATCGTTGGCAAAGGCCGAATTGACTCGCGCCGGCGCTCCCGCCATCAGGGCCTCGAGCTTGCCGATCTTGGCCAGGGACTTTTTCACCTTGGTCAGCAACTGTTCGTTGGTGAACGGCTTGCCAACGAAGTCGGAGACGCCAGCCTGAATGGCCTGAATCACGTTTTCCTTGTCACCACGGCTGGTCACCATGATGAACTGCAGGGCTTTCATTTCTTCCTGCTGGCGACACCAGGTCAGCAGTTCAAGGCCGGACATCTCCGGCATCTCCCAGTCGCACAGGACCAGGTCGAAACGTTCCTTGCTCAGCATGGCCATGGCCTTGCGGCCATTGACCGCGTCTTCGATGACCATGCCTGGGAAGGCATTGCGCAGGCACTTCCTCACCAGGTCGCGGATGAACGGCGCATCGTCCACGACCAGCACATTGACTTTACTCATCGATACTCCTCTTGAATCCCGACTAGCATACCGCCGACTGATGGCAATTTGCCAAACCACTGGTCACGCCGGGACGTTTCAAGACTGTTCGCGGGTGCCTGCTGTATCTGCCACAAACGAAAACGCCCGGACGAGGCCGGGCGTTGATGCTCGGGAGCAATATTACTTATCGTCCGATTCGCCCGGAACATTAGCCTTTTCGGCAGAGCCGGAAGTGTCGCCCTCGACCTCGGCCTTCATGCGCTTGAGGCCCATGTGGCGTACATCGGTGCCACGCACCAGGTAGATCACCAGCTCCGAGATATTGCGGGCGTGGTCGCCGATACGCTCCAGCGAGCGCAGGGCCCAGATGACGCTCAATACCCGCGAGATCGATCGGGGGTCTTCCATCATGTAGGTGACCAGCTCGCGCAGCGCGGTCTTGTATTCGCGGTCGATGGTCTTGTCGTACTGGGCCACCGACAGTGCCAGCTCGGCGTCGAAACGGGCGAAGGCGTCCAGTGCATCGCGGACCATGTTGCGCACCTGGTCGCCGATGTGACGCACCTCGACGTAGCCACGGGGCGACTCGCCTTCCTCGCACAGCTGAATGGCGCGGCGGGCGATCTTGGTCGACTCGTCACCGATGCGCTCCAGGTCGATCACCGACTTGGAGATGCTGATGATCAGACGCAGGTCGGACGCCGCAGGCTGGCGACGGGCGAGGATGCGTACGCATTCCTCGTCGATGTTGCGCTCCATCTGGTTGATCTGTTCATCGACCTCACGCACCTGCTGGGCCAGGCCCGAATCGGCTTCGATCAGCGCAGTCACGGCATCGTTGACCTGCTTCTCGACCAGGCCCCCCATCGCCAGCAGGTGGCTGCGCACTTCCTCGAGCTCGGCGTTGAACTGCTGGGAGATGTGATGGGTAAGGCTTTCTTTGTTGATCATCGTTCTCTAGTCCCTGAATCCTGTAGGAGCGGGCTTGTCGGGGCGCCGAATTGCCACGCTGCTAGCCGTAACGCCCGGTAATGTAGTCTTCGGTCTGCTTCTTCGCCGGATTGGTGAAGAGCGTGTCGGTATCACCGAATTCGATCAGCTTGCCCATGTACATGAAGGCGGTGTAGTCGGAGACGCGCGCCGCCTGCTGCATGTTGTGGGTCACGATGACGATGGTGTACTTGGACTTCAGCTCGTAGATCAGCTCTTCGACCTTCAGCGTGGAAATCGGGTCCAGTGCCGAGCAAGGCTCGTCGAGCAGCAGGACCTCGGGCTCTACGGCGATGGTACGGGCGATCACCAGACGCTGCTGCTGACCACCGGACAGCCCCAGCGCCGAGTCGTGCAGGCGGTCCTTGACCTCATCCCACAGCGCCGCGCCCTTGAGCGCCCACTCGACCGCTTCGTCGAGCACGCGCTTCTTGTTGATACCCTGGATACGCAGGCCGTAGACCACGTTCTCGTAGATGGTCTTGGGGAACGGGTTGGGCTTCTGGAACACCATGCCCACCCGGCGACGCAACTCGGCCACATCTTCGCCCTTGCGGTAGATGTTGTTGCCGTACAGGTTGATGGCGCCTTCCACGCGGCAACCATCGACCAGGTCGTTCATGCGGTTGAAGGTGCGCAGCAGCGTGGACTTGCCGCAGCCGGACGGACCAATGAAGGCGGTCACGCGCTGTTTGGGGATGTTCATCTGTACATCGAACAGCGCCTGCTTGTCGCCGTAGAACAGCGACAGGCCCGGGACTTCGATGGCCACGGTCTCTTCGGCCAGGCGCAGGCTCTGCTTGTCGCGGCCCAGGGCCGACATGTCGATGCCGTGGGAGTGGGATTCTTGCTGCATGGTCAACTCCATACGCTATCAATTCGTTTCAAAGGGCCGCCCATACCGTGGGCGGCTCACTTGCAATCAGGATCAGCTGTCGAGCGCCTTGTACTTCTCGCGCAGGTGGTTACGGATCCACACCGCCGAGAGGTTGAGGGTCGCGATCACCAGTACCAGCAGCAGCGCCGTGGCGTAGACCAGCGGTCGCGCGGCCTCGACGTTGGGGCTCTGGAAGCCGACGTCGTAGATGTGGAAGCCCAGGTGCATGATCTTCTGGTCGAGGTGGAGGTAAGGGTAGTTGCCGTCCACCGGCAGCGATGGCGCCAGTTTCACTACACCCACCAGCATCAGCGGCGCCACCTCGCCTGCGGCGCGCGCCACGGCGAGAATCATGCCGGTCATCATCGCCGGGCTGGCCATCGGCAGTACGATTTTCCACAGCGTCTCGGCCTTGGTCGCACCCAGGGCCAACGAGCCCTCGCGCACGGTACGCGGAATCCGCGCCAGGCCTTCTTCAGTGGCGACGATCACCACAGGAACCGCCAGCAGCGCCAGGGTCAGCGAGGCCCACAACAAGCCTGGCGTGCCCAGCGTAGGCGCCGGTAGCGATTCGGGGAAGAACAGCCGGTCGATCGAGCCACCCAGCACGTACACGAAGAAGCCCAGGCCGAATACGCCATAGACGATCGCGGGCACGCCGGCCAGGTTGTTCACCGCGATGCGGATCAGACGCGTAACCGGGCCTTGCCTGGCGTATTCGCGCAGGTAGACCGCCGCCAGCACGCCAAAGGGGGTGACGATCACGGCCATGATCAGGGTCATCATCACCGTGCCGAAGATGGCCGGGAAGATGCCGCCTTCGGTGTTGGCTTCACGCGGGTCGTCGCTGAGGAACTCCCAGACCTTGCTGAAGTAGGCGCCCATCTTGGTCATCGCCGACATGCCGTTCGGCTGGATGGCATGCACCACCTTGCTCAGGTTGATCTCCACCTGGCGGCCGTTGGCGTCGCGGGCCACCAGGCTGTCGCGGGCGAAGGCCTGGTGCAGGCCGGTCAGACGCTCCTCGATGGTCTTGTAGCGGCTGTTCAGCTCTGCGCGTTCAGACTCGATATCGGCCTGGGCGGCCGCATCCAGCTTGCCCTGCAGCTCCAGCTTGCGGCTGTGCAGGCGCAGGCGTTCGAGGCCGTGGTTGATGGAGCCGATGTCTTTCTTCTCGAGCGACACCAGTTGGTCGTTCAGGTCGCTGGCGCGCTTGAGGCGGCTCTGCAGTTCGTTCCAGGCGCTCGGGCCTTCGGCGACCACACGGCCTTCTTCCTTGACGCTGACCAGGTAACCATAGAAGTTGCCCCACTCGCGGCGCTCCAGGGCAATCAGGTCGGCAGGCTTGCTCTGGTCCACCAGCCATTCGCCGACCAGCCAGGTGAAGTCGCTGCCGTTGAGGTCGCGGTTTCCGACCTTGACCAGCTCGCGGGTCATGAACTCCGGCCCCTGGTCAGGTACCGGCAGGCCAGCGCTCTTGAGGCGCTCGCGCGGGACTTCTTCCTTCTGCACCACTTCGCCGACGATCACATGATCGGCCTGGCCGGGCACCTTGTAGGTGGCCTGGACCAGGTCGGCCGGCCAGAAGTGGCCCAGGCCGCGAACAGCGATCACGGCGAGCAGGCCGACGGTCATGATCACCGCCATGGCGACCGCGCCACCGCTGATCCACACGCCCGGCGCACCGCTCTTGAACCAGCCTTTGAGGGAATCCTTTTTCACGGATCTCTACCTTTCTATCAAAGCGACGAGTATTTCTTGCGCAGACGCTGGCGAATCAGCTCGGCCAAGGTGTTCATGATGAAGGTGAACATCAGCAGCACGAGGGCGGCGAGGAACAGCACACGATAGTGGCTGCCGCCGACTTCCGACTCGGGCATTTCCACGGCCACGTTGGCGGCCAGGGTGCGCATGCCCTCGAACAGGTTCAGTTCCATCACCGGGGTGTTGCCGGTGGCCATGAGCACGATCATGGTCTCGCCCACCGCCCGGCCCATGCCGATCATCAGCGCCGAGAAGATGCCCGGGCTTGCGGTGAGGATGACCACGCGGGTCAGGGTCTGCCAAGGCGTCGCGCCCAGCGCCAGCGAGCCCAGCGTGAGGCTGCGCGGTACGCTGAACACGGCGTCTTCGGCGATCGAGTAGATGTTCGGAATCACTGCGAAGCCCATGGCGATACCCACCACGAGGGCGTTGCGCTGGTCATAGGTGATGCCCATGTCGTGGCTGATCCACAGGCGCATGTCGCCGCCGAAGAACCAGCTCTCCAGGAACGGGCTCATGGACAGCGCGAACCAGCCGATCGCCAGGATCACCGGGATCAGGATCGCCGCTTCCCAGCCATCCGGAATGCGCTGGCGGATCGACTCTGGCAGGCGGCTCCAGGAGAAGCCCGCCACCAGGATGCCGATCGGCAAGATCAGCAACAGGCTGAACACGCCCGGCAGGTGGCCCTCAAGATACGGCGCCAGGAACAGGCCGGCGAAGAAGCCGAGGATCACCGTCGGCATCGCTTCCATCAGCTCGATCACCGGCTTGACCTTGCGACGCATGCCCGGCGCCATGAAGTAGGCGGTGTAGATGGCCGCGGCAATGGCCAGGGGTGCGGCCAGGATCATCGCGTAGAACGCGGCCTTGAGCGTACCGAAGGTCAGCGGCGACAGGCTCAGCTTGGGTTCGAAATCGGTGTTGGAGGCGGTCGACTGCCAGACGTACTTCGGCTCGTCGTAGTTCTCGTACCAGACCTTGCCCCACAACGCGCTGAAGGACACTTCAGGGTGCGGGTTGCGCAGGCTCAGTGGCAGCAGCTTGCCGCCTTCTTCGATCATGATGCGGTTGGCGCGCGGCGACAGGGCCAGCACACCGGCGCCGTCGGCAACCGGCTCGACCAGCAGGGTACGGTGCGCGGTGCTGTGGAACACACCAAGCTTGCCGTCGTTGTCCAGAGCGATGAAGCCCTTGCGACGCTCCTCGGCATCGATCTGGGCGATCGGTGCCTTGCCCAACTGGAAGCTGCGGATCAGCTTGAAGCGCGACTCGCCATCCGGGTCGCGGGCCATGAACCACTGGCTCAGGCCACCCTTGGAGTCACCGAAGATCAGCGAGATACCACCGACCAGCTGGCCACTGGCAGTGATTTCGGCGTTACCATCTTCGAGCAGCTTGTAGCGACCGTTGAGGCTCTTGTCCCGCAGGCTGAAGACATCGGCGGTGGCGCGACCGTTGACCACGTACAACCACTGCTGGCGCGGGTCGATGAAGATGTTCTTCACCGTCTGGGTCATCTGCGGCAGCGCGATGCGGTTCTGTTCGGTGGTGGTCTCACCGGTCATCATGTTTTCAGTGCGCGACAGCTCGATCACCTGCAATTGCGCGCCGGTGGAGCCGGCCAGCAGCAGGGTGTCGCCATTGAGGTTGACGCTCACGTGCTCCAGCGCACGACCCTGTTCGTCGAGGGCGAAAGGATCCTGACCATAGGGGTAGTCGATGCCCGCGTTGATGGTCTTTTTGTTGTCCGGATAGGTGATCTTGTAGGTGTGGTGGAACACCAGCGCCTGGCCATTAGACAACCCCAGCACCACCAGCGGACTGCCCGGCTGGTCGGTGCCGATCGAACTGACCGTGGTGCCCGCCGGCAGCGGCAGGTCGACGCGCTTGATCTCGGCACCGGTCTTGGTATCGAAGAACAGTGCCTGGCCCTTGTCGGAAACACGCATGCCCACGAGGTTCTGCTCCTCGAGGGCGATCATCAGCGGCTTACCGGCATCCTGCTGCAACCAGGTCGGCTCAAGGGCTTTCTTGCTGGTCAGCTCCGCGCCCTGGAACAGCGGCAGTACCACGTAGGCCAGATAGAAGAAGATCAAGGTAATGGCTGCCAATACGGCAAGCCCGCCCACCAGGACATACCAGCGGGTCAGGCGGTCCTTCAACGCGCGCATGCGGCGCTTGCGTTGCAGCTCGGGCGTATTGAAATCAATGCGCACGGGAGGGGAATTTGGGGTCATTGTGGAATTGGCCAGATCATTCATGCGCACACCCTAGCGGTCCCGTATGACAGAAACATGACAGTGTAGTGACGCAAAAAAGCCCGCCGCTCAGGAGACCTGGCTTCGGACTGGGGAAAGTCGTGGAAGGGGCCGACCCACTGGCCCACCCCTTCCGGGCAACGCGTCTTACTTGTGGGACAGACCCAGGTCACCCAGGGTCTTCTCGACCACTTTGGCCGGCAGCGGGATGTAGCCATCCTTCACCACGACCTGCTGGCCTGCCTGCGACAGGACCAGCTTCACGAACTCGGCTTCCAGCGGTGCCAGAGGCTTGTTCGGTGCCTTGTTGACGTACACGTACAGGAAGCGCGACAGCGGGTAGGTACCGTTCAGGGCGTTGGCTTCGTTATCTTCGATGAACTCGCCGCCTTCCTTCTTGGCCAGGGCTACGGTCTTGACGCTGGCGGTCTTGTAACCGATACCCGAGTAGCCGATGCCGTTCAGCGAGGAGCTGATCGACTGCACGACCGAAGCCGAGCCAGGTTGTTCGTTGACGTTAGGCTTGAAGTCGCCTTTGCACAGGGCTTCTTCCTTGAAGTAGCCGTAGGTGCCCGATACCGAGTTGCGGCCAAACAGCTGGATTGGCTTGTTGGCCAGGTCGCCGGTCACACCGACGTCACCCCAGGTCTTGATCTCGGCCTTGCCACCGCACAGGCGGGTGGAGGAGAAAATCGCGTCGACCTGAGCCATGGTCAGGCCCTTGATCGGGTTGTCCTTGTGCACGAACACGGCCAGGGCGTCGACAGCGACTGGGATGGCGGTCGGCTTGTAGCCGTACTTCTGCTCGAAGGCCTGCAGCTCGACGTCCTTCATCTTGCGGCTCATCGGGCCCAGGTTGGCGGTGCCTTCGGTCAGCGCGGGCGGCGCGGTGGACGAGCCGGCAGCCTGGATCTGGATGTTTACGTTCGGATATTCCTTCTTGTAGGCCTCGGCCCACAGAGTCATCAGGTTCGCGAGAGTGTCGGAACCGACGCTGGAGAGGTTGCCCGATACGCCAGTGGTCTTGGTGTAGGTCGGGATAGCAGGGTCGACAGCGGCGACCGCGTTGGCGGCAGCGACGCCAGCGGCGGCAAAGGTCAGGGCCGCCATCAAACGCTTCAGTTTCATGCCTTGCTCCTAGCAGGAATATTGGGTGTGTTGGATGGAACGGGGCCCAGTATCGGCAGGCCGCATGAACACGATATGACCTAATTGTGACAAATGGATGAAAGGCCATCATCGCTGCCGAGGATGGCCTTTCGGGTGCCGCAGGAAACCGACTCAGCGCTTGTTGATCAGCAGGTACACCCCAACCAGCAGCCCTACAGCGCACAGGCCAGCCACATAGTAGGCCGGTGCCATCGGGCTGAATTTGAGCAGGGCGGTTACCACCATCGGGGTCAGGCCTCCGAAAATGGCGTAGGCGACGTTGTAGGAGAACGACAGCCCGCTGAAGCGCACCACCGCCGGGAAGGCCTTGACCATCACATAAGGCACCGCGCCGACCAGACCGACGAACAGTCCGGTAAGGGCATACAGCGGGAACAGCAGGTCAGGCCGGGTCGGCAAGCTGTGGTAGAACGCCCACGACGAAGCCAGCAGCGCCAGGCTGCCGATCACGAACACCCGCCCTGCGCCGAAGCGGTCGGCCAGGCTGCCGGCGCCGATGCACCCCAGGCTGAGCAGGACGATGGCCAGGCTGTTGGCCTTGAGCGAATCGGTGGGGCTGACGTGATAGAGGCTCTGCAGCAGCGCCGGGGTCATCAGGATCACCACCACGATGCCCGCCGACAGCAACCAGGTCAGCAGCATCGACAGGATGATCGCGCCACGGTGGTCGCGCAGTACCGCACGCAGCGGCAGCTCTTCGGCCAGCGCCTTGCGCTGCTGCATCTCGGCGAACACCGGTGTCTCGTGCAACCAACGACGCAGATACACGGCGAACAGGCCAAACACACCGCCGAGCAGGAAGGGGATCCGCCAGGCGTAGTCGGCCACCTCTTCAGGGCTGTAGACGGTGTTGATCAGGGTTGCCACCAGCGACCCCAGCAGGATGCCGGCAGTCAGGCCGGCAGTCAGGGTGCCGCAGGCATAGCCAGTATTGCGCTCCGGTACGTGCTCGGAGACGAACACCCAGGCGCCCGGCACCTCGCCACCGATGGCGGCGCCCTGCACCACCCGCATCAACAGCAGCAGGATCGGCGCCCACAGGCCGACCTGTGCATAAGTCGGCAGCAGGCCCATGATCAGGGTGGGCAAGGCCATCATGAAGATGCTCAGGGTGAACATCTTCTTGCGCCCGAGCAGGTCACCGAAGTGCGCCATGATGATGCCACCCAGCGGGCGCGCCAGATAACCTGCGGCGAATATGCCGAAGGTCTGCATCAGGCGCAGCCATTCGGGCATGTCGGCGGGGAAGAACAGCTTGCCCACCACGGTGGCGAAGAACACGAAGATGATGAAGTCGTAGAACTCCAGCGCTCCGCCCAGGGCGGACAGTGAGAGGGTCTTGTAGTCACTGCGGGTCAGCGGCCGCGAGGGCTGCTCGATACTGCTCGGCACGGAGGTCATGGATGTTCTCTTATAAGGCAGGCCGCTTGTGCTGCGGCTTGTGGCGCGGGAGTGGGCAAGATAACAAATTGCCGCGCATGGCTCATAGAGGTACAAAAACTCTACAGATATTCACCAATGTGCGGTCGTCGCTGGCCGATACCGTCTATATACTGCGCTCTTCGTAGGAAAAGGTTGTTTACGATGTGGGATGTTGTGCGAAAACGCCGGTCATTATGTGCAGGCGGTTTCGCAGAGTTTCCCTTTGGCCGCCAACCGGAGCGAAATCAGCGTAGTATGTTTCTGGCTGAATCGTTTTTCAGGGCGTCCGTCACCGCGCCAACCAACGAAGCGTCACGGGTCAGAGGCCCCACGGCATGATTGAGCTCGAACAAGAAGATCCTATCCCGCAGGGCGACCTGGCCCTTCAGATTACCGCGCTACCGCGCGAAACCAATGGCTTCGGCGATATCTTCGGCGGCTGGCTGGTCGCCCAGATGGACCTGGCCGGTACTGCCATGGCCAGCCGCGTGGCTGGCGGCCGTGTGGCCACCGTGGCGATCGATCGCATGGCATTCCTGGTGCCGGTGGCCGTAGGCGCGCAACTGTCCTTCTATACGCAGACCCTGGAGATCGGCCGCAGCTCGATCCAGATGATGGTCGAGGTCTGGAGCGACGACCCGCTGTCCAGCGAATGGCGCAAAGTCACCGAGGCGGTGTTCGTTTTCGTGGCCATCGACGGCAGTGGCCGCACCCGCTCCGTACCTCGTCGCTGAGCCCGGCGCGCGGTAAACTCGTTGCAGGCTTCGAGGTCCAACGGCCTCACCTGCAATCAACGAGACGAGCGCATGGCAACCTTCAAGGTCGACACCGAGCAACACGGCGAACTCAACTGCTGGCGCATCACCAGCCAGCATGCCGAACTTCTCATCGCCCAGCAGGGCGCGCAGATTCTCAGCTACCAGCCCATCGGTGACGAACCCCTGCTGTGGCTCAGTGACCAGGCGATCTTCCGCCAGGGCAAGTCGGTACGCGCCGGTGTGCCGGTATGCTGGCCATGGTTCAGCAACTTCCAGCGCAATCCCGATTCGGTCAAGGCCATGTACCACGGCAGCGAGGCACCGGCCCACGGCCTGGCGCGCGGACGCGACTGGCAGTTGCTTGGCGTCGAGGAAGTCGGTGAAAACCTGCGTATCGAGTTCGACCTGCCCGAGGCTCAAGGCCAACTGCCAGACTGGCCACACAAGGTCGAGCTGCGCCTGCTGATCGAGCTCGGCGAACAACTGCACGTTTCGCTTTGCAGCCGCAACCTGGGCGATGCCAGCGTCACGCTCAGCCAGGCACTGCACAGCTACTTTGCCGTCAGCGATGTACGCCGGGTGCACGTGGAAGGCGTCGAGGGGCTGCCTTATATCGAGACTCTGGAGGGCTGGGAGCAGCGCACCCAGCAAGGCAAGCTGGGCTTTGCCAGCGAGACCGACCGCATCTACCTGAACACTCCCGAGCGCCTGGCGATCGTCGACCCGCAATGGAAGCGGCGCATCACCTTGCACGCCACCGGCTCACGCAGTGCAGTGATCTGGAACCCCTGGACCGACCGCGCCCGCGAGCTGCCCGACATGGCCGACGACGGCTGGCAGCGGATGTTGTGCGTGGAGACGGCGAATGTGTGGGATGACGTGGTGGAGCTCAAGCCTGGAGCCAGCCATGTGCTGGGGGTGGTGATTGGCCGCGAAGCGCTCTGATTCGACAGGACACCGCGCTGTCCGTAGGAGCGGGTCGGGCTCAAAGATCGGCGTCCTCGACCACCCTCACCTTCCCCGCGTCCAGCGCATAGGCCGCATCGGCCAGGTCATTGCTGACCTTCTCGATCTTCAGCGTACCGGTCACCCACAGCGGCGTGTAGATATCGGCGATCTTCAGCCCTTTCGGGTAGCGCACCAGCACCAGCTGGTTCGGCGGAGGCGGCGGCACGTGGATGCAGGCCCCCGGATAAGGCACGAGGAAGAACAAGGTGCTGTTGCCCTTGGCATCGCTCTCCAGCGGCACAGGATAGCCGCCCAGGCGGATCTGCTTGCCGTTCATGGCCGCCACGGTCTTGGTCGAATACATCACCGCCGGCAGGCCCTGGCTTTGCTTCAGGCCGCCCTTGGCGGTGAAGGTGCCCATGGCTTCGGGGGAGTTGTGATCGATCTCGGGCATCTGCTCGAGAGCCTTCTGGTCCGACTTGGGCATCAACTCCAGCCAGTCGGTTTCGGGCAGCTCGGCATGGGCCAGGGTGCTGGCCAGCAACAAGGGAAGAAGGAATAACGCACGCATGGCAATGCTCGGCAACTCAAGTGAATTGCCGCGCATTCTAGCCTGTGTTCAGCGCTTCTTGATGAATCCGTAGATCACCAGCAGCACGATGGCGCCAACCAGGGCACCGAAGAAGCCCGCCGCCTGTCCGGCCTGGTAGATACCCAGGGCCTGCCCGCCATAGGTGGCCACCAGGGAGCCGGCGATGCCGAGCAGAATGGTCATGATCCAGCCCATGCTGTCGTCCCCGGGTTTCAGGAAACGCGCCAGCAAGCCGACGATCAGGCCGATGAAGATGGTTCCGATGATGCCCATGGCAATCCCTCTACAGTGAAGATGGAACACGCCAAAGCCTAGACAGCGCTTTGGCGTGTTGCCATCTCAGAGGGCCTGCTGCAGGCAGAAGTTCGATCAGCCGACGATCAACGCCTCTACTTCGGCGATCTTGGCCTTGAGCGTGACCATGTCCTTGCAGCGCAGGGTGGCGTGACCGACCTTGCGCCCCACCTTGAACGCCTTGCCATAGTGATGCAGGTGGCAGTCGTCGATGGCCACGACCTTGTCGACCGCAGGCACTTCGCCGATGAAGTTGAGCATGGCGCTCTCGCCGACCTTGGCCGTCGAGCCCAGCGGCAGGCCTGCGACGGCCCGCAGGTGGTTCTCGAACTGGCTGCACTCGGCGCCTTCGATGGTCCAGTGCCCCGAGTTGTGCACGCGCGGGGCGATCTCGTTGGCCTTGAGGCCACCGTCGACCTCGAAAAACTCGAACGCCATTACGCCAACATAGTCGAGCTTGTGCAGCACACGGCCGACGTAATCCTCGGCCAGCGCCTGCAGTGGATGCGCATCGCTTGCCACCGACAGGCGCAGGATGCCGCTGTCATGGGTGTTGTGCACCAGCGGATAGAAGCGCGTCTCGCCATCGCGGGCTCGCACGGCAACCAGCGAGACTTCGCCGGTGAACGGCACGAAGCCTTCCAGCAGGCAAGGGACGCTGCCCAGCTCGGCGAAGGTGCCGAACACGTCCTCTGGCTTGCGCAGGACCTTCTGGCCCTTGCCGTCGTAACCCAGGGTGCGGGTCTTGAGCACGGCCGGCAGGCCGATGCTGGCCACTGCCGCGTCGAGGTCATCCTGCGAAAGGATGTCGGCGAAGGCCGGGGTCGGAATGCCCAGGTCGCGGAACATGCTCTTCTCGAACAGGCGATCGCGCGCGATGCGCAGGGCTTCGGCGCTTGGGTAGACCGGCACGAACTGCGACAGGAAGGCCACGGTTTCCGCGGGGACGCTCTCGAACTCGAAGGTCACCAGGTCGACTTCGTCGGCCAGTTGGCGCAGGTGGTCCTGGTCGCCGTAGTCGGCACGCAGGTGCTCGCCCAGGGGGGCGGCGCAGGCGTCCGGTGCCGGGTCGAGGAAGGCGAAGTTCATGCCCAGCGGAGTGCCCGCCAGGGCCAGCATGCGACCCAGTTGGCCGCCACCGATTACACCGATCTTCATGTCGTCAGCCTCAAGCCTGGCGGGGGTCCGGGTTGTCCAGGACGGTTTCGGTCTGCTCCGCGCGGAACTGCTTGAGCGCCGCGTGGTACTGCGGGTGCTTGGCACCCAGGATGCTTGCCGACAGCAGCGCGGCGTTGATCGCGCCAGCCTTGCCGATGGCCAGGGTGGCAACCGGGATGCCGGCTGGCATCTGCACGATCGACAGCAGTGAATCGACACCCGACAGCATCGAGGACTGCACAGGTACGCCCAGCACCGGCAGGTGCGTCTTGGCGGCGCACATGCCCGGCAGGTGCGCAGCGCCACCGGCGCCGGCGATGATCACCTCGATGCCGCGGCCTTCGGCCTCTTCGGCGTACTGGAACAGCAGGTCCGGGGTCCGGTGGGCGGACACCACCTTCACCTCGTAGGGAATGCCGAGTTTTTCCAGCATATCGGCGGTGTGGCTAAGGGTGGACCAATCGGACTTGGAGCCCATGATCACGCCAACCAGTGCACTCATCGTCGAGCCTCTTCGCTTGTGCGCCCTTGGGCGCCGTCAAAAAACAACAAGCCACGCGGGACGACCGGCGTGGCTTGTTTGCTGATCATGACCGGATCGATCCAGTCGAGGGGCCGCGCAGTATACCGTAACGTTAGGCATTCGAGGCACCCCTGGCGACCAACTGTCGGCCTTATTTTTCGGGGCTTTGACTGACTTTCGAGTCAACTGCGCCCGCCAGCGCTCCACCTTCGAGCTTGCGCCACAGCAGGCGCACGTTCGCCTTGCGCACCAGGGCGCAGCGGTAGAGGCGAATCTCCAGCGGCACGTGCCACTGGCTGGAGCCGCAGATCGCCAATTCGCCACGCTCCAGCTCGCCGCGCATCGACAGGCGCGGCACCCAGGCGATACCCATGCCTTCGAGCGCCATGCTCTTGAGACTGTCGGCCATCGCCGTTTCGTACACCGTGGTGTAGCGCAGGTTGCGCTGGCGCAGCAGCAGGCTGACGGATCGCCCGAGGAATGCCCCGGCGCTGTAGGCCAGGAGCGGCACGCTGCCCTCGCCTTCCAGGTCGAACAGCGGCTTGCCATCGGCCCCGACGGCACAGACTGGCAGCATTTCGGTGGTGCCCATGTGCAACGATGGGAAGATCTCGGCATCCATCTGCAAGGCGGCGTCAGGGTCGTAAAAGGCCAGCATCAGGTCACAGCCACCTTCCCTCAAGGCATGCACTGCATCGCCCACGTTGGTGGCCACCAGACGGGTGGCGATGTTCATGCCGTCGTTGCGCAACTGGGCCACCCAGCGCGGGAAGAAGCCGGACGCCAGCGAGTGCGCCGCCGCGACCTGGACCACCTCGCCCTGACCACCTTCCAGATGATGTAAATGGCGGAGAACTTCGCTCAACTGGTCGACAACGGTACGCGCGGTAACGAGAAACAGCTGACCCGCCTCAGTCAGCTCTATCGGCGTGCGGGAACGATTCACCAAGGTCAGCCCCAATGCCGCTTCCAGGCTGCGGATGCGTCGACTGAAGGCCGGCTGCGTCACGAAGCGGCGCTCCGCCGCCTGGGAAAAACTGCGTGTGGAGGCCAGAGCACTGAAGTCTTCCAGCCACTTGCTTTCAAGGTTCATCGAGAAGCTCCGCAGGCGTGCACCAAAATGGAACACGCTCGATTGTCAATCGGCGTCACATCAAACCGTATGCCGTTTGTGCATAGGTTAGCGTCTAACAGCATTGGCCGCAAAATCTGCCGAGGCCTAGGATTGGCGGCATTCCGGCAGGTGCCGGGTTTAAATCGAGATGATATCCGTCATGTCCTCCGCTGCATCGTTCCGCGTCGAAAAAGACCTGCTTGGTACCCTTGAAGTCCCTGCCGATGCCTACTACGGCATCCAGACTCTGCGCGCTGCCAACAACTTCCACCTCTCCGGCGTTCCGCTGTCGCACTACCCGAAACTGGTAGTCGGCCTGGCGATGGTCAAGCAGGCCGCTGCTGACGCCAACCGTGAGCTGGGGCACCTGAGCGATGCCAAGCACGCCGCCATCAGCGAGGCCTGTGCCCGCCTGATCCGTGGCGACTTCCACGAGCAGTTCGTGGTGGACATGATCCAGGGCGGTGCTGGTACTTCTACCAACATGAACGCCAACGAGGTCATCGCCAACATCGCACTGGAGGCCATGGGTCACCAGAAGGGTGAGTACCAGTACCTGCACCCGAACAACGATGTGAACATGGCGCAGTCGACCAACGACGCCTACCCGACCGCCATCCGCCTCGGCCTGCTGCTGGGCCACGACGCCCTGCTGGCCAGCCTCGACAGCCTGATCCAGGCTTTCGCTGCCAAAGGTGAAGAGTTCAGCCACGTACTGAAGATGGGCCGTACCCAGCTTCAGGACGCCGTGCCGATGACCCTGGGCCAGGAATTCCGTGCCTTCGCCACCACCATGACCGAAGACCTCAACCGTCTGCGTTCGCTGGCGCCGGAACTGCTCACCGAAATCAACCTGGGCGGCACCGCCATCGGCACCGGCATCAACGCCGACCCGGGCTACCAAGCTCTGGCGGTACAACGCCTGGCAGCCATCAGCGGCCAGCCGCTGGTTCCGGCGGCCGACCTGATCGAAGCCACCTCCGACATGGGCGCCTTCGTGCTGTTCTCCGGCATGCTCAAGCGCACCGCGGTCAAGCTGTCGAAGATCTGCAACGACCTGCGCCTGCTGTCCAGCGGCCCGCGCACCGGCATCAACGAGATCAACCTGCCGGCGCGCCAGCCAGGCAGCTCGATCATGCCAGGCAAGGTCAACCCGGTGATCCCGGAAGCGGTCAACCAAGTCGCCTTCGCCATCATGGGCAACGACCTCGCCCTGACCGTCGCCGCCGAAGGTGGCCAGCTGCAGCTGAACGTGATGGAACCGCTGATCGCCTACAAGATCTTCGACTCGATCCGCCTGCTGCAGCGCGCCATGGACATGCTGCGCGAGCACTGCATCGTCGGTATCACTGCCAACGAACAGCGCTGCCGTGAACTGGTCGAGCACTCGATCGGCCTGGTCACCGCCTTGAACCCGTACATCGGCTACGAAAACGCCACCCGTATCGCCCGCGTCGCCCTGGAAACCGGCCGCGGCGTGCTGGAACTGGTGCGCGAAGAGAAGCTGCTGGACGAAGCGATGCTCAACGACATCCTCCGCCCGGAAAACATGATCGCTCCACGTCTGGTTCCGCTGAAGGCGTAACCCGACCGCTGCAACCTGTCTCACCAGGTCGAGGGACTAGACACCTCTCAACCTTTCAAGGGCCCGAGCGCACGCTCCGGGCCCTTTTTTTATGCCCAGCACCTGCAAACGGTTCCCGGCACACTCCTTGCTCGATAATGCCCCTCACCCCCACGGGATGCCGAGCATGCTGCACAGCCACCTCACCACCCTCAACGCGGTTTCGTTGATTCTCAACGTCTTCCAGGAAGAGGGCTGTACCGCCTCGCAACTGCTCGCCGGCAGCGGCATAGGCCCGGCAGACCTGGGCCATCCCGATGCGCGCATCACCACCCAGCAAGAGCTGCAGGTGTGTGCCAATGCAGTCGCCCGACGCGAGGAGATCGGCCTGGAGCTGGGGCGGCGGATGCATGTGTCGTGCTACGGCATGCTCGGTTACGCCTTGCTCTCGAGTGCCACTTTGGGTGACGCCCTGCGCCTGGCGCTGCGTTATCCGGCACTGCTGGGAACAATCTTCCAGTTGCGCCTGGTCGACGATGGCCAGCGTGTCTGGCTGAGCGCCAGCGATTATCGCGAGGGGCCGGCACTGGCAGCGTTCAATGCCGAATTCTGCCTGGTCTCGCTGAAAGTCATCTGCGATGACCTGCTCGGCCGGCCGCTACCCTTGCTGGCCGCACGCTTCGAACACGCACGCCCTGCCTACCATCTGCTCTACGCCGGTGCATTCCCCTGCCCGACGGGCTTCGAATCGCGAGACAACGCCTTTGCCTTCGAACGGCGCTGGCTCGATATGCCACTGCCCCTGGCCGACCCCATCACCCACAAAGCCATGGCCGAACGCTGCAGGCGCCTGAACCTGGAGTTCACTGGCCGCCAGGCCTGGCTGGGGCGCATTCGCCAGCTGCTGATGCAGCAGCTCGATGCGGCGCCTGGGCTCGAGGGCCTGGCGCGGCAGATGAACTGCTCGTCGCGCACCTTGCGGCGACACCTACAGGCGTTGGGCAGCAGTTATCAACAGCTGCTCGATGAGCTGCGCTTCGAACGGGCCAAACAGTTGCTCGCCGAAGACCAGATGCCGATCTACCGGATCGCCGAAACCCTGGGATTCAGCGAGACGGCAAGCTTCCGACACGCGTTCCAGCGCTGGAGTGGCGTGGCGCCCAGCCATTTTCGGGGGTAGTCGGCACCCGTCCAGCCGCGGGGCAATAGGCCGGAAATATCCCCAAACCACCCGATCCGGCCATCGCCAGTGGCCATATCGATCCCCTTTTGGCCGTTTGCAACGTTCTCTCCACCTGGCCCGCCCACCACAATGGACCCACGCCAGTCACCTTCGGAGAACAACAAATGCTGACGATCTATTCCGATGACCATCGCCTGCACCACGGCCGCTGCGAGCTGATCGACGGCAAGCTGATGCCGTGTTTCGAGATGCCCTCGCGCGCCGACCATGTGCTCGCCCGCGTCCAGCACCGCGACCTCGGCCCGATTCAGGGCCCGACCGACTTCGGCCGCGCGCCGCTGCTGCGCATCCACAGCGCCGCCTATCTGGACTTCTTCGAAGGCGCCTGGGCGCGCTGGGCGGCCATGAACCAGGAGGGCGACCTGCTGCCCTTCACCTGGCCAGCACGTACCCTGCGCCAGATCAAACCCACCGGCCTGCACGGCGAACTGGGCTACTACAGCTTCGACGGCGGCGCGCCGATCACCGCCGGTACCTGGCAGGCCGCCTACAGCGCAGCGCAAGTCGCACTGACCGGGCAGGCCGCGATCCAGAGCGGCGCCCATGCCGCCTTTGCCCTGTGCCGTCCGCCAGGGCACCACGCTGCCGCCGAAGTGATGGGCGGCTACTGCTACCTGAACAACGCCGCCATCGCTGCCCAGGCCTTCCTCGACCAGGGCCGGCGCAAGGTCGCGATCCTCGATGTCGACTACCACCACGGCAACGGCACCCAGGACATCTTCTACGACCGTAACGACGTGTTCTTCGCCTCGATCCACGGCGACCCGACCGACGAGTTCCCGTTCTTCCTCGGCTATGCCGACGAAACCGGCGAGGGCGCAGGCGAGGGCTGCAACGTCAACTATCCTCTGCCGGCAGGTAGCGACTGGGCCACCTGGAGTGCCGCCCTCGAAGACGCCTGCCAACGCATTGCCGCCTTCGACGCCGATGTGCTGGTGATCTCGCTCGGCGTAGACACCTTCAAGGACGATCCGATCTCCCAGTTCAAGCTCGACAGCCCGGACTACCTGGAGATGGGCAAGCGCATCGCCCAACTCGGCAAGCCGACCCTGTTCGTGATGGAAGGTGGCTATGCCGTCGAGGAAATCGGCATCAATGCGGTCAATGTGCTGGAAGGGTTCCAGCGCGCCCAGCCAGGAGCCTGATCATGCATCCATTCAAGCGTCTGTTAGCCCCGCTCGTTGCTGCCGGCCTGCTGGCTGGTGGCCTTCAGGTCCATGCCGAACAACGCACCCTGCGGGTGTACAACTGGTTCGACTACATCACTCCGCAGACCCTGGTCGACTTCCAGAAGGATGCCCAGGTCAAACTGATCTACGACATCTTCGACACCAACGAAGCACTGGAAGCCAAGCTGCTGACCGGCAACTCCGGCTATGACGTGGTAGTGCCCTCCAACGTGTTCCTCGCCAAGCAGATCGAGGCTGGAGTCTTCCAACCCCTGGATCGCAGCAAGCTGCCGAACTGGCAGCACCTGGACCCAACGCTGATGAAGCTGATCGAGGCCAACGATCCGGGCAACAAGTTCGCCGTGCCCTACATGTACGGCACCATCCTGATCGGCTTCAACCCGGCCAAGGTGAAGGCCGCGCTGGGTGACAACGCACCGGTGGACAGCTGGGACCTGATCTTCAAGGAAGAGAACATCGCCAAACTCAAGCAGTGCGGCGTGGCGCTGCTTGATTCACCGTCGGAAATCCTGCCGCTGGCCCTACAGTACCTAGGCCTGTCACCCAACAGCGACAAGCCTGAGGACTACAAGAAGGCCGAGGCGCTGCTGATGAAGATTCGCCCGCACGTCACCTACTTCCATTCCTCGAAGTACATGGCCGATATCGCCAACGGCGACATCTGCGTGGCAGTGGGCTACTCCGGCAGCTTCTCGCAGGCCGCCAACCGTGCGCGCGAAGCCAAGAATGGCGTGGTGGTGGACATGCGCCTGCCCAAGGAAGGCGCGCCGATCTGGTTCGACATGCTGGCCATTCCGAAAAATGCAGCGAACCCGGACGACGCCCACACCTTCATCAACTACCTGCTGCGTCCAGAGGTGATCGCGCCGATCAGCGACTTCGTCGGCTACCCCAACCCGAACAAGGACGCGACCGAAAAGGTCAGCCCACAGATTCGCAACAACCCGAACCTGTACCCGACGGCTGAGGCGATGACCACGCTGTATACCCTCAAGCCGCTGAGCAAAGAAGCCGAACGGGCAAGGACTCGGGCCTGGACGCGGATCAAGTCCGGTACCTGAGCCGCCTGCTTCGCGCGCAAAGCCAGCTCCTACAGGCTCTTTAGTAGGAGCTGGCTTGCCCGCGAAACAGACAACGCGGTCTAACGCCTTACCGCCAGACCCGGCGCAATCGCATCAACGCCCCGGCAATCTCCTCCTCGGGCACCGCAGCGAAACCCAGCACCAGCCCTGCCCGCTTGTCCACAGGCACCTCGCTGTCCTCCAGCCAGTAAGCACTCAGCGGATGCACTTCCACTCCCACCGCCTCTGCCCTGGCCACCAGCGCTTGCTCCCGCGCGAAGTTATCCACACCCACTTTCACATGCAGTCCCGCCGCCACTTCCGGCATTGCGCCCAGCCCCGGCACATCCAGCGGCCAGCCGGCCTTGAGCACATTGCGCCGCGCCAGCGCCGCCCGACGCATGCGGCGTATATGCCGCTGGAAGTGCCCCTGAGCCATGAATTGCGCCATCACGCACTGCGTCCCGACTTCGGAATGCCGCACCGCCAATGCACGCGCCTGGCTGAAGGCCTGCACCAGTCGCGGCGGCAGCACCAGGTAACCCAGGCGCAACGCGGGGAAGGCGATCTTGCCGAAGGTGCCGACGTAGATCACCCGCTGCTGGCGGTCCAGCGCTGCAAGGGGGGCCAGCGGTGGGCCGCTGTAGCGGTATTCGCCGTCGTAATCGTCCTCGATGATCCAGCCATCCTGGCGTTCGGCCCAGGCCAGCAACGACAAGCGTCGCGCCAGGCTCATGGTGACGCCGGTGGGGTATTGGTGCGCAGGCGTCACGTAGGCCAGGCGACAGTCGCGCAACTGGGCGAGCTGCTCGCACACCAGCCCTTCCTCGTCTATCGCCACACCGCGCACCTTCGCTCCGGCCAGGGCAAAGGCATGACCGGCGGCGCGATAGCCCGGGTTTTCCACAGCCACCTCCTCGCCAGGTTGCAGCAGCAGCTGTGCACAAAGGCTGATGGCCTGCTGTGCACCACTGGTGATCACAATTTGTTCAGCGGTGCACGAAAGCCCTCGCGAGCGACGCATGTAGGCCGCAATCAGTTCGCGCAGCACAGGCTCCCCGGCCGGGTCGCCGTAACCGAGCAGCGCAGGATCGGGATCACGCCAGAAACCCGCTTGCAGCTTGGCCCAGACGTCGAACGGGAACAGATCGAACGCGGGAATACCGACCCGAAAAGCCCTCGGAGCCCCGGCTCTGGGCGGTGAAAGATGGTGTGATTTCAAGCGCTCCAAGGGTGCGCTGGAGCGCGTTGAACTGGATAAATCCTCAGTGTCATCGGGCGAAAATGTGGATAACTCTGTTGATAACCCCTGGGATAACCTTGTTGATAACTGTGTGGACAGTTTTGGCAGCCGACTCACATAGGTGCCATCCCCGACTCGGCTTTCGATGAAGCCTTCGGCGTACAACTGGTCATAGGCACGCACCACGCTGTTGCGCGACAGCGCCAGCACCGAAGCCAGGTCACGAGTGGCCGGCAGCCGCGTGCCACTGCTCAGCCGGCCGTCCAGCACCCGCGCGCGCAGTGCCTGGTAGAGCTGCTGGCTGAGGCCACGGCGGCGGTCCAGCACAATGCCGGCGGGGTCGAAAGGCAAAACGAGAGGACGCTCACTCATGACATTGGACCTGTCAAATCAGCGGTAAATGGCTCTTACACAGAACCAATAGCCTGCCTAGGATGATGTCATCAAACAAGGACTTCGCCATGTACAACGCCAAGCCTCATCAGGAACACGATCTCCAACGTCTGCACCAGCAGATGCTGCAGACGCGCCTTGCCACGCTGGTCAGCCACGGAGAGCACGGCCTGCTGGCGACCCACCTGCCAGTGCTGGTGGACACCCGCGAAGGCGAGTTCGGTACGGTATACGGCCACCTGGCCCGCGCCAACCACCAGTGGCAGGACCTGGAGCGAGGCGGTGAAGCCCTGCTGGTTTTCCAGGGCGCCGATGCCTACGTGAGCCCCGGCTACTACCCGAGCAAGCTGGAGAATCCAAAGGTGGTGCCCACGTGGAACTATGTGGCGGTGCATGCCCACGGGCCGGTCGAGGTCATCCATGACCCGGCGCCCCTGCTGGAGATCGTCAGCCGCCTGACCGACCTGCATGAACAAGGCCGCGCCACCCCCTGGAAGGTCGCCGACGCCCCCGCCGACTACATCGACGGCATGCTCCGCGCCATCGTCGGCATCCGCCTGCCCATCACCCGCATCCAGGGCGCCCGCAAGCTCAGCCAGAACCGCAGCGCCGAAGATGTCCAAGGCGTGCGCGAAGGCCTGGCCAACAGCCCCGATCCACTCGACAACCAACTCGCGACGCAGATGCGTTCGCTTTGAAGGAAACCACCATGTCCAACGTCACCTTGCGCCCGGTCACTCTCGAAGACCACGCCGCCTGGCTGCCCCTGTGGCAGGCCTACCTGCGCTTCTACCAGACCACCCTCGCCGAAGAGGTCACGGCCAATACCTGGCAGCGCCTGCTCGACCCCAGCGAACCCACCCACTCGGCCCTCGCCTGGGTCGATGGCAAGGCGGTGGGAATGGTCAACTACATCTATCATCGTTCCAACTGGAGCATCGAGAACTCCTGCTACCTGCAAGACCTCTACGTTGAGGGCGAGCAGCGCGGCCTGGGTATCGGCCGCCAGCTGATCGAACACGTCTACGCCGCCGCCAAGACCGCTGGCTGCATCAAGGTGCACTGGCTGACCCACGAGACCAACGCCACGGCCATCAGCCTGTACGAGCAGGTCGCCGAGCGTCCGGGCTTCATTCAATTTCGCAAAGCACTGTAGGCCGATCATGACCCTGAACTGGAAACCCGCTGCGACACCGGACGCCTCCCCCCTCGATGGCCGCTTCATCCGCCTGGAGAAACTCGACCCGGCGCGCCATGGCGACGACCTGTGGGAAGTCCTGCAAGGCCCGGGATCGGACCCGGTGCTGTGGAACTACCTGCCCTATGGGCCGTTCGCCGAACGCGCCGACTTCGACCGCTGGCTGCAAGGCAACGCAGCGGGCCGCGATCCGCTGTTCTATAGCGTCATCGACAAACACAACGGGCAGGTGCAGGGCATCCTCAGCTACATGTCGATCGTCCCCGAGCAGGGACGTTTCGAAATCGGCCACATCGCCTTTGGCGCGGCCATGCAGCGCACGCCCAAAGGCACCGAGGCGGTCTACCTGTTGAGCAAGCTCGGCTTCGAGCTGGGCAATCGGCGCCTGGAGTGGAAATGCAACGATGCCAACGCCCGCTCCAAGCGCGCGGCGCTGCGCTTCGGCTTTGTCTTCGAAGGCGTGTTCCGCCAGCACATGGTGGTGAAGGACCAGAACCGCGACACCGCCTGGTATTCGATCACCGACGGGGAGTGGCCAGCAGTGGCGGCGGGGTTCGAGCGCTGGTTGAGCGTGGAGAACCAGCGGCCTGACGGTCAGGTGAAAACCTTGGAAGCGTGTCGCCTGGCCTGACGCAATCGCGGGGCAAGTCGGAGCGCCGAACCGCCGCTCCCAAAGGTACCCCGCCAATTCCAGAACCAGCGGGGTGCCCCGCGATCGGGCCTTGAACCCAACATAAAAAAAGGGGAGCAACCGCTCCCCATGAGGTAAACCGCTTGTCAGTCGAAGGCTGTCGCTCAGCCTTCGATCTCGATCAGGATCTCGCCCGGGGTCACCCGGTCGCCCTTGGCTACGTGGATGGCAACGACCTTGCCGGGGATGGCCGCCTGCACTTCGGTCTCCATCTTCATGGCTTCGGTAATCAGCACTGCCTGCCCGGCCTTGACCACATCGCCCTCCTTGACCAGCACATCGACGATGTTGCCCGGCATGGTGGTGCTGACGTGACCCGGCGCGCTGGCCTGCTTGCGCTTGCTGCTGCCGCCGCCGACGAAATCGTTGAGCGGCTCGAACACCACTTCTTCCGGCATGCCGTCGATGGACAGGTAGAAGTGACGCTTGCCTTCGGCCTTGACGCCCACGCCGGTGATGTCGACGCGGTAGGTCTCGCCGTGCACGTCGATGACGAACTCGGTCGGTACACCCTCACCGCCCACGGAGGCTGCAGCACCGGCTTCCGGGATTGGCAGCAAGGCTTCGGGCTTGAGGGTTCCGGCTTCACGCTCTTCGAGGAACTTGCGTCCGATGTCCGGGAACATGGCGAAGGTCAGCACGTCTTCCTCGCTGTGCGCCAGGCTGCCGATCTCGGCACGCAGCTTGGCCATTTCCGGCTTGAGCAGATCGGCCGGGCGCACATCGATGACGTCTTCGCTGCCGATCGCCTGGCGGCGCAGCTTCTCGTCAACCACACCTGGCGCCTTGCCGTAGCCGCCTTGCAGGTACAGCTTCACTTCGTTGGTGATGGTCTTGTAGCGCTCACCGGCCAGCACGTTGAAGAACGCCTGGGTGCCGACGATCTGCGAGGTCGGGGTGACCAGCGGCGGGAAGCCGAGGTCTTCGCGCACGCGCGGGATCTCCGCCAGCACTTCGTTCATACGGTTGAGGGCGCCCTGCTCCTTGAGCTGGTTGGCCAGGTTGGAAATCATCCCGCCCGGTACCTGGTTGACCTGCACGCGGGTATCCACGGCGGTGAACTCGCTCTCGAACTGGTGGTACTTCTTGCGCACGGCGTAGAAGTACATGCCGATTTCCTGCAGCAGCTCCAGGTCCAGCCCGGTGTCGAACTCGCTGCCCTTGAGCGCGGCAACCATCGACTCGGTGCCCGGGTGGCTGGTGCCCCAGGCGAAGCTGGAGATGGCGGTGTCGATATGGTCGGCGCCGTTCTCCACAGCCTTGAGCTGGCACATGGCGGCCAGGCCGGCGGTGTCATGGGAGTGGATGAACACCGGCAGCGACTGCTCGGCTTTCAGCGCCTTGACCAGCTCGCCGGTGGCGTACGGCGTCAACAGGCCGGCCATGTCCTTGATCGCTACCGAGTCGCAACCCATGGCTTCCATCTGCTTGGCCTGGTTCACGAAGGCCTCGATGGTGTGCACGGGGCTGGTGGTGTAGGCGATGGTGCCCTGGGCGTGCTTGCCGGCGGCCTTCACCGCTTCGATGGCCACGCGCAGGTTACGCACATCGTTCATGGCGTCGAAGATACGGAAAACGTCGATACCATTGACTGCAGCCTTGGCCACGAAGGCCTTGACCACATCATCGCTGTAATGACGGTAGCCCAGCAGGTTCTGACCGCGCAGCAGCATTTGCAGGCGCGTGTTGGGCAGCGCGGCGCGCAGTTGGCGCAGGCGCTCCCACGGATCTTCCTTGAGGAAGCGCACACAGGCATCGAAGGTCGCGCCGCCCCAGACTTCGAGCGACCAGTAGCCGACCTTGTCGAGCTTTTCGCAGATCGGCAGCATGTCTTCGGTGCGCATGCGGGTGGCCAGCAAGGACTGGTGGGCGTCGCGCAGGATTGTGTCGGTTACATGGATTTTCTTGGACATTGTTGAATTCCTCACAGGCCTGCGTGGGCGGCGATGGCGGCGGCGATGGCCAGGGCCAGCTCTTCGGGTTTGCGCTTGATCGAGTAGTTGGTCAGTTCCGGATGGCTTTCCACGAAGCTGGTATTGAACTGGCCGCTACGGAATTCCGGGTTGCGCAGGATTTCCTGGTAATACGCGGCGGTGGTCTTGACCCCCTGCAGGCGCATGTCATCCAGGGCTCGCAGACCACGGTCCATGGCTTCTTCCCAGGTCAGCGCCCAGACCACCAGTTTCAGGCACATGGAGTCGTAGAACGGTGGAATGGTGTAGCCGGTATAGATTGCTGTATCGGTACGTACGCCCGGGCCGCCGGGGGCGTAGTAACGGGTGATCTTGCCGAAGCTGGGCAGGAAATTGTTCTTCGGGTCTTCGGCGTTGATCCGGAACTGCAACGCGTAGCCACGATGCTGGATGTCTTCCTGTTTGACCGACAGCGGCAGGCCCGAGGCGATGCGGATCTGCTCACGCACGATATCGATGCCGGTGATTTCCTCGGTGATGGTGTGTTCCACCTGCACTCGGGTGTTCATCTCCATGAAGTACACCTCGCCATCGGCAAGCAGGAACTCCACGGTACCGGCGTTCTCGTAGTTGACCGCCTTGGCGGCCCGTACGGCCAGGTCACCGATGTAGGCGCGCTGTTCCGGCGTCAGCTGCGGGCTCGGGGCGATTTCGATGAGCTTCTGGTTGCGGCGCTGGATCGAACAGTCGCGCTCGAACAGATGCACCACGTTGCCGAAGCTGTCACCGAGAATCTGCGCCTCGATGTGTTTGGGATTGACGATGCATTTCTCGAGAAACACCTCGGCGGAACCGAACGCCTTGGTGGCTTCGGAAATCACCCGCGGGAAGTTCTGTTCCAGCTCTTCGCGGCTGTTGCAGCGGCGAATACCACGCCCGCCGCCACCGGAGGTGGCCTTGAGCATCACCGGATAACCGATGCGCTCGCCTTCGCTCAGGGCTTCGTGGATGTCGGCCACGTTGCCTTCGGTACCTGGGGTCACCGGGACACCGGCCTGGATCATCGTGCGGCGCGCTTCGGTCTTGTCGCCCATGCGACGGATGACCTCGGCGGCAGGGCCGATGAACTTGATGCCACGCTCGGCGCAGATTTCCGCAAGTTCGGCGTTTTCCGATAGAAAACCGTAGCCCGGATGCAGGGCGTCACAGCCGGTTTCCACAGCAAGGTTCACCAGCTTGCGCGGGTTCAGGTAACCGGCCAGAGGCTCGGCACCGATGCTGTAGGCCTCGTCGGCGCGCTTGACGTGCAAGGCATGACGGTCGGCGTCGGAAAAGATCGCGACAGAGCGAATGCCCATCTCGGCGCAGGCACGCACGATCCGAACTGCGATTTCACCCCGGTTGGCGATCAGGATTTTTTTTATCACTGGAGTCTTCCCAAAGCCGTAGGAACAGACGATCCGGTTACACCGGTCGGCGCGTGACCAGACGTCGCTGGCCAGTCGCACCTTCAAACTAGCGCCACCGGTGAATAAACAAAAATCAATATTTGTTAGGGGCTGTATTAGCAAAAGCTTATAGTTGGGTAACAAGGTTTTGCCGGAGCCTGGGGATAAATGCGTAAATCCTTGATGCGTATGACTTTGCGTCAGCTGCAGATCTTTAACGAAGTGTGTGATTTGCGCTCGTACAGCCGCGCGGCAGAAGAGATGGCGCTTACGCAACCCGCCGTAAGTCTACAGATCCGCCAGCTCGAAGAGCTGGTCGGCCAGCCACTGTTCGAGTACGTCGGCAAAAAGCTCTACCTGACCGAAGCCGCCGAGGCACTGCAACGTGCCAGCCGCGACATCTTCGGGCGCCTGGAAAACCTCGACATGCAGCTGTCGGACATGCAGGGCTCACTGCAGGGGCAATTGAAACTGGCGATCGAATCCAGTGCGAAGTACTTCGTGCCACACCTGTTCGCCGCCTTCAAGCAACGACACCCGGAGGTCAACCTCACCCTCACGGTGGTCAATCGCGCCCAGGCCATCCGACGCCTGTCCGACAACCGCGACGACCTGATCATCATGTCGATGGTGCCGCAGGACATGGGCCTGGAGTTCCTGCCGTTTCTGAATAACCCGATCATCGCGGTGGCGCCACCGGAACACCCGTTGTGCAAGCTCGAACGCTTGCGCCTGCAAGACCTGGAGCCTCATACCCTGCTCATCCGCGAACAAGGCTCGGGCACGCGCAAAGCCTGCGAGGAGTACTTCAAGGACAAGCGCGTGCACTTCACCCAGACCCTGGAGGTGGCCTCGGCCGACGCCCAGCGCGAATGCGTGATCGCCGGTTTGGGCATCGCCCTGCTGACTCGCCATGCAGTGAACATGGAGCTGGCCACCGGGATGCTCAGGGAATTGCCCGTCGAGGAACTGCCGCTGTACCGCAGCTGGTGCGTGGTGCAGTCCAAGGCCAAGCGGCAATCGCCGGTGGCCTTGGCATTTCATGCGTTCATTCGTAGCGAACGCGCGAAAATCAGCGGGCTTGTGGAGCGATTTTCTGGGAAGCCGCCGACGCCACCTGCCATACCGTGATGTCTTGCAGCTCAGGGTAGTCGGCGATATCACGCAACAGTTGACGCTGGTCGCAGTAGCTTTCGATCGCACGTCGATATTCCATGCGACGTTGATCCTTCTCAGCCTGCTTGCGAGCCTTGGCGTTGGGTTGGTACGAACCGAAATGATCGTTTGCCATTGCCTGTCTCCCAGATCGGGTGCGGGAGCTTCAGGGTGGCCCCGAGGGTTTACGGTTTGGCTGAGAAATGGTGACAGAATCGTGAATTTTAATTGCCCGTACCGGCCCTTTCGCGGGTAAACCCGCTCCCACAGCGGCCGGTGCGGTGGCAGCGCGATCAGTCGTCGGTAGCCTTGATCGACTTGGGCGACAAGCGCAGGCTGCGCAAGCTGCGCTTGACGCTCTTGAGGTGGTTGACCAGGCTCG